>JBELAJ010000330.1:0-9270 GCA_049508935.1 Terriglobia bacterium | reverse complement strand
AACTTTGAGTCCCGGACCAACCTCCATTTCCACAGTTTCTTGGAGAAGCTGGTTGTATTCGCGACCCTTTCCGATGGTTCCAAGAAGGTCGAGCGGCCCGAAGCGGGTCATCAATAGCTGATGTCCTTCAGAGGCAAGATGGGAAGGGCCGGGTTTCATTTCGCGGTGGCCGGGAATGCGATAGTGGGCGTGCAACTCTTCCAAGGCTGCCGAGAGGCGTGCGAGGTTGTCCGGCTCGCGGGAATGGACCACGTCGAGATCAAAAGTCGCCATCGGGGCGCCGTGCAGAACGGCACAAACCCCACCGACAATGATGAACTTCACCTTGTGCTGGTGAAGGGTTTTCAGGATTGCGAGATAGTTAGCGGTTGGCGCTGGCATCGCGGAGACTCAGGAGAGACTCGACAGATTGCTGAAGGACTTGCAGGCGCTCGGCAGGGGTGAGCGACAGCATCCAACGAATCAGGGTCAGGTCCACACCGTCTGAGCTGTAGGTCTGCTCGATTCCAGGTTTAGGTTCATTTTCGGTAACGGGACTCAGTAAGGTGCTTTGTGCCATAGGCTGCCACAAACTCGTGCCGGTTTCAATTGTACCAGATTTTCTCACGCCCAATAATTGCGGTCGAGCGAACGGTATTGAATGGCTTCGGAAATGTGGTCTGTGCCGATCGAGTCAGCGGCGGCGAGGTCGGAGATGGTCAGCGCCACTTTGAGGATGCGATCGTGGGCGCGGGCGCTCAGGCCCAGGCGGGACATGGCGCTCTCAAGCAATCGCTCGCAATCAGGGGGGATGTTGCAATACTTGCGAATCTGCCGCGAGCTCATCTGCGCGTTGCAGTACATTTTCTCGCCGGCGAAGCGGCGCAACTGCCGCTGGCGCGCTTTAATGACGCGCTCGCGGATCTCCTGAGAGCCTTCTCCGCCTGAGCCCTGCCTCAGCTCTTGAAAGCGGACGGCCGGCATATCGATGTGAATATCGATGCGGTCCAGCAGCGGCCCCGAAATCTTCGAGACGTAGCGCTGAATGAGCGGCGGAGTGCAGGTGCACTCGCGCGAAGGATCGTTCAAGAAGCCGCAAGGGCAAGGGTTCATCGCGGCGGCCAGCATGAAGCGCGACGGGAAGGTCAGGGACATAGCGGCGCGCGAGATAGTGACCATGCCGTCCTCGACGGGCTGGCGCATCACCTCCAGCACGTTGCGCTGGAATTCCGGCAACTCGTCGAGGAAAAGCAGGCCGTTATGCGCCAGGCTCACTTCTCCGGGACGTGGAATGGCCCCACCGCCAATCAATCCGGCATCCGAAATGGTGTGGTGAGGGGAGCGAAAGGGGCGGGTGCCGACGAGCCCTCCGCCCGATTCGAGCAGCCCGGCCACGCTGTGGATTTTGGTGGTCTGAATTGCTTCATCGAAGGTCAGGGGCGGCAGAATCGTTGGGATGCGTTTCGCCAGCATGGTCTTTCCGGCGCCGGGCGGGCCAATCATCAGGATGTTGTGGCCTCCCGCCGAGGCCACTTCAATGGCTCGCTTGGCGTGAAGTTGCCCTTTGACGTCGCGGAAGTCCACGTTGTACTGGCCGGCCTGAGCCAGCAGGGCGGCGGAGTCCACTTTGGCCGGCACGAATTCGCGCGTTTCATTGATGAAGTCCAGGGCCTCCGGCAAAGAGCGCAGGCCATAGACTTTCAACTCCTCCACCACTGCCGCCTCGCTGGCATTCTCGAGCGGCAGCACCAGGCGCTGGATGCCCTTCTGCCGCGCCATGGCGGCAATCGAAAGAGCGCCCTTGATGGGTCGCAGGCCGCCATCGAGCGAGAGTTCCCCCAAGAACAGGGTGTTCTTGAGGTCGGATTTCAGGAGAACCCCTGTGGTGCCCAGAATTCCCAGCGCGATGGCCAGGTCAAATCCGGATCCTTCCTTCTTCACGTCTGCTGGGGCGAGGTTGACGGTGATCCTTTGAAATGGAAACTCCAGCCCGCAATTCTTGATGGCGGATTGGATGCGCTCGCGGCTCTCGCGCACCGCGGCGTCGGGCAGGCCCACGGTGGTGAAATTGGGCAAGCCGGCGGAAATATCCACCTCGACCTCGACCGGGTAAGCGTCAATGCCGAAGACGGCGGCGCTGAGAGATTTGAAAAGCATCGGAACTGATTCCTGCAGCAGGATGCATGCCAGGGACGACAAGCCGTGGGCGGCAATCGCAACGAGTAGGGTGGGGCCTGCCAAACCCTTGCCGATGACCGGCAAGGCATGTCTATCGAAGCTCAGGCCAGATGACTCTTTCGTGCCTGGCGAGCGAGCCCTGAGCCGAGGGAGTATACCAGAACAAACCGCCCGATGTCCCGGAAATCGAGAGTCGTGCACATGTTGTGACAAATCGCTTGCCTCCTTTGACGGCGGCGCGTAGCATTTGCTTGTGCCTCCGGAGGGCAGCCGCGCACATGAAGCCAACACCCAGCGCGCACTGCAGGCCGGGCCAACACACCACGACTTGGGGGTTCCAATGGCCGACATCGCTTCTTCACTACTATCCTCAACAGCACCGCTGACGGTACTCAGCGAGGAAGAACGGATGTTCCAGGCGGCGGCGCGCGAATTCGCCGAAAACGAAATTCGTCCGCACGTCGAACAGATGGACCGTGAGGGCATTTTCAATCACGAGTTGATGGGGGAATTCTTCGAGCAGGGGTTTATGGGTCTGGCCGTTCCGGAAGCTTACGGGGGTGGCGGGGGAACTTTCTTCATCGCCGCTCTGGCCATTGAAGAGTTCTCGCGGGTAGATGCTTCGGCGGGCGTGGTGGTCGACGTCCAGAATACGCTGGTGAACAATGCCGTCGAACGCTGGGGTGGCGAAGCGCAGAAGCAGAAATACCTCCCGCGCCTGGCGCGTGACACCGTGGGCGCTTACGCACTCTCGGAAGCGGGTTCCGGCAGCGATGCGTTTGCGCTCGCCGCCCGCGCCCGCCAGGATGGCGACCACTTCGTCTTGAACGGGCGCAAGCTTTGGATCACCAACGCCAAAGAGGCCGGGTTATTCATCGTTTTCGCGAACCTCAATCCCGAACTCGGCTACAAAGGCATCACCGCGTTCCTCATCGAGCGCGACACTCCGGGCTTCACCGTGGGCAAGAAAGAAGACAAGCTGGGGATACGCGCCTCTTCAACCTGCGAATTGCTCCTGGAAGATTGCCGCCTTCCGCAGACGAATGTGCTGGGTGAAGTGGGCAAGGGCTACAAGGTGGCGATCGAAACTCTGAACGAAGGGCGCATCGGCATCGGCGCACAGATGCTCGGCGTGGCGCGCGGCGCCCTCGAACACGCGATCGCTTATGCCAAAGAGCGTAAACAATTCGGCAAGCCTATTGCCGAATTTCAGGCGATCCAGTTTCAGCTTGCCCGCCTCGCCACTGAAGTGGAAGCGGCGCGGCTGATGGTTTACAACGCCGCTCGACTGAAGGACGCGCGCCTGCCGTTCCTGAAAGAAGCCGCCATGGTCAAGTATTTCTGTTCCCAAGTGGCCGAGCGTGTGGCCTCTGAATGCCTCGAGGTCTATGGCGGATATGGGTTCACCAAGGATTATCCTGCCGAGAAATATCTCCGCGACTCGAAGATCGGAAAAATCTACGAAGGCACATCATTCATGCAGCTCCAAACCATCGCCAAATTGATCCTGGGGTGATCGCGCGCTACGACAAGGCAGTCACTCCCGCACTCTCTCGAAAAATCACCCAGGCCCGCCGTTGTAGGGGCACGCCATGGCGTGCCCCTACGTGACGAAAACGTTGATTTTCATTGGGTCGCACGGGCCAAAGGCGCCTGATAACTCTCGCGGCTCGCCTCTTGCAGGTCCGGATCGTAATTGAGGTTGGGGCGGAGCCAGCGCTCCACGTGGCGCAGGTCCATCCCCTTTCGGCGGTGGTAATCTTCCACTTGGTCGCGGTCGATTTTGCCGACGGCGAAATACTGTGCTTCGGAATGGGCAAAATAAAGACCGCACACGGAAGCAGCCGGCGACATGGCGAAGTTCTCCGTGAGCCGGATGCCGGTGTTCTTCTCCGCGTGCAAGAGCTCGAAGAGCTCACTCTTTTCGGAGTGGTCGGGGCAGGCTGGATAACCCGGCGCGGGGCGAATTCCGCGATAGCGCTCCTCGATCAGGTCTTCAAGGGAGAGGTTTTCATCCTTGCCATAGCCCCAATATGAACGGACCTTTGTGTGCATTAACTCTGCCAAGGCCTCCGCCAGGCGGTCGGCGAGCGCTTCGGCCATGATCGAGCTATAGTCGTCGTGGTCTCGATGGAAACGGTCGAGAAGCGGCTCCAGATCCAGGCCCGCAGTCACGGCGAACGCGCCAACATAGTCTTCAAGGCCTGTTGATTTGGGAGCGATGAAATCCGCCAGCGCCCGGTTGTAATGTCCCGGCGCCTTCTCCATTTGCTGCCGCAAAGTGTGGAAAGTCGTGAGGAGCCCGGCGCGGGACGCGTCCCGGTACACCTCGATGTCGTCTCCCACGCTCGCGGCCGGAAAGAAGCCGATAACGGCGTTTGCGGTGAGGAGCTTTTCGCTCACGATGCAGGCCAACAGTTTTTGCGCGTCGCACAACAGCTCACGGGCCTTGGTGCCGAGCGTCGCGTCATCCAGAATCTTCGGATAGGTTCCTCGAAGCTCCCAGGTTTGAAAGAGTGGCGTCCAGTCGATGTAAGGAACAATCTCCGCCAGCGGCACGGCGGAAAAGGCGCGGATGCCCGTGAACTCGGGGCGCGGAATGCTCGCCGGGCTCCAGTCGAGAGGCGGCTTGCGCCGGCGGGCCTCCTCGAGCGTCAGGAGTTTCTGCGCGGGGGGCTTGCGCGCGGCGCGGAGTTTTTCCTGCGCGCGGCGGTTTTCCTCGTCGAACGCCGGCCGCGAGTCTGGGTTCTTAAGTTGACTCACCACACCCACGGCCCGGGAAGCATCCAGGACGTGAACCACAGGCTGGCGGAAATGAGGAGCAATCTTCACCGCCGTGTGGACGCGGCTGGTGGTGGCGCCACCGATGAGCAGTGGAATCGTGAATCCTTCGCGTTCCATTTCCTTCGCCACGTGCACCATTTCATCGAGCGAAGGTGTGATCAGGCCGCTCAAGCCGATCATATCCGCGTTGCTCTGGCGCGCGGTTTCGAGTATCTTCTCGCACGGCACCATCACGCCCAGATCGATCACCTCATAATTGTTGCAGCCCAACACCACACCCACGATGTTCTTGCCGATGTCGTGCACGTCGCCCTTCACGGTGGCCATCACGATCTTACCTTCCGCACGCGCCTTGCTGCCCCCATCCTTCTCCGATTCCATGAAGGGCAGCAGATAGGCGACGGCCTTTTTCATAACGCGTGCGCTCTTGACGACCTGGGGCAGAAACATCTTGCCGGAGCCGAAGAGGTCGCCCACCGCGCTCATACCGGCCATTAGCGGGCCCTCGATGATGGCGAGCGGCCGGCCGAGTTTTTGCCGGGCCTCCTCGGTGTCCGCCTCGATGTGGTCGGCGACGCCTTTCACCAGCGCGTGGAGCAGGCGTTCCTCGACGCTCCCCTGGCGCCAGGCGTCTTCCTGCACCTCCGCCGGGCCGCGCTGCTTCACCGACTCCGAAAACGCCAGCAGTCTTTCCGTAGCGTCTGCGCCGCGATTCAGGAGGACGTCCTCAACCAGTTCCAGCAGGTCGCGCGGCAGTTCCTCATACACGGCCAATTGCCCGGCGTTTACAATCGCCATGTCCAGTCCCGCTCGTATGGCGTGGTAGAGGAAGGCCGAGTGCATGGCCTCGCGAATCGCATTCATGCCGCGAAAGGAGAACGAGATGTTGCTGATGCCGCCGCTCACCTTGCAGCGGGGAAGCATGGCCTTGATCTGGCGGGTGCTTTCGATGAAGCTCACGGCATAGTCGCGGTGCTCCTCGATTCCCGTCGCCACGGTGAGTACGTTAGGGTCAA
Source organism: Terriglobia bacterium (assembly GCA_049508935.1). Taxonomy (GTDB): domain Bacteria; phylum Acidobacteriota; class Terriglobia; order UBA7540; family UBA7540; genus CAVROP01. Next base: position 3,313 of record JBELAJ010000330.1, on the reverse strand, counting down.
AGATGATGTCGCACGGATCGACGCCCACTTCTTCGCTGAGGATCCGGTAACTGCGCCCGCAGATTTCCACCCGCCGCTCTGTTGAGGCCGCCTGGCCCGACTCGTCGAATGCCATCACCACCATGGCGGCGCCGTAGCGCTTGATCAAGCGGGCACGCTCGATGAAAACCTCTTCGCCCTCTTTGAGGCTGATGGAGTTCACGATGCCTTTGCCCTGGATGCACTTCAGCCCCGCCTCAATGACGCTCCACTTCGAGCTGTCGATCATGATGGGGACACGTGCGATGTCAGGCTCGGAAGCGACGTAATTCAGGAAGGTCGTCATCGCCTGTTCGGAGTCTAGCATGGCCTCGTCCAGGTTGACGTCGATGATCTGCGCGCCGCCCTCCACCTGCTGCTTGGCGACGCTCAAGGCCTCTTCGAATTGGCCGCCCAGGATCAGCTTGGAGAATTTCGGCGAGCCGGTCACGTTGGTGCGCTCGCCAATATTCACAAAATTGGTCTCGGGACGAATTACCAGGGGTTCGAGCCCGCTGTAACGCGAATAGGGCTCGACCTGGGGCGGCACGCGCGGCGGGATCTGGCTGACTGCTTCGCGGATTGCACGAATGTGCGCGGGCGTTGACCCGCAGCAGCCGCCCACGATGTTCACCCAGCCGTTCGCGGCAAATTCGCGCAAATCCGCCGACATACTCTCTGGAGTCTCGTCGAACCCGCCAAAGGCGTTGGGAAGGCCGGCGTTCGGATAGCAGCTTGTGAAAATGGGCGCGATTCTCGACAGTTCCTCGATGTGCGCGCGCATCTGCTTTGCGCCCAGAGCGCAGTTGATCCCCACGCTCACCAGCGGCGCCTGCGACACCGAAATCCAGAAGGCTTCGACTGTCTGGCCCGAGAGCGTGCGCCCGCTCAGGTCCACAATGGTCACGGAGGCCGCGAGCGGCAGGCGCTTGCCCGTGTCTTCGAAATACTGCTGGGCGGCAAAGAGCGCAGCTTTGCCGTTCAGCGTGTCGAAGATGGTTTCGACCAGAAGCAGATCAACACCGCCGTCCACGAGGCCCCGAATCTGCTCATAATAGGCGTCCTTCAACTGATCGAAAGTCACGGCGCGCGCGGCGGGGCTCGAAATGTCCTGCGAGGCCGAGGCTGTGCGGCTGGTCGGGCCGATGGAACCCGCCACCCAGCACGGGCGCTCGGGGTTCTGACCCGTGAAACCGGCCACCGCTCGCCGGGCTGCCTGCGCACCGGCTTTGTTCAGGTCGTAAACGAAACCCTGCAAGCCGTACTCGGCCATCGAGATCGCGGTGGCGTTAAACGTGTTGGTCTCGATGATGTCCGCCCCGGCCTCGAGGTATTGCCGGTGGATCGCCTCGATGATCGCCGGCTGGGTAATGTTCAGGACGTCGTTGCAGAGGTGCAGGTCACGCGGGTGGCCCGCGAACTGCCGGCCGCGGTAGTCCGCTTCCTCCAGTTGGTGGGCCTGGATCATCGTGCCCATGGCGCCGTCAATAATGACAATGCGCCGTTTTAGCGTCTCAACAAGCAAATCTGTTTTGGCCATAGCATCTTTCATCTTAAATCGAGTTCGCTTTTATTCAAAAGCCACTGTTCGGATTCCGGAATCCACCACCCCCAACCCCTCCTCAATTGAGGAGGGGAGCCTCGGAATTCCCCGCCTTGGATAAGGAGGGGTGCTTGCTCTCGCGCCTGATTCCCTAATTCCCGCTGCCTGCGCTTTGCCACCGCACGCGCGGCAGGATGATGTCCGGCTTGATGCGGCTGGCATGCTCCCGGACCCGATTGACCATGCTTTGCAGCAGCTCATCGGACAGCAGGCGTGGCTCGAATCCCAGCTCGGTCAACTTTGTGTGAATGGGATTGTAGTAGTGTTGCTCTGCTTCGACGCGGGGGTTCTTCAGATGGTCAATCTCCACCTTGAGCCCCAGTTTATCCGACTGTGCCTTCACCATCTCCGCCAGCTCCAGCACGTTGAAAGTCTCCGTGAATTGGTTAAACACCCGGTATTCGCCGGCTTGAGGGGGATTCAGCAGGGAAAGCTCCACGCAGCGCAGCGTATCGCGGATATTCAGAAAGCCCCGCGTCTGCCCGCCGCGCCCGTAAACCGTAAGCGGAATTCCGGCGACCGCCTGTACGCAGAAACGGTTGAGAGCCGTGCCAAATACTTCATCGTAGTGGAAGCTGGTGGCCAGGCGCGCATCCAACTCCGTTTCATCCGTCTCAATGCCGTAAACCACGCCCTGGTTCAGGTCGGTGGAACGCAGTTTCCACACCCGGCAGGCGAACAGGATGTTGTGACTGTCGTGCACCTTGGTAAGGTGATAAAAGGAGCCTGGCTGCTTCGGATAGGGAAGAACGTCCTTGCGGCCTTTGTATTCGATTTCGATGAAACCTTCTTCAATGTCGATATTGGGCGTGCCGTATTCGCCCATCGTCCCGAGCTTCACGAGGTGGGCGGCGGGAAAGCGTTGGCGCATGGCCCAGAGGACGTTCAGCGTGCCCGCAATATTGTTCATTTGTGTAAAGACGGCGCGACGGTGGTCGATCATCGAGTAGGGCGCGGAAGGTTGTTCGCCATAATGAACAATGGCCTCCGGCTTGAACGCCTCGAAGGCTTCGAACACCGTCTCGTAGTTGCGTAGATCGCCAACATACAGCTCAATTTCCTTCCCCGTGACCTCTCGCCATGCCTTCACACGATCGTGCAAGGTGCGGATCGGCATCAAAGGCTCAACGTTCAGTTCCATCTCCCAGCGCCGCTTCGCGAAGTTGTCAATGACTCCCACAGTGTGACCGCGTGCTGATAAATACATCGCGGTCGGCCATCCCAAATAACCGTCGCCGCCTAATACTAGAATTCGCATAATTAAAGTCCTCAAGAGTTCAGAGTCAAAAACCAGGTGTGAAGGGCAGGCCCTGCGGGACCTCTTTCTGCTTTTGCGCTCGCACGCTACACCTGATCCTGATGCGCATTCTAAAATGCAAGGCTATCATGCCATTGGATCGCGCGATATTTAAATATCGGGTCCGTCAGGGGATGGCGGCAGGCAAGGTTCTGACTGGCGGCATCGGCGTTCCGCCGCACTGCTCCGTTAGAAACACCGTCAGCGATTACTAAACCCTTGGCGACCGGCCACGGTTAACGGGCGAAGGACCCGGATAACTCCCGAGTCGCGGACATAACCGGCCAATCTCTGCCCATTCTCAGGCGGTGCGGAGTTTACGGGTTTCTCCGACGATCTTTGTGAGGCGGTTGGAGAGCCGGTCGAGGCAACTGCGTGCAGCGCCTGTAGGCAGC
>JBELAJ010000033.1:0-26567 GCA_049508935.1 Terriglobia bacterium | reverse complement strand
GCCGGACGGGTGAGGGGTTCCTTCCGGCCGGCCGAAGCCAAGACACGCCGCGAGTCGTCGTTGTAAAGGCGAAGGCTTGAGGCAGGGTTTTGCACGCGCGTCCTTCTGCAGAACGGAGTCGCGCGGAGTGCTTGGTTTGCACATCGCGAGGACTTGGTCGCTGCGGGAGAGGATAATTCGCGAAATGGGGCAAGCGACCCCTCACCCGTCGCGCTCCGGCTGATGAAAACGCTAGCAGCGCGACACCCTCTCCCCACGGGAGAGGGCTGTTCATCAATTTCTAGCTAAGGAGGGCTGTAATGAACCGAAGAAAGTACTTTCAACTCGCTGCAGCAGGGGCGGCCGCTGCGGTGATGCCGACTCGTCGGTTGACGGCAGAAGAGCAGGCGGCGCGCGCCGTGCGCGGGTTGCCCTCACCCATAATCAGGGACATCAAGGTGATCACGACTCAACCGGCGGGCGTGCGCCTGGTCGTGGTCAAAATCCTCACCGATCAGGATGGCCTTTACGGCTACGGTTGCGCCACCTTTACCCAACGCGCCGACCTGGTGGGTCCCGCAGTGGAGAAGTATCTCAAACCCTTCCTTGTCGGAAAGCCGGCGGATCGCATCGAGGACACCTGGCAGGCCTGCTACAACAGTTCGTATTGGCGCAACGGCCCGGTGCTGAACAACGCCATCAGCGGGATCGACCAGGCGCTGTGGGACATCAAGGGCAGGCAGGCGAACATGCCCGTGTACCAGTTGCTGGGAGGGAAAGCTCGCGAAGCAGCCCTCACTTACGCCACCGTGGGCGGCATGGACGCCGCGGAGGCCATTGACCGCGCTCGTCAGGCAATGGCTAAGGGATTTCGAGTTATCAAGATCATGACGGGCGTGCCGGGCATGGATTCCTATGGCCCGAGCGGCGGTCCTCCTCTCAAAGGCTTGCACGCCGGCCCCGTCTTTGATTCGGTTCCCTACATGCGCCATGCGCGGCAGATGCTCGAGGAGTGCCGCAAACAACTGGGCGATGAAATCGAGCTAATTCACGACGTCCATGAACGCGTGAGCCCGCACCAATCCGTCCAATTCGCCAAGGAGCTCGAGCCGCTGCGGCTCTTCTACCTCGAAGATGTCCTCTCGCCGGAGGACATTGCCTACTTCCGCCAGATTCGCCAGCAGTGCTCGACCTCATTGGCCATGGGCGAACTCTTCAATAGCCCGCACGAATGGCAGCCGCTGATTGTCGAGCGCTTGATTGATTACATTCGCGTCCACCTGTCGCAAGCGGGGGGCCTGACGCCGTCTCGGAAGATTGCGATTCTGGCGGAGAATTTTGGCGTGAAAACGGCTTGGCATGGGCCCGGAGACGTCTCGCCCGTCGGGCACACCGCGCAACTGCACCTCGACCTTGCCAGCTACAACTTCGGCATCCAGGAGGGCGGAGTCATTCAAGGGGTGGAAGCGGAGATTTTCGCCGGCTGCGCAGCTTACAAAGACGGCTTCCTTTGGGCCAGCGATGCCCCCGGGTGGGGAATCGAGGTCAACGAGGAGTTGGCGGCGAAGTATCCTTTCCGTGACGGCCCCGAGCACCTCAACGGAGGGTGGGGCGTAATCCGGCAGTACGATGGCACGGTCATAAAGCAGTAGGTTGAGGTGGGGGCACCCCTTGTGGGTGCCCCTCAACGTCGTCCTACATTGTTACTACTGCAACCTCATAACCGCTCAACGTTAGAGAAGGCGCGCCCACTTGACCCGAAGCGGGCGGCTGGGAGCTGGTGGTCTGGTCGACGTACGTCACGGCTGAGCCTTGCGAAGCGGGAGTGGAAACTTCAAAGGGCCGGTTCCGCTTGTTGATCAGCAGCAGTTTTCGCTTGCCATCCCGTGTGGCAAAAGCCTGGGCGTAAACATAGGGAATGTCGACGCTCGTGTCTACGAGTTTATCGCCTGGACCGAAATTGTCGTGCAGCAGCTTCAGCACCCAGAAGCGGGCGTTGGGCTGGCCGCTGGTCCAATCCACCAACGAAACGCTGGGGAACTGGGTCGGGTAGCCCACAAGCTGCGATTCGCCGGCAACTTCGACGCCGCGTCTGGCCAGTTCCGAATAAAGGTAAGCATACAGGCCGCCGCAGAGATCCCAGTAGGAGTTCGGAATCGGCTTCACCACGTGTCCCGGCTTGCCCTGATCGATATCGTCCGCGGAGATTGATCCTAATTCGTCGGTGTCTGTCTGCGTTTCAGGCGACAGCCGCGCGCGAATGTCTTGGATATATCCGACCACTTCCAGGAAATGATCGGCCTGATCCCAATAAGTGGACTGCATGACTTCCGGCGTTTCGTCGGCGGTGGGCACGGCGTAGAAGTGGTACGAGATCATGTAAAGCGGGATGCCGGGCTTGTGATTCTTGTGGTTCAGGAAGTACTCGAAGTACTCCTTGCCCGTGCCGCCCAAGCCCAATCCCACAAACCTGATATTGGGATCTACGCGGTGCACGGCAGTAACAATGGCGTCATAAACGTGCGTGTAGGTTTCAGGCGTCATGTTATGTTCGCCGTCAACTTCGTTGAGCACTTCCCAGTAGTCGATCTTGTAGTGGTGGGTCGAATCGTGGCGCTTCCCGAACTCGTCCGTGAAGCCCCCCAGCGTGTACCAACTCACTAAACGTGCGTAGTAGTCCCCCACTTCCTTCAGGCTCGGATCGCGAAACTCAGTCCCCTTTTCGTAATCCCACGTCACCTGGTCAGGATCCGCAGGATAAGGCACCGGCTTGTCGGTCTTAAACATCCACTGCGGGATGGTACTGAAATTGATTATTACCGTATGCCCTTCCTGCGCCTTCATGAAGTCTTCCATCATGGGATCGATCACGGAGAAGTCCCAGGAAGTCTTGCCGTCGGCGGGCGGTTCGAGTTCGGCCACGCCCAACTTGGGGTAAGGCAGCCAGGGGACGTAGCGAACATAATCGGCGCCCAGGTCGTGCAGGGCCTGAAAGACACGGTCGTGAATCTGCGAGCCGCGGCGCAAAGGGGGGTTGACCACGACCTGAAGAGTGGGCGTGGTTTTCGAGACGGTCACCACCTTGTCCCAGTTGACGGTGACCTTGGCCTTTTCGGCTGCACCCGGCTGTTCGGGCGCGGTTTCTTTTTGCGCGCACGCGCCGAAGAAAATAACCAGCGGAAGAGACGACAAAGCGATTAGTCGAATAAGCCTATCAATTCTCATGGCATTCGCTCCAAATTAGATTGTGCTGCGGGCCTCCCGCCCGCCGCCCTACCTTCATTAATGAAAATCCCGTTCGCACCGCTGGGGTTGTCATTCCGAGCGGAGCGAGGAATCTCGCACTGGTCTTCGTGGGAACTGATCAGAGCGAGATTCCTCGCTCCGCTCGGAATGACAACTCGAAAGCGCGGCGACTTAGCACGGGTTGGCAAAGAGAAAAATACCACAGAGGCCACAGAGTCAACAGAGAAAAACAATTCGTGTTTCTCTGCGGCCGCTGTGATCTCTGCGGTGAGTCATTTCTTTGGATCGCAGGGGCGGTTCGCGAACCGCCCCTGCAATGACAGACTTTACCAAAGCAGCTTGAGTGCCACCTGGATCACCCTAGGCGGCTCGAGCAAGCCCGTGATAACCCCAAAAGTTCCTGGAGCAAAGGTGTTACTGGGAGGGCCGAACTGGGCGTGGTTCCAAGAGTTGTAAAACTCGGCGCGGAACTCCGTGTTCAGCCGTTCGGTGATGGCCGTGCGCTTAAAGGCGGCAACATCCCAGTTATTGATGCCGGGCTCTTCCACGCTATTGCGTGCGTTATCTCCCTGAAGGTGGATGGCGTTCGGGCAGGTCGTAGCCGTCGGTGCCGTAATGCCTGCCGGGCATCCGGGATACTCAAACGAGTTGTAGTTATACCAGTTGCCGATAGTTCGCGTGGCCTTGGACGTGTAAGCGGGCCCGACTTTGTCCGGAAAAGATGAAGAGAAAGCTCCGAAGTCCTGCCAGTCGGCGTTCAGATAGATGGACTGCCATTGGCCTGTCGAGAACGTGGTGATACCACTCGCCTGCCAACCGCCGACCAGTTTATCGAGCGCGCCGGAGGCACCGCCCAAGTAGCGCTTGCCCCTGCCAAACGGCAGATCATAGACGTAGCTGGCAACGAAGCGGTGGCGAACGTCGTAATCACCATTGCCCTTGTCGATCACCTTGAAACAGCACTGGGACGCCGAGAAGTCATCGGTATTGCCTAAGTCGAGGGTGTGGCTGTAGGTGTAGGCGACGTTAAGGAACATGCCGCTCCCCAAGCGCTTGGTGAAGTGTACTGCCAGGCCGTTGTAACTGGACCACCCGCCGTTGTAATCGAGCAGGATCCAACTGTAATTCGGATAGGGAATGCGGTCGGCGATGGGGATCGTGCCCGTCGGGTCAAAGGAGGGATTGTCCTCATTCCGCCGCTGCGGAAGCTTCTGGCCCACATTGCCGATGTACCCTACATCCAGGAACATGTTGTGCGCGAACGTGTGCTGGATATCATAATCCCATTGCTGCACATACGGGGTGCGGCTGCGCTTGTCCAGGCTGAAGGGCACCGTGGTTCCGCTCCCAAAGGTGCCAACAGGAAACAGTTGCGACATCGAGAGAGTCGGCGTCTTGGGATCAGAATTCAGAGTCTGGGTTGTGTAATAGGCGGGGAGGACTACCTCAAACTGGAGCTCGTTCCAGTTGTCGGTGGCGTAGAAGACGCCATAGGCGCCGCGAACCACCGTGTTCTTGGCCCAAGACGGGCTGTAGGCAAATCCGATCCGGGGAGCCCAGTTTCTCCAAGTGGGGTCCACGATGCCATTCCGCACCGCGCCGCTGCGCGAATACTCTACGATCTGCGTGGAGGGATCAAACCAGCCGGTCTTATTACTTCGGTCCCATGGGGTCTGGCTGTACTCCCACCGGAGTCCGACATTGAGGGTCAGGCTGGGACGAACTCGCCAGTTATCCTGCGCGAATCCCGCGTAGAAATTGCTGATCAGGTCCTGCGAAGAGTCGCCGACGGAGGCGGTGGCATTCAGCGGGTCACCCAGCACGAAGTCCCCTAAGCTGTTCCCGGTGAAGAGTCCGCTGAAAATGACACTCGGCACTCCGCCAAAGTCGGTAATCTGATTAAACAGCTCGTGAATGTAATTGAATCCCATTTTCAGGTTGTGCTTCCCGTGCACGATGCTCAGGTTGTCCACCAACTGTTTGTCCTGATCGAGCGCTCCGATGGATTCAGAAAAAGAGCCAGGATCGCTAAAATCAGAGACCCCGGCGTCAGGCACGCCGTAGTCAAAGGGATTGGGCGAGGTATGCGTCAGGCCGAAAACGTTCGCCGCATAGTTCTGCGTCAACGCACCGAGGCCCACCAGGTAGGTCCTGCCCCGATTGTACCCCGCGCGGAAATCGTTCACGATGTTGGGTGAGAAGGTATGCGTCTCCGTGATCGTGACCAGCGTATCGGAAAGCGGATACGAACTCCCGGTGGTGGGGAGAGCTCCGGGTTGCACGTTCTGGAGATTATCGTGAGTGAAGGCGCCCCAAATCTGGTCGCGATTGCTCAGTGAGTGGTCCAGCCGGGCGTTGTATTGATTGCTGTTGATATGGCCTCGCACGGCGGTGGCATAGTTGAAAATAGGGAATCCATAAGCTGTTGTCGTGGGCGCGTTGGCGACGTTGGGCGCCGGCCAATACGGAATCCACTTTTGCGTGGTCGCGTTGAGCATGCTGGTAGGGATCACGTTCCCCGGGAAGGGCTGCCCCGTGGCAGGATTGATGATGTCCACGCAGTGGGGAGAAGTCGTGCCGCCCGGTACGGATTGGCAGTAACTCGAATTGGTCGGGAAGAACCCCGTCCCGTAACTATTGTCGGCTAAATTCCCGGCCAATTGCCCGGGGCTGGGATCGAGCGCCTGCACGTTCGACAGGGTTGGATTGCGCCGGCCTTCGAAAGAGAAGAAGAAAAAGGTCTTGTCGCGACCGTTGTAATGCGGCAAAACCACCGGCCCCCCAATCGTCGCCCCAAAATCGTTGTAGCGGACAGTGCCCTTGGGTATGGCCGCCAGATTTGAGAAAAACGTGTTCGCATTGAAGACATCGTTCTCGACGTAGTCATAGGCGTCGCCGTGAATAGCGTTCGAGCCTGATTTCAGGGTGGTATTGATTACCGCGGCGGACCTGCCATATTCCGCGGAGAAGTTGCTGGTCTGAACGCTGATCTCCTGGATGGCATCGAAGGAGGGCCGCAGATTGGCGCTGCCGAAGCGGGCGTTGCGGGACTCGATGCCATCGATGATAAAGCTCTCGTCCGATTCCCGCCCTCCCGATACGCTGGTGGTAACCTGCCCGTTCCCGGTGCCGGTCCAAGTCGAGGCCGGGGAGTTGGCCACGCCGATGGGCGCCACTCCCGCCGACAGAGCCACCAGGTCAATGAAATTGCGGTTGACGATGGGCAGGTTCTCGACCGCAGACTCCTGGGTGACCTGGTTCATTGAGGAGGTTTGGGTCTCGAGCTGCGCTATGCCTCCGGCAGTCACTTCAATCGTCTGGCTTACCGCTCCGACTTGCAGACTGATGTCCACGCGGGGCCGCTGGCCCACCAGAAGGTTGATGTTGGTGACTTCCGAGGTCTGGAATCCCTCCTTGGAGGCTTGCACGCTGTAAACTCCCGGCTTCAAAGCGGCAAACTGGTAGTTGCCGTTTTCGTCGGATGGAGCCTCTTGTTTGATGCCGGTGTCCGTTGCCGTGAGGGTGACTTTGGCACCCGGTACCACGGCTTTCGTCGAATCGTAGACCGTACCTAGAATGTCCCCGGTGATGGATTGGCCGAAAATCTGCGGGGCCGTAATCAGTAACGCGGAACAAACCGTGCAAAAGGCAAGCCTTCTAGCGTGTAAACGCACCATAATGCACACCTCCCTGTGAGATTTCGGTTTTTCGGTTTGAGCCCAGAGGCCCGGCTGCGACCGCACGGACCTTCCTGAGTTCAGACCCGACTCGCCAGCAGATATAGTTTTAGGATAGTTAGACGGGGGCATTCGTCAACCGTCACACACTCCCCACGCAACAATTGATCAACCCCGGTAAGGCGAGCCACCCATCTTGCAAGCCGACCTCACCATTAGACGCGACGCTATGACCTCTTTTGTAAGCCGCAGCAGACCATTTGTCAAGGGAAACCTGCGAATCCCACACGTAGGGCCGACCCATGCGGGCGTGGGGCGACGGGCACCCACAGACACGGAAATGTCATTCCGAGCGAAGCGAGGAATCTCGCTCTGCGTCGCCCAGGCCGCGAAAGAAGGATCAGGGCGAGATTCCTCGCTTCGCTCGGAATGTCAGCGCATTTCAGAGTAGGAGCCACGTCGAGATCCCGCGCTCACATCGGGCAGGTTGGCGACTATGTCGAGGTTTGCTGAAGCAGGATTGACGTTCAGGACATGCTAAGGAGTTCGCGAACGGATTCTTGCCTGAGGTAGGCCAGGGAATCGAATCTCGAGGCCGACTCAGTTTAGCCGCTCCGGCCGTGCGCCTGGACTATCTCTTCCACGACGCCTTTCGCCATACACCCGAAGGTTCTCAAGCGGGCACCCTGCTCGTACATTGAGCTAAGGAGCCTTCTACCCTCGGCATCGACGAAGGTGACTTCGCAGAGATCTACGATTACGGGCTTGTCGGGCGAGTCATCTCTCACGGCGCGCCAGCTTCGTTCCAGTTCGTCGACCCAGGGGCCCGCCAGTCTTCCTTCCAGATTCAGCGTGGCCGCATTCGTGGAATTGTGAACGGTAATTTTCAGCATTCTTCATCTCACGTGGCGCTACCTGTCATTCTGAGCGAAGCATTCATGATCCTTCGGCTCACCGTCCGTGATGAAAATGATTCCCCTCCTTGGTAAGGAGGGGTTAGGGGCGGTTGCCGTTCGCTGAAGACACCACCCACCACCCCTGCCCCTCCTCCCGCTGAGGAGGGGAGTCATTTTCATGGCGGCGAGGAATCTCCGCGGTCCACGGCCTAACCAACTTCCGAGATTCTTCGCTTCGCTCAGAATGACAAATCACCTTTAGGTCGCGCCTGGCACCCAACCTAGCGCCTTCCCGTTTCGTCTGAGGGCACAGCCGGAACTTGCGACGGAGCCTTGGACACAAATGACGGCAGGCTCGATGCATCCCACCCGCCCCCCAGCGCCTTTATGAGCAGCACGCTGGAATTCATGCGCCGCGTCAGGATATTAACCGCGGTGATCTCATCATTCAAAGCAATACTTTGCGAGGTTATAACCTCGAAATACGTCACGAGGCCCCCTTTGTAGCGGTTTAAGGAAAGCGCCGTGGAGCGCTCGGCTGATGCGACGGCTTGCTGCTGTTTCGCGTCTTCCTCCTCCAGGATGCGCAAAGCCGCAAGGTTATCCTCGACCTCCTGAAAGGCGGTCAGCACGTTCTGGCGATAGGCCGCCACGTTTGCCTCGTAGCCGGCCCGGGCCTGATCGGTGGTCGCATGACGAAGCCCGGCATCGTAAAGCGTCTCGAGCAAGGTCGGCCCCAAGGCAAAAAAGCGGCTGGGCCATGCCACCCAGTTGCCGATGGTCGACCCTTCCGTTCCACCCGCGGCGCTCAGAGTCAGGGTGGGGTAATAGGCCGCCTTGGCGAAGCCGATCTGGGCGTTGGCCGCGGCCGCGCGGCGTTCTGCAGCGGCGATGTCGGGCCGCCGCTCGAGCAAATTGGAGGGCACGCCTACCGGAATCCTGGGAGGCGTAAGTTTAAGCGGCGCTGCCGGAATCGAAAACGTCGATGCAGGCTGGCCCGCGAGCGCGGCCAGAGCGTGCTCGAATTGCGCGCGCGCTACCCGCACGTCGATCGCCTGGGCCTGCGTAGTTTCAAGCTGGGTTTCCGCCTGCGCCACCTCCGCCCTGGCCGCCAGTCCCCCGACATACCGGTTCTGGGTCAGGTCCAACGCTTTCTGATAGGCGATGACCGTCGAGTCCAACAACTGCTTTTGCGCGTCCAGGCCGCGCAGGGCAAAGTAGTCGGAGGCCAACTCCGCGTGGATGCTCAACCGAGCGGTTTCAAGGTCGGCCGCGCTGGCTTGGGCGTTCTCCCTGGCGGCTTCCACAGCGCGATGAATGCGGCCCCAGGCATCGATCTCATAGGAGAGGTTGAACGGCAGCACCAGATCGCCCACCGTTTGCCCCGCGTTAGTTGCGGGCTGTGGAGCATTCTTGGAGGTTTGCTCGACAACCGTGGACGGGCCGGCGCTAACCGTTGGAAACAAGCCCGCGCGGTTAATGCTAATTAAATCGCGCGCCTGGCGATACTGCTCTTCCGCAACCTTCAAGTTCTGGTTTGAAACCTCGATGCGGTCCTCGAGCGCGTTTAATTGCGGATCGCCAAAAAGCTCCCACCACTTGCCGCGCATCGCCTGGTCTTGGGGTTCGGAGAGCTTCCATTCTCCCTGCGCGCCGCCAGCTCCGGGTGCGAGTTCCTTGTAAGCGGCCGGCGTTTCCACCGGAGGCCGAGCGTATTTCGGCCCGACCGTGCAGGCAGCAGCAAAGAGAAGGCAGAAGGCAGAAAGCAGAAGGCAGAAGCATTTGTGATTTGCGATTTCTGATTTGTGATTTGGCTGGTCGTGATTTCCGCTTGGCGAAAACCACCTAGGCCTTAAAGTGCGTGCCGTTTTCCATGTTCTTTCGCTCGCCATCGACTCTCAGTTCTCCCGCTCAACCAAATCACCAGTCACAAATCACAAATCGCAAATCACAAATTATTCCGCTCCCCAGTTGTTTTCGCCCGGGCCGGCCACGCGCACTTCCTCGCCGTCGACCAGCGAATCCGGAGGATTAGTAATGACCCCTTCATTTGGTGAGAGCCCCGATACCACTTCGACCTCAGTACCGAAATCGCGTCCCAAGGTAATGGGAAGCATCGTCGCACGGCCGTGCCGGACCACGGCGACGTGCAAACCCTCTGACCGGAAGATCAGGCTCGTGACCGGAATGATGAGGGTTGAGGTTGCCGCGGGTAAGGTCAAGTGGACTTCCGCATAAGCGCCGGGCAGAATCTCGCCGGTGGGATTAGCGACGTCTACTTCCGTCAAAAGGGTCCGCGAGGACTGCTCGATGGCCTCGGCGTTCCGCACGATCTTGCCGGGGAAGCGCCTGCCGGGATACTGGGGCATGGTGAGATAGGCCTGCACGCCGGGCCGTGCCGAAGGCGAATCAACTTGCGGCACATTCACGTAGACACGCAGGGGATTAACGGCCGCGACGCGAAACAGTTCCCGCGTGGAGCCGCCGTTGCCGCCGCTTCCGCCTCCGGGAGCGATCAACTGGCCGATATCGGTCTCGCGCGCGGTGAGGACACCGTCGAAGGGCGCATACACTTTCTCGAAGGATTGCAATTGCTCGAGCCGTTTCACGTTGTCCGCGGCGGAATCCACCATGGCCTTCTTGGCGTGCTCGTCGCCTACCGTGTTGTCGACGTCCTGCTTGGAGACGGAATCGCTTTTCAGCAAGAATTCGTAACGCGCCGCCGTCGTCTGCGCCAGTTCGTAGTTAGCTTTGGCCGTCGCAAGTTCTGCGCGCGCCTGCTGGAGTTGCTGGTCGAGTTCGGGCGTGTCGATTTCCGCCAGAAGCTGCCCGTTTTTCACCCGCCCGCCAATGTCCACGTACCACTTCTTCAGATAGCCGGTTGTCCGGGCATAGATCGGAGCTTCAATAAACGCCTGCACATTACCCGGCAGGATAATCTCCTGCTGCGGGGAGCCCCGCTTTGGCCGCGCCACAGAAACTGAGGGCACCGCAAGCTCGCGCGTTTCGGTTTTCACTTCCGCCGCGGCACGCACTCGAGTGTAGATTCCCCTGTAGGCAACGGCGCCGGCAACAATCAGCAACACGGCCAGCCACACGATGGTCTTGGCGGCGCCGGATTTGGGTCCTCGACCCGGCGACGGCGGCCCCTCGCCGCGGCTCTCGTCGCGCTCAATTTCGTCGCTTTCCTCAACCTTCATTACCTTACCTCCGCGATTTCGAACAGCGAAACTCGAAACTCGAAATTCGGAAATCAGCCCTCTCCCGTGGGGAGAGGGCTGTGGTTTCAATTCGAATTCGGTCCCCGGTCATCGGAATCACGATCGTAAATCACCCATCTCAATCGCAAATCACAAATCGCAAATCAGAAATCCTCTTGTTCTCCCGATCACCCGATCACCCGATCATCCGATCTTCCATGAATGATGCTAAACACCGTGGGAACGAAGAACAGCGTCGCCACGGTGGCGAAAAGCAGCCCGCCGATCACCGCTCGTCCCAGCGGGGCGTTCTGTTCTGCGCCCTCGCCAAAGCCGAGGGCCATGGGCACCATGCCGATGATCATGGCGAGCGCGGTCATGATGACCGGCCGGAAGCGAGTGAAGCCGGCCTCCAGCGCGGCGGTTGCCGCATTTTTGCCCTCGGCCATTTGTTCTTTGGCGAAACTCACCACCAGAATGCTGTTCGACGTCGCCACGCCCACGCACATCACCGACCCGATCAACGCCGGAACGCTGATTGTGGTGTGGGTGCTGAACAGAAACCACACAATCCCCGCCAGCGCCGTGGGCAGGGCCGAGATGATAATCAACGGGTCCAGCCAGGATTGGAAATTCACCACGATCAGTAGATAGACGAGCACAATCGAGAAGGCCAGCCCCGCCAGCAGCCCGATGAACGACGAGCGCATGGTCTCAATTTGCCCGCGCACGATGGTCCGCGAACCGCGAGGCAAGTCCTTTTGGCTTTGTTCGACGACGCGATCGATCTCACTCGCCACGCCCCCCAGGTCTCTTCCCTGCACCGAGCCGTAAATATTGACGACCGGTTGAACGTTGTAGTGCGAAACGGCAGCCAGGGAGGAGCCTCGGCTGATCGAGGCAAGATTACTGAGGATCTGCGGCGCCGCGCCCCTCGAGTTGGTGACGGGAATGTTCTCGAGGTCCTGAAGCGTGTCCACGCGGTACTGCGGGGTTTGGGTGGTAATGCTGTAACTCACGCCGGTCTTGGGGTCCAGCCAGAACGTGGGCGCTGTTTGGAAACTCCCGCTCAAAGAGACCAACAGATTATTCGCCACATCCAGGGGAGTGAAGCCTACTTGCGCGGTTCGTGTGCGGTCGATGTCGACTTGTAATCGCGGCAGGTTGAAAGGTTCCTGAATGTGCAAGTCTACTACGCCCGGAACTGTCTTGATCTTTCCCACCAGCGCCTCCGCGAAGCGCCGGTTGTCCCTTAGTTGCTGCCCGACAACCTGAACGTTGATGGGTTCGGGAAGGCCGAAATTCAGAATCTGGCTCACCATGTCAGAAGCCAGCACGTAAAACGTCACGCCGGGATATTCTCGTGCCAAACGCAACCGTAGCTGCCGGAGGTATTCGGCGGTGGGATGATGCTCGTGCGTGAGCGAGACCAGAATGTCCGCGTCGCCCGTGCCAATCGGCGCCGAGGTGCTGTAGGCGAGGTTTACAGTGCTATACGGCAATCCTATGTTGTCAATGACACTGGTGATTTCCTGGGGAGGAATTTCCTGGCGAATGGAGTTCTCCACCATATCGCAAAGCCGCGCCGTCTCTTCAATGCGGGTTCCTGTGGGCGCGCGCAGGTGCAGCGTGAACTGCCCGCTGTCCACCTTGGGGAAGAAGTCCTGGCCCAGCCAGGGGAAAAGTGCGAAAGACGCCAGCGCTGCTCCTAAGACACCCAACGCCAGTCGGCCCCGATGGCGTAGGCAGACCTCCAATCCGCGCTTGTATTTTCCACGCAACCGCTCGAACGCGTGCTCGAAGCGCAATTGCAGGCGCGCCAGAAGGTGGCGTTGCGCCTGCGCCTCCAGGCTGGCCGCATCCGCGTCGTGCTCGTGCCCGCGCAACAAGTATCGCGCCATGGTGGGCACCAAAGTTCGGGACAAGAGATAAGAGGCCAGCATCGCGAAGCTCACCGCCTCCGCCAGAGGAATGAACAGGTGCCGCGCCACCCCGGTCAGGAAGAACATGGGCACGAACACAATACAGATGGCGAGCGTCGAGACAAAAGCCGGCACGGCAATTTGCGACGCGCCGTCCAGAATCGCCGTCATCACTTCCTTGTTCATCGCGATGTTGCGGTTGATGTTCTCAATTTCAACCGTCGCATCATCCACGAGAATACCGACCGCCAGGGCAAAGCCGCCGAGCGTCATGATGTTGATGGTCTCGCCTAAGGCGCTGAGCACGGTCAGCGACGTCAAGATGGAAAGCGGGATGGATACGGCGATAATCACCGTGCTTCTCCAACTTCCCAGGAAAAGCAGAATCATGGCGGCGGTGAGCACCGCGGCAATCAGCATCTCGCGGATCACACCCTGAATCGCCGCCCTGACGTACAGCGACTGATCCGCGAGGTAATGCATCTGCAATTGAGGCGGCAAGCCTTTTTCGATCAGGGGCAGCTCCTCTTTGATTCGCGAAATGATATCCAGAGTTGAGGCATTGCCCGTCTTAAGCACGGTCATCAGCGCCGCGCGCTGGCCGTTGACACGCACGATGTTGGTTTGAGGCGGAAACCCGTCGCGCACCTGGGCGACATCGTGGATGTAAATAACCGTGTTGCCCGTCGTCTTGACGGGCAGGTCGTTGAGTTCAGCGGTGGTCAGCGGGCTGCCGTTGGTCTCAACGTCGTATTCGTATTGCCCGATCTTGGAGGTTCCGGAAGGAAGAATCAGGTTCTGCGTACTGATGGCGTTCACAACGTCACTGGGGGATAGCCCCTTGGACTGCAAAGCCGCCGTGTTCAAATCCACCTGCACCTGGCGCTGCTTGCCCCCGTACGGCCAGGGAATCGCGGCGCCTTCGATATCGGCCAGTTGCACGCGGATGAAGTTGGCGCCGAGGTCAAACAAGCTCTGCTCGGAAAGGCCTTGCCCGGCCAAGCCGATCCGAAGAATGGGCACGCTGGAAGCGCTGTACTGAATAATCAAAGGCGGTGTAGTTCCAGGCGGTAGTTGGCGAAGCTGGGTCTGGCACATTGCAGTGACCTGGCTCAGCGCCGTAGCAATATTCGCCCCAGGTTGAAAGAAGATCTTGATGACTGCCACTCCGCTCAGTGACTGGGATTCGATGTGGTCAATGTCGTTGACGGTGAGAGTGAGGGCGCGTTCGTTGACTACAGCAATCCGGTTGGCGATCTGCTCCGGCGACATTCCGTTGTAGTTCCAGAGCACGCTCACCACGGGGATGTTAATGTTGGGGAAAATGTCCTTAGGAGTCCGGAGGATCGATAAAACGCCCAAGATCATTATGGCAATTGCTGCCACGATGAAGGTGTACGGCCTCCGAAGCGCTAGCTTGACAATCCACATAGTTGCAGTTGCTATGCCGTAGGGGCAGCCCTCGTGGCTACCCAAGGCGGACACAATGGCCACCCCGAGTACGAGACAACGGGCAAATGCTATGCCAAGTCGAGAGAGTGTTTCTCTACGGGCTAATCGGAAGCAAACAATGGAGTTGATTGCATTTTACGAAGAGGTGATAAGCAACCGCCGTAGGTGTCAAATGCGGTTTGACGTCAGTTTTGACAGGCACGAGATAATCGGGTGATCCGGAGATCGGGTGATCGGGTGAACAAAGTGCCTCCCATCTCGCTCAATAGGGCCAATCGCAAATCACAAATCTCAAATCGCAAATAATCTGCTCTCCCGATCACCCGATCATCCGATCTCCCGATTCCCCGATGGTATTATTGTTACATGAGGAGGGCGCAATGAAAGATTTGAGCGAAGATCTGATGCGTGTTGTGGAGGCAGCGGAACCTCGCCTGCGCGCGTTTAGCGAACTCGAAAGTGCCGAGCCCGTATTGCCCGGCGGCTGGTCGCGAAAACAGGTTGTTGGACACCTGATTGATTCGGCCTCAAACAACCACCAGCGATTCGTCCGCGCGGCGCTTCAGGACTCTCTGGATTTCCCTGCTTACGACCAAAACGGAAACGCGCGTGTGCAGGCTTTTCAAGAAGCCGGCTGGTCTCTCCTCGTCTCGCTGTGGGCCGACTATAACCGCTACCTTGCTCACGTAATAGCTCGCTTGCCGGCCTCCAAGCTAGACACGCTTTGCCGCATCGGGACGGGGAGCCCGGTCACGCTCGAGTTCTTAGCCACGGATTACTTAAGGCATCTGGTACATCACCTGGTCCAAATCGGCGCCGCAGAAAATTTGTGATTTGCGATTGGTGATCTGCGATTGGTGATCTGATTGATTGGGAGAACCTAGGGTTGATGATGAGCGGAAGAACGCGGCAGAGGGGGGTAGCCCAGGAATGAGGCAGTTTGCGCCAAGCTGGTTTCACGATCTGCCAAATCGCAAATCACAAATCAGAAATCGCAAATAGGTTATTCTCCCGATCTCCTGATCCCGAGCCGCTTCATCCGGTAGAGCAGTGTGGTGCGCTTTAGTCCCAGGCGTTCCGCAGCGCCCCCAGGCCCTCCCAGAATTCCCTTTGCCGCGTTCAGGGCTTCGATGATGTGTTCGCGGTCGGTCACCACAAGGGTGCGCACACGTGGGGAGGAACCTCGATCTGCCAGCCTTTCCAATTCACCCAATGGGGCCTGAAGAGTGGTGGTCTTCGAGAGGATCACTGCCCGCTCGATGAAGTTCTGCAGCTCGCGGATATTTCCGGGCCACTGATATTGCACGAGGGCATGCATCACGTCGGCGGGAACGGTCTCAATCCTTTTGTTCATCCGGCGCGCATACTTCTCCGCGAAATACCGCGCCAGAAGGGGAATGTCTTCCCGGCGTTCGCGCAAGGGCGGGATGGTGATGGGGAAGACATTCAGGCGGTAATAGAGGTCGCCGCGGAATTCGTGCTTATCGACCATCTCCAGCAGGTTCCGGCTGGTGGCGGCGACCAAGCGCACGTTGACGCGCACGGTGCGAGAACTGCCCAGGCGCTCGAATTCGTGTTCCTGGACAACCCGAAGCAATTTGGGCTGCAATTCGAGCGGGATATCGCCCACCTCGTCAAGAAACAGCGTGCCCTGGTGCGCGAGTTCGAAGCGGCCGATCTTTTGTGCAATCGCCCCCGTGAAAGCGCCCTTTTCGTGTCCGAAAAGTTCACTTTCCAGCAGGCCCAGGGGAATCGCCGCGCAATTCACTTTGACAAAGGTGCGGTCGCGGCGCGAGCTGAGGCTGTGGATGGCGCGCGCGATCAACTCCTTTCCCGTGCCCGTCTCGCCTAAGGTCAGCACGGTGGAGTCCGTCGGCGCCACGATCCTCACTTGGCCCAGAACGCCCTTCAGCGCCTGGCTGTCGCCGATGATGTCTTCGAAATCGCGATCGGCGCGAATCTCTTCATTGAGGTAAACGCGCTCCTCGGCCAGTTTTTCCCTGTTCTCATTGACTTCCCGATAGTTCAAGGCGTTCTCGACGCCAATGGCCACCTGGTTCGCCACTTGGCGGAGGAATTCCAAGTCATCGCTGGAAAAAGCGTTGGCCTGCATTTTGCCCACGTTCAGCGTGCCCAAGGCCCGGTTGTGGCTGACGAGCGGCAGGAAGCAGGCCGACTTCAAACCGGCGGCAATCAGGTGATTGCTCTGGGGCGTGAACCGCGATAAGTCCTGACCGTCCAGCAGCATTGCCTTGCCGGACTCGATGACTTCGCCCGAAATCGTTCCCTCCGCCGGAATCACGATCTCCTCATCGTGGCTGGAGTCAGGCTGGGGATAGTGGCGGGCATAGACGCGCAGGCGATGTTCCTCCCCCAGCTCCCGCAAAGTCACACTGGTATAGTCGCACTGCATAACGCGCCGCACGTGGGTAGTGATGGCGCGCAGCAACTCCCGCAAGTCGAGGATGGAGACAATATTGTTGTTGAGGTCCAGCAGCAGGCGCAGCCGGTCCCGTTCCCGCTCCAGTTGGTGTAGAAGCTCGACCGGTTCCAGCATCAACCCCGCCGGGGATGCGTCATGCTCCGCCATGCTCAAGAGCTTACCCGGACAAGCCGTCTCCTGACAAGCGGAAGCGCCGCTCTCCAGACCTTTTACGATGCTGTCGCCTTCACTCTCGCAGGCCGTGACAGCCTATGTAAGTAGCCCATGGCCTGAGAAGGTGTGAAGCCGGGTCCCGAAGGGACCCAAGATCATTAGCCGTAGGTGAAACCTACGGGCGGCGGTCGCGCGAGGCATCAATCAACCCCGAAGGGGTTGAATCAAGCCTTCTTCGACCCCTTCGGGGTCGCCAGCGAGTTGAGGGGTCTCGCTCCTGGTCCGTAGGTTTCACCTGCGGCTAATGATTTTGATGCCCTTCGGGCATCCACCAAGACTGAGCGAACGAACCGGGAATGTTATTGAAAATAAAGGACCGCTATGAAAAACTAAGTTCTTCCCTGGCATTTGGAGCGCGGCGAGGGAACTCGATCTGCGCACGGGCGGTCCTCAGACAAAAAATGACCAGAGCAAGATTCCTCGCTCCGCTCGGAATGACACTTCTATGTGAAGTCTTGGATAGCTGAAAGCTGATGACTGAGAGCTGACAGCTAAGTGAGCTGACAGCCAAATTGGCGGTGAACATGACACACGGAGAACGGGCAAAGGTAGGAGTTTTCGGAATCGGGCTGGCGGCCTACTGGCCCCAGTTTCATGGCCTCAAAGAGCGCCTCGAGGGTTACCAGCGTCGCGTCGAGCGGCGCTTGGGCGAATGGGCCGAGGTGGTGAGTGCAGGGCTTGTGGACGACGCGCCGAAGGCTGAGGAAGCCGCCCAGGCATTTCTCTGCGAGCGCGTTGACCTGGTCTTCTGCTACGTGGGCACCTACGCCACGTCCTCCCAGGTTCTGCCCGTAGTCCAGAAGTCGAAAACGCCGGTAGTGGTGCTGAATCTCCAGCCGCGCGCCGCCTTGGATTACGCTCACACCGACACCGGCGAGTGGCTGGCCAACTGTTCTGCCTGCTGCGTGCCGGAGATTTCCTGCGCCTTCGCCCGCTCCGCCATTCCCTTCCGGCAAGTGACCGGCATGCTCGAGCCGGAACCGGATGTGCGCGAGCCGAGCGAACTGGCCTGGGCGGAAATCCGCGAGTGGTGTGAAGCCGCTAAGGTGATTCACAATCTTCGCAAATCTCGCATCGGATTCCTCGGACACCCCTACCCCGGCATGCTGGACATGTACAGCGATTTCACCCAGCATCAGGCTCAACTGGGAACGCACATCGAGGTGCTCGAGATGTGCGATCTGGACGAGCGGGTGCGCGCCGTGACCGAAGCGGAGGTGAAGAGCAAGGCCGAAGAAACGCGCGGCATCTTTGACATCAGCGAGGACAGCCCTTCCGACCCTCTGGCCAAGAAGCCGGCGCCCGAGGAGATGGACTGGGCCTGCCGCGTGGCGGTGGGCCTGGACCACCTGGTTGAGGATTTCGTCCTGGACGGAATGGCGTATTATTATCGTGGCGTGCAGGGGAACCCTTACGAGCGCCTGGGTGCGGGCCTGATTCTCGGCTGCTCATTACTGACGGCGCGCGGTATTCCCTGCTCGGGAGAAGCGGACTTGAAGAACTGCCAGGCCATGAAGATCATGGACCTCCTGGGCGCCGGCGGCAGCTATACGGAACTCTATGCCATGGATTTTCGCGAGCGCTTTATTCTGATGGGGCACGATGGGCCGTTCCACCTGGGCATTGCGGAGGGCCGGCCGATTCTGCGAGGGCTGGGGCTATACCACGGCAAGGCGGGCCACGGCGTCAGCGTTGAAGCCAGTGTGCGCAAAGGCCCCATCACCATCCTGGGCCTTACGCAAACTCACGACGGGCGGCTTAAATTCCTGGCGGCGCAGGGCGAGTCGCTGGCCGGCGAGCGCCTGAAGATCGGCAACACTAACAGCCGCCTGCGATTCGGGCTTGACCCGGCGCCCTTCATCAACGCCTGGTGCGCCGAGGGGCCCACGCACCATTGCGCACTGGGAATCGGCCATGTCATGAGCAAACTGCAGAAAGTCGCATGGCTGACCGGGCTCGAGCTGAAAGTTTTGTAGGAGTGTGGTAGCGCGTCTATCTTCTGGAGAGAGGTTTCACGCGCCGGCGACGGTATACAATCTGGACCTCTCTGTGTCCTCTGTGCCGTTTAAGCGTCACCACAGAGTACACGGAGGATCTCAGTGATCTTAGTATTTCGTCTTGGTCGAAGCCACGGAGAACACGGAGAGGAATGAGCGCGGCTGGCAATGCAACCTGTGAATACTACAGAGGACGGCAAGCCGTCCCCCTACGAATTGGTGAACTTATGAAATCACAGAATACTCTGAATCTAATTTCGAGCTTGCTTTCCTCAATTCTGCTCGTGGGAGCGGCGGCAGCAAACGCTCTGGCCCAACGTACGCCGCCGGGCAAGCCGCCCGTAATCGTGATCAACCGGGGGTACCGGCTGCTGATCTCGGCAGAGAAGGGAACCATCGCGTCTTTCCGCTCGACATTTGGCGTCGACCGCGACTTACTTATCTCGGACCACGCAAGCCTGCCGCTTTTTAAAATCGAATTCATGAACGACCACGCCGAATTCAAAACAGTTACCTCTTCCGAAGCGAAAGAAGTGAACGTCAGCAAGAATGCGACTCGCGACGGCCAGACCATCACGATCGAGTACAAGGGAATCGGCGGCTTGCTGGTCGACGCGCGCGTCACCATCACCTGCCCAGCCCGGGAAACACTGACGTACTGGAGCCTGGAAGTGGATAACCGCACGAACTCCTGGATCGGGCACATCCAGTTCCCCGTCCTCGAGGTGCCTTTTGATAACGCCACCGACAAGCACTTCAGCCACATCTTGACATCTTTTGCAGATGGCGGGCTATCGGGGCCGGTCGGGCCGGGCATGTCCGTGGCCGGTTGGGGAGGGACAGAATATGATTCGCCCGAAATCTGGCGTTACAACAACTACCCTGGTGAGTGGGTATCGACGCAGCTCATGGCCTATTACAACGACACCGGCGGGCTCTACGTGGCATGTGACGACAACAAGGGCCTGCCCAAGTTCCTGGATCCCTTAATGGATCAAAACGGTGTCGTGATGGGGCTCGGGCATTATCCGGGCACGCGCGGCCCCGGCGTGACCCAACTCCCTTACAACGTGGTGATAGGCGCGTTTCATGGCGATTGGTACGCGGCGGCGGAAATCTATCGAGGTTGGGCGGAGCGGCAGCCGTTTTGCTCGACCAAGCTGGCGCAGCGGACCGACGTGCCGAAGTGGATCACCGATTCCCCGTTTGCGCTCGCCTTTCCGATGCGCGGCCAGGGAGACTGGGACCCTCCGGCGGCGGTGAACCCTGAATACACACCGCTGACGAACGCGCTACCGTACCTCGAAAAGCTCGCCGCCGCTCTCGAAAGCCCTTTGATGCCGGTCGTCTTTAACTGGGAACACGCCGGCCCCTGGGTTCAGCCCGATGCCTACCCGCCGCTGGGGGGCGAAGCGGCGGTGCGCGAATTCATGGCCAAGGCGAAAGCCAAGGGCTGGCACCCGATCATCTACGGCGACGGCCTCTGCTGGGTGACCTGGCAGAAAAACACCAACTACGACGGCCTGCCTTATTTCCACTCGCACGGCGGCGACGACGCTGTGGCGCGCAAGTGGGACGGCACGCTCCTCGAGGACGTGTGGCCGTGGCGCAAGAATTACGTGACTTGCGTAGGGACGGAAAAAGGTCGCCAGATGATCCTGGGAATGACGCGGCAGATGGCAGATCTCGGCCCCGCTGCGGTGCAGCAGTTCGACCAGGGGCCCGGCCCCAGGGCGTGCTACGCCTCGAACCACGGCCATCCGCCGGTGCCCGGACCGTGGATGTCTGAGGCATTTGAAACATTGGTAACAGCTGACGAGGATGCAGCTCGATCAGTTAATCCTGAAATAGCCATGTCCTGCGAAGGCGCTCCGCCGGAAACCCATCTTCAGCACTTCCAGACCTGGGACGCCCGCGTCAGCACCTGCCCGTTGTACGCGTTCCTCTATCACGAGTACGGCAGCGGCTTTGAGGGCTTCTACACCAACCGGGTCAACGACGAAGCCCTGCGCCTTTCCGCCGCCAGGGCGCTCGTGAACGGCAACACGGTTGTCTTCACCCTTCGTGACAAAGGCCGGATCGAATACGATTGGGACCAGACCTGGACGCGCGCCGTGCCGGACCAGGCTGCGATTCTCGATTGGGCGAAGAGGATCAACCAATTCCGCGCCGGCATCGCCCACGATTACCTCGTCTACGGACGCATGCTGCGCCCTTGGACCGTCAGCGGCGTTACGCAGCGCGACTTCGGCTGGGGCAAGGAACCTTTGGTGCAGTCCGCCACCTGGCAAGCGCCGGACGGGCGAGTCGGCATGGTGCTGGCCAACGTTGCCGATTTGCCGGAGTCTCCGCGCGTAGAAGTGCCGGGGGAAGGGAACAGAAATCTAGTTCTCGATGTTGACGGCCAGAAAGAAGTGCGGGAAGTAAAACTCCCTGCCGTGGTCGACATCCCCATGCAACCGCGCTCGCTCTGCCTGATCGAACTGAAATAATCCTTCACCACAGAGACACTGAGGCACAGGGGCGGCAAAGTCGCAACCAAAAGCAGATTCTTCGCTTCGCTCAGAATGACAGTAAGCGTACAGTCTCGGAATGACATGTCATCCTGAGCGAATGGAATGTCATCCTGAGCGAAGCGAAGGATCTGCTTTTCATCTCAGCGTCTCTGTGCCTCAGTGGTTAACTAAAAGTTCTCCAGCAGGTCGGTGACGAGCGTGCGGGCGACATCACGGGAGAGCCGGTCGAGCGCGGCCTGGTCCTCTTCGAAGAGGCCGGAAGTGGTCTGGCTTACCTGGTACTCTTCCCGGAAGACGAAGTTGGGATTGGCGTAAACCACCTTGTTGCTGTGCAAATCCAGGAGCTTGACGTCGGCCATAACCTGGATCTGGAGCGAGGAGGCTCGCCCGGTCGTCAGGTCGTAGGTGATCACGCCTCGGCTCACCTCTTTTACCGCTCCTTTTAAGACTGCGTCTGCGCCGACGGGGTTGGCCGTGATCTGGAATTTGGTTCGCTCCAGAAACTCGCGGGTGACGGCGGCAGCTAGCCTCTGTTCAATGCGGAATGTGGAAGACTGGTTGGCGAAGATGGGGACGGCGATGGTTTTGATGTCCGGCGGCAGGCGGTCGCCGCGTCCGGCAACGTGATAGCCACAGGAAAGGCCGAAGGCAGAAATTAGAAAGCAGAAGGCAGAAAGCAGAAGGCGGAAGGCGGAGAGCGGGGTGCGGAGGGCTGTTACTTCGCAGCCGTGCGCCCTTCTAGACGGCGATGCCTTCTCCCTCCTAGAAGACCAAGCCTTCTCCCTTGGGGAGAAGGTATCGGGCGACGGCGCTGTCTCCAGCCGTCGCCCGACGGATGAGGGGTCTCTTGCTCGCGCCTCGCCCAAATTGTTGCCAACTGAAACTCTCATCCGGTTATTAACTTACCCCGCGTGCGCAACGCACTCCCTGCGGCGCAGACGCTCAGCAAAAAACCCCTCACCCGTCGCGCTCCGGCTGATGAAAGCGCCGGAGTGCGACACCCTCTCCCCACGGGAGAGGGCAGTCGTTTAACCGGTTCGCAGGCGAAGGCTTTCGGCGATCTCGACTGCATTCACCGCTGCCAGGCGAAGATTATCAGCCACCGCCCAGATCCACATGCCGCCGGGGTGGTCCGGATCAGCCGTCAAGCTATCCACCAGGATTTGGTCCGACCCGGCAACCTCGACGGGCGTCGGCGAATCATGGGCGTGACGCCGCAGTTCGATTCGCTCTCCCATCAAAGCCACGCCGACCTTTTCTGGCGCCGCTGGAGGATCGGTCTCAACGTAAAGGGAGACCGCCAGCGAATGGAACACGGGCACTTGAAGCAGACGCAGCGCCGGCAGGGGAACCCTGCCTTGCAAGTATTCCTGAAGCTGCCGCCGCAGGCCGCTCTCGAGCGCCAGAATTTCGCTCCCGCTCGTCCCGCTCGGACGCGACAACAAGTTGAACGCCAATTGCGCGCCAAAAACCTTGCGCGGAATCTTCTGAAAGCTGAGCAGGTTTACAGTTTGCTTCTGAAGTTCGTCAATCCCGTGGGAGCCGATCTCGGAGACCGAAGCGAAAACGTGCGCGACTGCCCTTTTCACAGGAAACCGTGCCCCCAGGCGCAGCAGCAAGGTGCTGATGACAATCGTGGCGGGGCGCGCTCCAACGTAAAACTGGCCGCCTTCCACCGTTTCTCGGGTCGGAAAAGAGCGGTCGAGAAACGGCACGCGCACCATCCTTCCTGGCCCTGGCGTTTCCACCGTCTGTTCCGCAGACGCGCCGGTGCTGAGATCGATCACGAAGCAAGCAGACGGCCCCTGGGATGATGAACCGGGATCAAGGAATGCAGGCATGTGCCGGTAGCGCGCCGCGATAAAGGTAAAATCCAGTTCCGAGGCCGTAACATTCTCATCGAGGGTTGAGGTGGGCGGTCCGTCGCTCAAATCCAGGATAGGCAATTCGGGTTCATCTTCCTCGTCGGAGAACGTCACCAGGCGGGAGAAGGGAAAGTGGTGTTCCCCCAGAACATTCAGAAGCTCTTTACCCAACAGCGAAGACGCGCCCACAACCGCCACCCGGTATCCTTCTGGTGAAGTCTTCATGCTGCATGAACCTCTTCGGACGCGGGAGGTTGGGGTCGATGTCTCAGGGAGATGATACGCAGGACGATTCCTGAAAGGGCATAGGCAACCGCGATCGTGAGGAGGACCGGTTCGGAGTAAAGCCAGATGGCCCAGATGACGAGTCCGAGAAAGATGATGAGCACATAGGAACGGCGCCTTTTCAAGTCGAGGGTCTTGAAGGTGAAGTAGCGCATGCGGCTGACCATCAGGAACGCCAGCAGCGCAACCACTACCAGCCATCCCAGACTGGTTCCCCACTCTACCAAAGCTGTCTTCTCCCAGTGCACGATGGCGGCAATGGTTCCCGCCGCGGCGGGAATGGGCATGCCGACGAAATACCGGCGGTCCGTACTGGGTTTGACCGAGTCGATGTTGAATCGCCCTAGTCGCGCGGCGCCGCAGATCACGTACGCGAACGTCACCACCCAACCGATCTGGCGAAGGTGCTCGATCAAAGGCGGTCCCAAGGATTGGTCGATGGCCCTGATGCCCCAGGAATAAGCCAAGATCGCCGGGGCAACGCCGAAGGTGATGACGTCGGCAAGCGAATCGAATTCGCGGCCAAAGGCTGAGGTGGAGTTCGTGAGCCGCGCAATCCGGCCGTCCAATCCGTCGAACAAAATCGCCCATCCGATGGCCTTCGCGGCCTCATCGAAAGCTACCGCACTCATGCCTTCGACCCCGCCCGCCGCCATGGCCAGAGAGCCTCGCAACGCTGCGATGATGGCGTAATAACCGCACACCAGAGTGCCCACGGTAAACAGGCTGGGCAGGATATAAACGCCCCGCCGCATTGCTCCCCGGCTATTGAGTTTCTGACTTGACTCGGCTGGTTCCAAGGATACTGCTCCCCGCCCGGACGCGATCCCCAACTTTGATGCTCAATGTCACCTCCGGCGCCATGAGAACATCCACGCGCGAACCAAACTTGATCAGCCCAACCCGCTCCCCGCGCGCGAGAGAGTCGCCAATGCGCTTCCAGAATACTATTCGGCGTGCCAGGATGCCAGCGATTTGCTTCACCACGATCCGGCCTTGCTCTCCCTCGACCGTGAAAACGTTTTGCTCGTTTTCAATCGAGGCGGCTTCCTCCATCGCCACCCGGAACGCCCCTTTTCGATAATTGACCTCTTTCACCACCCCGGCTATGGGGGATCGGTTGACGTGCACGTCCAGAGGGGACATGAAAATACTGACGCGCCAGACGGGGCAGCCTTCGTGGCTCTCCTCGACGACCTGCACAACGCGGCCGTCGGCAGGAGAAATGATGGCTTGCGCCTCTGTTGGAATGGGACGCTCAGGATCGCGAAAGAAATTGAGGACCAGTAAGGCCAGAATCAAAAAGAAGATTGCACTGACCAAAAATACCGGGCTTTGCTCCCGAAACCAGAATCCGAGAGCACCGCCGGAAATGAGCACCAGCGGAAGACCGTACCAATATCCCTCCCGCAACATAGGTACCTTTGCCTGTCAGCCCGGAGCTGTTTGCTTCCTCATGGGCCCGCCTCCCGGTACACTTCCAGGGCTGCTCACATCGCCTGCCCCGGGACGGTCAACAGTCCGCAGTCAGGTTCGAAGGCGGCTAGTGCACCACCTGGGATTGTCGGACCAGCATTTCCATCTGGTCCTTCGCCCGCAGCTTCAGCTTCTTCAGCCGCACCTCTTCCACCTTCTCATCTTCCGTCAGGAAGTTCTTTGCCGCCAACAGGTTGAGCTGGAAAGCGTATTGGGTGTGCTGTTCACGAAGGCGACGATACTCTTCGTTCTTGGCCATCAATTCCTCCCGGATGGCCTCGGCAACAGTGCTCAAGGGTGTGCCACCTCCTCCATGGAATATGATACCCATCGTCAGGCTAGCACACCTGATAGGTCCGTTCAAGACGATTTTAGTACTGGTGTGGGGTCCTGATGTGCGCTGTTCACTCGGTTGCCGATGCTAAGTTTGCAAATCAAGTCGCTAGTTCACGTTGGCTCGCGTGGAGGATCATCCATGACACAAGACCGCCCGAACCCCCGGACACAGACTAAGGGGGTGCATTGTCTCATGATCGCTCGGAACGGCAACAGGTGAGTTCTTCGGCAACCTGCTAAAGAGTAGGACGGTCGAACGACTGCCCCGACCCGGCGAGGAGAACAATCGCAGTGCTCTTGCAGAGTGGGCAGCGGTCAGGAGTGGCCGCCCTCCACCGGTTCTTGCACAGCCCGCAGGACCACTGACCAAGGCTGCTAGCGGATACCTCGCCCTGATCGGACTGCTGCGATACTGGGCTCTCCGCGTCGTCAAGCGACCCGGACGGAATCACGTCCTGAACCACCTTCAAGGCGAACGGCACGGTTACCTCAAAATACTCCATGCCTTGAAGGCGCTTCGAGGCGAGCCTTCTGTGAATTTCCGCCGTGTGTTTCTCCGGTGAGGAACTTTCAAAAGCCCCTTCCAGAACGAAATGCTCGGGCAGCCCCGACACCCAGCTTAACTCCTGCAGTTCCTGAGCGATAGTCCGCCTGGTGAATCCCACCTTTAACATGCCCTGCAGTTTCGGATGCGAAAGCACGTAGACATAGCCCGTGATCGACCTTGCATCCAGCAGGGTGATCCCGCACGCGCTACACCTGATCTTTGCCGACCTTGTGCCGTCCGCGATCGTAGCCCGGCATTCTTTACCGCAACCCCGGCAGGGGAGAATGAGTTCGAATATGGGCATGGACTTCAGTCCCGGTTCGAGCTGCATTAAACTGGCTTATTAGGTCATAAGTATAGCACATCAAGTCCAATAACGAGAAGGTCAGTTAAAGAAGTGTCGCGGCAAAATGATAATGTCCGGTTTCAGCAAAGTAGAAATGTCCTGTTGAACTCCGTCAAACTTGATGGATGGAAAAACAGGAGATGCTGATGTTGAGTGGAAAAGAGCGGGACC
>JBELAJ010000329.1:0-9323 GCA_049508935.1 Terriglobia bacterium | reverse complement strand
TAACACACCCCCGTGTGCTTCTATCGCACTTCTGCGCGTCACAAGAGTTCGCAGCGTAACCCCGACACCTGCCCCCCCCTCAACCGCCATAATGGACCCCTTTTTCGCCGCCGCCGACACAAATGGTTCGTAATCTTGACCCCACGGGCGCTCCTACCCTAGTATTGTGAATACGCCCAACGTTCCAGCTTGTATTGTGGCGGGGTAGCTCAGTGGTAGAGCGAGGGTCTCATAATCCCTAGGTCGGGAGTTCGATCCTCCCCCCCGCTACCACATTCCAAAGGGCTTAGACAACCATCGGCAAGCGCTTTGAATGACTGGTGCTAATAGCGGTGTCAGTTTGAAGACGGTTTTGGACCTTTCCAGTGGATTCTAAAGCATTCACTGCACCTACTAAACGTTCCACGGCCTCTGCGAGGTGTCCCGGTTGAAGGTGGGCATACCTCATCGTGGTCTGTATTTCTGAATGCCCCATCAATTCGGCGATATGGCGCATGGGTACGCCCGCCATCGCCAACCGGGAAGCGAAACTATGCCGGAGGTCATGCCAGTGGAAATTCTCGATCTTGGCGGCGCGGAGAGCCTTTCCAAACCACTTGGCGGGATCTGTTCCCTCGAACACATAAGGCGAGTCAATGTGCATGGGAATGGCGCGAAGGGTTTCACACAGGGTTGAATTCATCGGAATCTCACGAGCCTTGCCGGGCTTACTGCGCGGCAAGCGAATGACATTAGCTCGGAAGTTGATATGCTCCCACTTCAACCCCCCGTCTGGTACCTGGGCGGTGCGGTATTGCTCACTCCGGCGCATGCCGGAGTGGAGAGCCACGACAATTTCAGACTCTCTCTCCGGCCATCTGGAGCGGACGACGGCCATGAGCCTCCCTTCCTCTTCGTCGGTGAGATACCTCACCCGCTGATTATTCTCCTTGAAATGGGTTGTTTCCCTGATTGGATTCCATTCCAGGTTGCCCTTTTTGACAGCATGACGGAAGATGCCCGATAGGAGCGAGCGGTATCGGTTCTGCGTGCTAGCCGACCACCCGCGTTTTTCGGCGACGTCCGCAAGGGCAACATCTAGGCGCCCTGGCGTCATTTCCTTCACAGGCTCGTTTTTCAGGACTTCAAGCAGAACGGGCACGCGCTGTGCGATGTGAACCTTATCCCGTCTGGCGGTTTTCTGGAAATAGCTGAGGTATTCCTTGGCAATCTCCGCGAACAGCACCACACGCTGCTTGATCTTCTCCGGGAAGAACTTCAGTTCCCGGACTTCCGACCGGCGCTTCTCGACCGCACCCTTGGCTTGTTCAAGAAATGGGCCTACCTTCTCGCGGTGCAGCTTCCCGTTTTGGTCGGTGTAGCGAATCCAATATGCGCCGTTGCGGATGAAGATTCCGCGCGGTAGTTTCTTATCTCTCGGCTTTCTCATCATCTCCCCCTTCTATGCCGCTTTCTTTTCTCCCTATCATAAGACCGCACGGCCGCTCGATGCCCGCATTCAAGCGAGCAATATTTCCGTCTGTGCGCTGACCCACTCGCGAAGACCGTGCCACACTCGAAACAGACTCCAAGAGGTCTCTGCCGATAGTAGTCGGACCAAATCATCCAGTGGAAGGCATCCCATAAGGAGCCTAGATACCAATATGGAGCCACTTCCCTCCTGCGGGATGTAATGTTCGGAAAAAGCGTAGTTTCGATCCTAAAGCTGTGGAGGATGTAGATCGCCATGTCTAGCTGCCGGATGTCCAGAGGCTTACCTCCTGGTGGGCTGAGGCGCATCTTCAGTTGCTTGGTGTTCAAGCCGAGCAATTCGGTAGTGTCTCCTCTGTCTGAATGTAGATTGTCCAGAGGCGACGCGTAACGCTCGAATCCTCGCTCAACGACTGTTCTTTCACAACTAAGGAAGGCGTCAAGCGCTTGCTGCAGTTTCTCTGGTTCTGACCAATTCATCTTGAATGCGTGAAGCAAGTCGACCTTCGTCCGTAAGAAACGCTGGAACAGCCAGTATGTTTCGATGTCTTCAAGCGGAGCGTTGTACCAGCCAAGGGTTTCAAGTCCCACTGTGCCCGGAACGACGACCAGTGGTCCCCACCACCTCACAAAATCAGCCAACTTCTTTGGATCAGCACTCAGCCGAAGGAACTCCGCGTGGGGACTGTACCGGTAGGCGCGGGTCAGGCTATAAAGCTTGCACTCTTTCAGGTCTACGATCAACCGACCATTGTCGATTGTGACCGTTTTGGGGCGATACCACACGGAGTTCGGTAGATCTGCAGCGCTGACATGATTCTGCATTTGCTTGTCAGGACTATTCTATGCATAATTCGAAACGAAGTCAATAGCCTTTTGGATTATGGATGAGGAAATGGTGGGTACTCTGGCTATCAAGCAGGCGGCTGAAGAAAGCGGCCGAAGTGCGAACTGCGTTTGTACAGCGATGCCGCCGTACGGAAATTGTCGAGGGGTGAGACATGAATAAAAAGATCACGCTGACCATGAAAGCGGGAAGCGATGTGAGCGGGCTCAGCATCCGCACACTCTACAACCTGATTGCCAAGAAGAGGCTGCAATCGGTCACCGTGGGGCGGCGGCGGCTCATCGTCGCGAAATCGCTCGAAGAGCTTCTACTCGGCAAGACCGGGGGTTAGCCGATGATTTCTAAGCTCATACCAACGGACTGGGAGATGTTTACCCGGCTCTGCATCACGCCCAAGTTACTTGAGCGCGCCGCCGTGTGCCGAGTGGGGGACAGCGAGGCCCGCGAGCGCTATGGGATCGGTGGTGTGGGCGACGGCGGAAGTCGCCAGGATCATGCAGCTGCCGGGCGACGTGAATCACGCATATGACCCGCCGCAGCCCACAGAGTGGAACGTAACGATCATGATGCTTCAGGCGACCGGAAGGATGGGAGCGTTAGATGAACGGGCAAAATGATGAGGCGGGGTGTCCTCTACCCAGCGATCATTCCGCGTACGCCGAGCTTCACTGTCGCCCGCCTGGACCCAGCGCCGAAGAGCAACGGGTTGCGGCGAAGTTGATGGCGGACCCTGAAGCGCGTCGGAGAGCACTCGCGGAACTGCGCCAAGACGAGCGCGTCGAGTCTGAGGAGTCGGACAACTCTCAGGAACTGTACCAAGCGATTCGCGCCTGCGTGCTCGACAAAGAAACGCCGGCCTTTGACAAGCGTCGACGGATTGCTGCCCTCGTGCGGGAAGAGCTTGTGAAGGGCGGATTCTTCTGTCGGACTAGTGATCATAGGCTCTTTTATTTCTTGCGGTCGGAGCGACAACTCTATGACCTTGACCAGCGACCATTTCAGCATCTTCTGGCCTCAATGTCTGGGCTAAGTGCAACGGAAACCTACTTTCGATTTGTCCTTGACTCTCTGCAAACCGAAACGGGGAGGGGCAGGGCAGTGGAGGTATACACCCTCGCGCATTTTGACCTCGGTACAGGTTATCTAACGATTTCAGACGGCTGCGGCGGTGTTTGGCGCAGAGAGCGGGGGGGCGCGTGGGAATACGGCTGCAACGGTGATAACGGGCTCTTGTTCTTCACGGAATCCGAAGCGGAACCCTGGACGCCAGAATTCAGATGCAAGGACAGAACCCTCGATTGGTTCCTGGATCGGATGCTGCTTTCCGACCACGGCGAGCTTAAGCAGAGCGACCAAAAGACCCTTTTTCTGGTCTACTTACTGGCGCAGTTCTTCCCCGGCTTAAGGCGTACCCGACTAGTGCCTGCGTTCCTCGGCCCCCAGGGTTCCGGAAAAACGAGCGCCATGCGAATGAACGGCGTTCTTTTCCTCGGTAACAACTTCGATGTGACGGGCCTTCACAGGGATCGGGAAGACGCGTTCATCGCGGCGGTTAGCAACCGAGTCGTCGTCGCGCTTGACAATGCGGACACGCGGGTGCCGTGGCTTGAGAACGCCATTGCGACGTATGCGACGGGCCTTCGTTATCGGCTGCGACGGCTGTACAGCACGAACGAGGAACTGGCCTTCGAGCCCCGCGCCATTATGATGCTTTCGAGCCGCGATCCACATTTTCAACGTCCTGATGTCGCCGAGCGACTGTTGCCACTTCGCTTTGAGCGGCCCGAAAAGTACATTTCCGAATCCGTGCTTTTCCAGGAGCTTTCGTCTCGACGCGGTGTCATCTGGGGAGAGCTTCTCATGAAGCTTGCAACCATCGCTGACGACCTGGGGAAGAACGAGTCTCCGGCCACCCCATTTCGAATGGCCGACTTTGCGAGCTTCGGATGGCAGGTTTTCAACCAAGCGGGCAAGGCTTCTGAATGGCTCACCCTCTTGAAACGTTTGGAAGGGGCCCAAATGAACTTTGCAAGTGAGGGCGACGGATTGATCGCGGCACTCCGGACGCTCATTGAGCGCGAGGGTAAGGTTGGTCCATTAGAGGTAGGGGAGCTGTTCAGAAAAAGCTCTGAAATCGCTGAGGTTGACTCCCTTCCGATGTCCCGGACGGTCCAAGGTTTCGGCATGAAACTAACAAACATGCGCCGGGTGATCGAAGTCGAGTTGGGCGTCAAGTACATGGAGGAGCGGAGACACAAAGGTAAGCGTTTCATAACCCTGATCGCGCCCGGTGGAGACACTGGAGAGACTGGAGACACTATTTCGGGAAAAGTCGCCAGTTCCGAGGGAACCGAATGAGCCTTTTGGACACCTTGTTGGAGCTGGGAAAAGAAAAAGTTGCCCAAGAAGTTTCTCCAGCGTCTCCAGTGTCTCCGGAGGAAACCTCAACCACCTCCGAACCGGAGAGCAATCCCCGACCCCAACCTATCCGGGCAGAGCCGACAGCCCCCGAGCTTGACTATCCTTCCGAGCGGTGCAGGGTGTGCGGCTCGTATCTGTTTTGGGTTTCGACCCACGGGACTGTGATCTGCGTGACTTGCCATCCGCCTGCTTCGGCCAAGTTGGTGCGGTGTTGGTTTTGGGTTTCAGAAGGAAATCGGGAAGCGGAGCGCCAATGGGTACAATGACTACAGTGACGGCGACACTAGTACAGCCGATGTCAGAGTTGCTTGAACGCGCCGGATGCGCCCTTCGAGGCCACAACCGCGCGGACTGCGCGAAATGCAAAGGAAAGCGGACCGTTTCTTACCGTGACGACGTCTTTTGCTGCCACCATGCCGGGTGCGGCTTTAAGGGAAACAGAGTCGCTCTGGCGAGGGACCTTGGCCTGCTGCGCCGTTTGTCTCCCTTCGAGTATCAGGCCCAGCGACAAGCCCGCGAGGAAGCTGAACGGTTAGCCCACCGAATCGTGGAGAAGAGAAAAGCACGGCGCTCGGATCTGGAAGCTCGACACCGGCAGCTTTTAAGCATTAGGCTGGGAGCCCTTCAGCGATTGGAGCGCAGCCGGGAGGACGGGGGCGCCTGGGATGCTCTCGCACTCGTTTACCGCGAGTTACCCCAACTTGAACAGGAGCTCGAACGCCTTGAGTCTATATGACGTTCTTCTTGCCACGCAAGGCGCGGGGAGGCCGGCAGGCGGCCCAGATTTCCACTCCTCGGCATCGGTCGCCGCGCGCTTCCTACCTTAACTGCCGCATTGAAAACAATAGACGTGCTCCAAGCCAAGCCAAATAATCGCCAATTTCTAGCGTGGTCAATGCAGTAGCACGCACGAGCCTAATGTTGGCAAAGTCGGATTTTAACAGCCTAACTCATTGTAAAATAGTTAGTTAATCTCCTGACGACGGTTCAACCTCGGAATCCTGACCTTACAAGCTTGGACTTGGAATTCGAAGGCCATTGAGGACTGTTTGATCCGCTGAATCCTTCGCCCGTCCAAATCTGCCTCGACGCAGTGCCAACCGGGAAATTAAGCGCGGCTGGACGATGCCGGAATCATCGCTGACGACGGGCGGAGCTTGCCGTCAGTTTTGGTTGGACAGCTAAGGCCAATTGATAGAGGGAAATAAGAGGGCCGAACCGGCGCGCGAAGTGGGCGTGAAGCACGAAGGCGATGCGAGCGCGCGGCGGTTCACAACCTGGAAATTTCGTCCTCGTTGAGCGCCTCTCCACGCAATGCCCGCTCAAACAAATGCTCGCTGTCCCACCGCTGACTCCCGCATCCTGGGCAGGCTTTGCGCTGTTCCGCCGAGTCCGCAGTCCAGGAATGACCGCATTTTTCGCAGGCACAATACCGATCGCCAGTCGCGGCGAACTGCAGGTCACCAGGTAACACGATGCCGGGAGAAATACCTGCCTGTTGCGCCGCCACTTCCGCCAGGCAGAAGGCCCACCAATAGTCGGCGTGTCCGGACTTGTCGTCGTATTCCGCGTCAAAGCGAACCTGGCCGAGTGCCGTGGTCGTCTTCCTTACGCTGCGGAAGCTCTGCCAGACAATCTGGTCGTCTGCCCTGCCGCTGACGACGACGGTTTCAGGCAACCGGCATTTGCGCTCTTCCAGATGCCGCTTCGTCTGCGTGGCCATCGTCTCCTTCGTCTGCTGCGTGAACGTGATCCCCTCGACCTTGCCGTAGAACTGGCTTGCCATCGTCTCAAAAATCGGGATGCCCATGCCTGTTTTGTCGATACACAGGCGGTGGACACGCGGCATGATCTTCGCGACGGCCGCTGTCTGGTCCGGGGTCGGCACGTTCTTCATGACTAGCGCGCCCCGAGTCACGGTCATGTCGCGCACTTTCTCATTAAACCAGACCACGGAGAGGTCCCGGTTGCGGGCGACGTCCCAGCCAGCATAAAGCCCGGAGCCCGGTGGATTGTCGTCCACCACAAGACCAGGCTCGATGTTGGCCGCGAACAGCTCCCAGGGAATCCATTGCGAGCCGCCGGCAACAAACTGACAGCAGTATTCTTGGAGCCAAGTGTCCTCATCGCACCCGGCGCGCAGCTTGCCGAGATTGACCGGGAAGCCCTCCTCGACTGCCAAATGCACGTCCGCCCAGTGTGCGGACCATTCGGCCTTAACCGGTTGGCGTGGGGGCCGGAATCCGCCGTCCAGCGCCATCTGTTGAGCGAGGGCGTGGAACTTGCCCCGCGCGCCATTCGGCGTCGACACCACGCGCATCTGATAGCCGGGATTGGTCATGCGGCCATAAGCGGCCTTGTAGATTTCCTCGGCGTCTTGGTGGAACGCGAACTCGTCCAGCACGATGTCGCCCGTGTATCCACGCGCCGTGTCCGGGTTGGCTGCGAGCGCGATTATGCGGGACTCGTTCGGAAACCGGATTTCGTGTTGCTTCTTCTCGGTGCGTTGGAATTGCTGCCCTTCGTACAGGTCGGCCTTGATGCCCTCATAGGCGTCGATCAGGCCCTTGCACTTGCGGGCCAACTCCAGCGACTGGCGCTCGGAGCGGGAAAGCAGGATGACGAGGTGATTGGGGATTCGCAGACACCGCTTGAAGATGGCCCACGCACCGGTCGCCGTCGAGACGCCGATCTGCGTGGCCTTGACCATCATCGCCAGGCGGGAGGTGTCATTCGCCCAGCGGATCTGGTAGGGCCGGAACGTCGTTGGCTTCTGCACCTTCGACTCGTTCGGCTGCACTTGAATCCGTTGTGCTATGGTCGGCAATCCCGAGCACGCGCTCGACCGCCTGCCGCGCCCGTTCTTCGACACTGACTTTGATGGGGTGCTCGTCTGATCCTCCTAATTCGGATATTTCTGTGGGCTCGCCACGTGAGAGGCGCTCGATTTTGACTGCCACATCCAGCAGGCGACTCGCGTCAGAAGCCGATAATTCTCGTTTCCCTTGCTTGACATCGGCGAGGAGCTTTTCGATCCCTTTGACTACCAGGTTTTGGCCCAACACTGCGATCTTCCCGTGCCGGGTCAGCATGTCCTTACGCTCTTTCTCCTGACGTAGCCGGTCTTGGCGCTGCAGGTGGTCATCATAGTCTTGGCACCTCTCGACCCATTGCCACCTCGACGACCAGCGCCCAAGCTGACGGTAGCCTGATGTGCATCCGTCCACTTTTTCCAAGACTCTCAGCGACCGGCTCACGCCCATGTCCCGGTAGAGGCAGAAATGGGCGTAAGCCCTTGAAGACTCACCGGGTTGCCGGTCCCAGACGTACTTTTCTTCGTCCGCCTTAGGGTTTTTTAGGACCATTGAGGTACTCCGCAGCCATGTATTCAAGCGCCTGCCATTGGTTTGTCTGGCCTATGTCACCTGCCTTGACCATTTTCTGAACCGCATCACGGATGACAGATGCCGCTTCTTTCGGCACCCAAGCCGTGCCAAAGATGTCTTTCAGGTGAACCCGTTCGGGGTCCTCGACCGAGACCCCAGAAGCTTGGAGAGCCAGGTCCGCCATCTTGCCGATGATGTCGGCGACGACCCGCACGTCGTATTCCTGGTTGATTTGCTTCACCGCTTTTTCGAGCGGGGCGTAGTCCGTATCGGCGGCGACGTAAACCCCGTCCAACTTTTGGCCGGAGGACCGAATGTATTCCAGAGCGCGGTCCAGCCGCTCCTTCACTCGGGGCAGGAAAATCAACAAGACCGTTTTGAAGTCGATCTCGATATCGAGTCCTTCAATTTTTACTTTGGGGATTTCAATATCGAGCTTCTCGTCGATGAAGGCTTCGAGTTTCGACTCCGCGTCCTCGATCTGCCTGTAGATTTCGGCCAGCAATTGGTCATTGTCCTGGCCTTCGATGGCGTTGTGGGCCAATTGCTTGGCGGCAATCTGGCTTCTGGTGAGGCCCGTCACGTCGACCAGCACAAACATCTCAGGGATGCCGGCGGCCGTGGCGGCCCGCACGCGGTGGTGACCAGAGATTATTTCCAGACCTCGCTCCGTCTTTGCGCAGAGAGGAAGGCTTTCAAGCCGCTTGTCGCGTGCGATGGTCCGGGATAAACGTTCGAACATCGGCTTGCTCATTGACCGGGCGTTCACATCCTGCTCTCGCAGAGACGAGGGGTGGACCTTCCAAAGCTCCAAGCCGTTGCCGAGTTCAAGAACCTTCTGCGGCTCGATCACACTAGCTATGGGTTTAGGTTCTCTCTTTTTCGTCGCAGTCTCAGCCATTCCGCCTCCGCTCACCGTGTTTTTTGAGCCAGTCGGCTACCACATCCGCAAAGCTGTCGTCCCGGAAATCACCCCGGTAAATGATGCGAAACCTTCCATCGTCAAGTTTCTCGCGCGAGATGACCTTGAGTGCGCCCCGGTCGGTCTTGCCTTCCTCGTGGACCGTGATAGAAGTAGTCTGGATTCCGCGAGGCTCGTGCAGCCAGAGCTTCAGGATGTCGCACAGGCGCTTCTTCATTTCGCCCGAGGTCAGAAGCAGCATGAAGAGCTTCCCGAGCCGGTGGTAGCGCTTGCTCGA
>JBELAJ010000328.1:0-9346 GCA_049508935.1 Terriglobia bacterium | reverse complement strand
GGAATATATTTGTGTGTATTCGTCACTATTTAGGCCTGAAAGGGAACGAGCGCTGCAAACAAAAGCATTACTCTCCGGAACTGCCCAAAAAATCCTTTGGACCGCGGAAGTTGGGTTAGCTCGCCGTTCGAGTTGGGGAATTCCATTACAACCTCGAAAAAGTTGGTCAGTTCCTGGCCCTTGCGCTCAACCTTGTTGGGCTCGGCCAGGGGCCGCTCGGAAGAGGCAGCCGGCATGATCTGGCGGATCGTTCCCGAAAAGGTCCGGAGGGGATAGCTGCGAAGCTTCAGCCCTACTGGAGCGCCCTGATGCACATCCTCGAGTTCCCAGTCCCGCACCAGCACTCGCGCGCGCATCGCCTGGCGGTCCACAAGAAGAGCCAACGGCTCTCCTTCCGTCAAGTATTCGCCCACCCGCTGCTCGATTTGTGGGGTGGCGATGATCCCCGCGAAGGGGGCGCGCAAGACCAACTGCTCGCGCTTCCGGTCGGCCTCCGCCTTCTCGGTTTCCAGACGCTGGATTTCCTGCCGGTATCTCTCACTGGCGCCGAAATCCGAGCGCGCCAGGGCTGCGCGTTGGGAATTCTCAGCTAAGTTCAATTGACTGGCAACCATCTCGGCTTGGGCTTCGATCTCCGGGTTGTGCAGCACGGCGAGCACCGCGCCGGCCGGGACCGCTTCACCTTCACGGACGCTTACGGTGCGGACCAAACCCGCGACCGGGGCCTTCACCTCCAGCCTCCTTTGAGGTTCGAGCAGAAAATCCGACGTGGTCTTCACCGCCGTGGGTGGAACGAAGAGCACAAGAAGCGCCGCCGCCCCTGCCACTGGTTGCCACCAAGTCATCCTCCATGCCATGAACTCCTCCTTGAGTTTTCGCAGATGCGCCCTCACTGCCGTCTGCCATTGGCCGAGCCGCTTGCGGAAGGTGAAGCACAGCACTCCAATCGTCGCCAAGTGCCCCCAGGCGTCCAGCCAGCCTGTAAAGGCGTTATCCACAAAACCCAGGAAAAAGAAAATGATCAATAGGGAGTAAAGCCCCGCCGAGAAACCGTACTCCAGATAAATCCGCTGCTCCCTGCGGCTGGCCGGGGGCAGTTCGACTGCCTCACGAAGCACGTTGCGTCTTAACCAAGCCACGCAATATGCAAACGATTGCTCGCGAAGATTATCAACCTGGAGGTACTGGCTCAGCACGTAGTAGCCATCGATTTTGAGTAGCGGGTTGAGCTGGAAGAAGCCGATCAAGCCGCTCAGCAGAGCGAACTTGTAAGTCAGGTCGCCGGCCACGGACCCCGGCGGCAACAAGGCCCAAAAGAAGAGCGCAAAACAGCACTGGAGCAGGGTGACCCATATCCCCGCAATGATCGTCCAAATGCGCTGGGAAGTCTTTTCGAAGACGTGCATATCCGTGCAATCGGTGTAGAAGGAGGGAGAGAAATACAGCAGCATGAAGCCCATGTGGTGCACCTCGCCGCCGAAGTGCTTGCAGGCCAGGCCATGCGCGAACTCGTGCGGTCCGACGATGATAAACAACATCACCCACATCACGAGAATGTCGTAGGCGCTCTTTTCCCGAAAACCATAGACGGCCAGGGCTTCCTGGCTGATGCGCGTGAAGTCGTGGGCTACGATCACCCCGGCCAGGGCGAAGAGGCCGAGCGAGAAGAGGACAAACTGCTTCGTGAACATCCAGCCCAAATACCTGTCCAGCCGTTCCAGCGTCCGGTCGGGATCAAAGGCCGAAAAGTAGATATAAAGCAGGCTGGCGTGGTTCAGCCGCTCGCGACGCTCGTCGCGGATCTTTTCCAGGATGCAGAGGTTTTTTTCCGCCGCTCCCCGTTCCCAGAAGTTGGGATCCACGCCGTCCAGGTACTCGATCACTTCCTGTTCGCGCAGGTTTTGGTCCGGGTAGCGTTCGTTGAGTGCCTGAGCGATTTCCGCCGGAGTGCGCGCGCCATCGCAGAGCGAGAGCAGTTCCCAATCCAGCTCACCCAGGCGGCTGAAAGAGTCCGTCTCAGGCACTTTGACGACGAAGCTGGTTTCCCCGGCAAAGGTCTGCTTGCCGACTTTCAAGTCGGCGCGCAGCTTGGGACGCCGAAGGCCCTTCGCCTCGACACCCGAGAGATGAATACTGGTGGGTCCGAAACGCATGGAAGAATCAGTCCACAGTCCACAGTCGAGAGTCAAGGAGGAGGCTAAGGTATTTACTTTGGACCTTCGTCTCTTGACTTTAGACTCTGCCCCCTCACAGGGACTATGGTCCAAATCACTCGCACCGCCATTCCCGGCCGCAGGGTTTGCAGATGGGATCCGGTCAACTCCGCCGTGAGGTCATAGCTTGCGCTGGCAGCATCCACGGTAGGGCTGACCAATTTCACATGCGCGTTGTAGGCGCGCGACTGGTCATCCCCCAGCACCACTTTCAGTGGAGACCCAACGCGGGGTCGCGGGCCTGCCGACTCAGGCACCAGAAACCGGACTTGGAGCGGGTAAAGCTCGCTTATGTGGAAGCAAAAGTCATTCTTGATTACATTCTGTCCCGCGCGGACGGCCCGTCGAACAATGTATCCGTCGAAAGGCGCCACGATTCGAGTCTTTTCCAGCTCGATCTCGAGCTCGCGAATGGCCGCTTTTTTTTGCTCGATCGCAGCCTTCCAGCTATCCAGGTCGAAGCCTGCACCGGTGGATTGAAACTCGGCCTCCTCGAGCGCCGATTGGGTGCTCAAACCGTACTTGTGCAACTCCTGCTGCCGACGATAGGCAGCATCCTTGGCCTTTTTCTCAGCTTCCTGGTACTTGAAGTTATTCTCAGCCACCCTCTGGTCCAGGCGGGCCTTTTCCAGACTGGCAAGCAGCTCGCGGTCGTCCAGGCGGGCCAGCACGGTCCCTTTTTTTGCCCAACTGTCCTGGTCGTAGAAGACTTCTTGCACAATCCCGTCGCGCTGGCTAAGCAGATCGACAGAGTGTTCGACCGACAATACACTCGGGATCTCCAATGTGTCAGCAGGCGGCACGGAAGGCGGCTGAGCGGGAACTTGGGTGACACTGGGCTGAGGCGATCCCGCCGGGCTCGCCTTTTGTTGAGACTCGTTCGCGCACCCGGGAACGCCCAGGGCAACAGCTAGGGCTCCGCACAGGACCCAATCTGATCGCTTCATTGCTTCAGCCTCATTGCCGTTTGGAGTGCGGTTTCTGCCCCTTTCCTCCGTCGAAGATTGCTTCTAGTAGCTTCTAGAGCAAGCTCGAGACGCAAAAGCGGCAGCCCGTCAGTGGCCGAGCCGCACTCCTAACTGGGCGGGAGCGGCGCTAGGGTAGCAACGCCCAGGCCTTTCGCCATGCCCATTGCGCGGGGGCACGCAGCAGCACATAGCCCAAAGGATACCACCCACTGTGGAACCAGCCTCCCGCACTAGTGATCTTCGCCTGACCCGCCATGCCATCGCGGGCTTTGACGTCAGGATTGGGGAACCGGGCACGCGTGACGAAGAACTGCTCGCCCTCGGCGGAAATGGTCCGGGGAGAGATTCGGTCCACCGTTCCCCGAATCGTCAGGGTGGGAAAGGCATTCAGCTTGAGGTCCACCGGCGCGCCGGTTCGAACCAGGGATAGATCAGTTTCCGGAACGTTCATTTCGACTGCCAAGCGATCCTGGTCCACGAGCTCACAGAAGGCGTCACCTACCCTGAGCAGCTTGCCCATTTTTTCTTCCACCCTGGGTGTCACAACAACGCCATCGATAGAAGCCTGGAGGTGCCCCTTAGCGACTTCTTCCTGATAAAGGTTGACCTCGGTCTGGTGGAGGTCCATGTTTAGGCGGGCTTGGCTGGCGCCCGCCCAATCCCTCTTTTCCTCCGCCTCGGCGAGCTCGCGATGGGCCAGCGCCAAATCGGTCATGGCCCTTTCCAGCCGGATTCTGTCCGTGCTGTCGTCCAGTCCGGCCAATTCGTCTCCAGCCCTCACTCTTTGCCCTTCCCGGACAGCCACCCGCTGGACAATACCCGTGACCTCGGAGCTTACAATTCGGCGCTCGGCGGGGACGACGGTGGCATTGGCCTGGATTCGATATTTCCAGGGCACGGCAATCAAAAGCAGTGCAGCTACCGCAGCCTTCGAGGCAATCTTGAGCCAGCGGCTGGCGGTGATCCCTTCCAACTTATGCTTGCTCTTGAGCACGGGCTGCCAAATGCTCAGCAGTGGTACATCTTGGTACAACCGGGCATTGCGGATGGCCACGGTGGTCTGGCTGGCCAGGATGGCGAGGATCTCCAGATGGCTTTCTGATAGGAATCCTGCGGTGTTGCTCAGAAGGGCCAGCACGCCCACGGTCCCCTGTTCGTCGCGCAGGGGCAAGGCGTAGAAGCCTCCCAGCCCCCGTTCTTTCATGTAGGGCACAAGGGCCGCGTTTGCACCCTCCGGCTTGATTTCCCACCCCTCTTCGCTCTCGTCGGCCGAGACGGCCTCCGATTGCTCAGCTACCCACGCCAGCAGTTCACGCAACTGCTCCATCCCCGGGGTTCGCGGCACCTCAGCTTCACCCGATACAGCGCCCAATATAAAGCGGTGCCGGTCATACAAACCGATGACGCACTGATCGAAAGGGAGGACGGTGGAGGCTTCGTGAACCACCGTGGTGAGGACATGGTCGAGATTGAGCGTCGAGGTTATCTCCTTGCTGATGGTGAGCAGGGCGTCAAGGGTGTGGACCTTCCGTTCCGCTTGCAGCAGATTGGCATTGTGCACGGCGCTCGCGGCCCGCTCGCACATGTTGGTGAGGTAAAACAGGTCATCTTCTACAAACGGCTTTCCATCGTGCCGGTTGACGATTTCGACCACCCCCAACACCCGGTCTTCCTTCAGAAGCGGCGCGGCCATCAGTGATTGGATTTCGAACTCCGCGCTGGACTGTGAGCGAGCCTCAAGGGCTGGCTCCTCATGCGCGCTCGCGATCAGGCGAGCTTGGCCTCGTTGGGCCACCGCCCCAACTAAGCCCTCACCAATTCGAGCGCGGCTATCCTTCTTCGTGGTTGGATCCTCGCCCGCTTGTTGGGCACAGTGCAGCTCGTTGGCCGCGGAATCCACCAGCCAGAAGTTGCAGGCCAGAGCGCCGAGGTTGGCTTGGATCTTCTCCGCCATAATGGGCAGGAGATCTTCAAGCTCCAAAGTAGAAGTAAACGTGCTCGCCACA
This sequence comes from Terriglobia bacterium, assembly GCA_049508935.1. Lineage (GTDB taxonomy): Bacteria > Acidobacteriota > Terriglobia > UBA7540 > UBA7540 > CAVROP01. Next base: position 4,159 of record JBELAJ010000328.1, on the reverse strand, counting down.
TCGTAGAGCGCGGTCAATCGTTCAATGGTCTGCAGGTTCGACCACTTTTCCTGCTCGACCGCGCGCAAAGCGTCCAGAACCCGGCCCGCCAGCCGGCAGGCTTCTTCAACGAAACCTGCGTCATCCGCGGTGAATCTTCCCGTGCGCTTGTTCAATACCTCGAGGACGCCGGCCACGCCTTCGGAGGTCGGAATGGGTGCGTACAAGGCCGTTGCTACGCGCTCCCAGTCATCCGCTGCAAGGTGGGGGAACATCGCCGGCTCGATTTCCCCTTCGTCGAGCCGCCGCGGGCGCGATTTTGTTAACATCTCGGCTAAAATACCTTCACTCGCCTGCCCTGGAGCGAGCTCCAGCCGAAGCCCGGCCTCGAACCTATGCGAACGACAGAGCAATCCCCCACCGCTCTCCTGGCACAGCCAAACCATCACCGCGCGGGCCTCCAGATTTCGCGAAAGGTGCGTGGTAAGCGTCCTGGCGAGGCTCTCAATGCTGTTGCAGGACTGAAAGGCTACCGAGAGTTCGAATAGGGAGGACAACTGCTCCATAGGCGTTGCCCAGGCCGTCACTCCTGTGGGAGAAGCTAGTGAGGCTGCACAATACTCTCCACTCAGTCGGAACGAAGGCTACCAAAAAAACTTCCGCCGAGTCAAGCAAAACGGGACATTTTAACTCGTCAGCGCCAGCAAAACCGCAAATTTTTGCAACAACAGCATCGTGGTTCTGGCGCTTCTTTCATTTCACTGGTGCCTTGATTTGTCGAGCGAGTCGCGGTAGATTGGGTCTTCCGTGAATCTCATGCTGCGCTTCCGAGGCGAGGCGGCAGGGATGAGGGATCCGTGACCATTAATATCAGAACAGTTGAGCAGGCGTCCATTCTTGACCTCAACGGCTCCTTCAAGGCAGGTGAAGCTGACAAGGCGTTTCGAAACGCCGTTGGCAACGCACTCTCCAATGGGGCTACCAAGCTTGCTATAAACCTTGGGGGAGTGCCTTTTCTCGATAGCTCGGGCGTCGGTTCATTGGTCCACACCTTTTCGACGCTGAAAGAAAAAGGTGGCGAATTCAGAGTCTTTGGAGCCACAAAACAGGTGGCGCAGGTTCTCCGGATGGTCCGCCTGGACAAAGTCCTCGGACTGGCGGAGGATGAGACCGCTGCCCTCGCGAGTTTTTAGCGAGGGGCTGAAAAAAGTCCTCGGGCCAGCCGGTATAACTGAGTGGGGTGGTTGGAGCCGGGTTATCGTCAGCCTTTGCCAGAGCGCGCGGCACGATTCCAGCGTAGACCCAGCATTTGGCAAGTCGCAGGATGTGTCTCGCGGTAGCGCTCAAACGGTTTAGGTCATGGTTCGTTGACTGTAGGCAATTGGCCACGGCGCTCCGCAAGAACGGCCGCTCAAAATGCGGGGTTTAGCGCCCGCCGCGAAGCCAATCTTATTGACCGCCCCCGCCTCCATTCCAGGCCGGCGCGATAAGCTCGTGGCCCGCACTCTCGAAAACCAATTCATGAGTCCGACTGCGGGAGTCAGTCTTTTTCTTGGAGCGGTGTCCTCGGGAGATGGCCGCCTGCCCAATGGGCAGACTTCGTGGGGAAAAAGCTTGGCCAACCTTGAGGACACTCGGGGGAAGCACAATAATGGGCCGTCCGTTTTGCAGCCGAAGGAAAGGATATTTCGACGGTAACCGGGTGGGGGCAGGAGACGGGTGCGATGTTGTCGCTCGACGGCTCTTGCAAGTTTCAGCCACTTGCCAGAACTACCCTGAAAAGCGACGGCACCATTGCTGAAGACCAGTCAAACTCGCCGGCCGGCGGGACAATGCCCATCCCCTCCAATTGGCATCTCAATCGTTTGCCCAATTTCGACGGTCGCGTGAAGTTTCCTCGCGAGTTCAGCCTGGGCAGGACGCTCGCCTCAACCCAGCGCGCATTCCTGGTTTTCGATGGTGTGGATTATTTCGCTGAGGTGACTCTCAATGAAAGCCCTGTAGGAAAGCACGAAGGTCATTTTCAAGCCTTCGAGTTTGACGTCACTCCCCTACTCAAAGCAGGGAAAAACAGTCTCTCGGTCACCGTTGATGCGCCTTTGGAGGAACCCGGCACGGTGTGGCCTGACCATAAGCGTATGATCAAGGGGCTGTTTTCGCACTGCGATTGCAAGCCAGGAAGCGCTCACCTGAAACAGGGCGACCAGACTTTGAGCGAGAATACGTACCCCGTGAAGGTAGTTGAGTAAAGAGGTCCGCGACCTTGGTAGTCCCCTTCTGTGCAAGCGCGGGGTGCCGAGACTCGCTAGCCGTTCGACCGATAGCCCTCCAACTCCTTCGCCTGCAAGTTCTAGCGGAGGCGATCCTCGGTCTCATTCCGGCCGATTGACACGCAACCTGCCCTTCATCTAGGATGGGTAGCGTTAACGGTCTCAGCGAGGGAGAGCCACCAGATTCCCTGCCCGTTGCCGAGTCTGGAGCCGAAACACGATGAAAAGCGGAGAGCAGAAAAGCAGAGAGGGAATCGAAGGAGGGAGGCTGGGGATCCCTCAAATTGCTAAGCTCGCGGGTGTGTCCATCGGGACAGTTGACCGTGCCCTGCATGCCCGCAAAGGGGTCCGCGAAGAAACGCGCAAGAGGGTTTTGCAGATCGCCAAACAAGCGGGATACACCCCCAACCTCGCCGCCCGCACGCTTTCGGTCGGGCGCGCTAACGCCAAGATCGGCGTGTGCATTCCCCGCGAACCGCATTTCTTTTACGACCAGTTGCGCGATGGGATTTTGGACGAAGGCCGGCGCTTCGAGTCGCAGGGGGTCGAGGTCCTGTACCGTCCCGTCGAGCGGTTGGGTGTGGCAGAATATGAGCGAATGCAGGAGATGCTGAAGACCGACATCCAAGCGCTCATCATCACGCCGGGTGATCCCCAGTCTCTGAGACCGCTGATCAACGAGGCTGAGCAGCGGAACATCCGCGTGATCTGTGTGGTCTCAGATGCGCCAGACAGTTTGCGGTCCTCCGCAGTCTGCGTTGATCCCGATTTGGCAGGAAGATTGGCAGCGGAGTTGACGGCCCGCTTTGTCGCTCCCGGCGCCAAGGCCGCGGTGATTACCGGGTTTCTGCAGACGGAACAACATCGCAATCTAACCGAGGGTTTTTGTTGTGCGTTTCCGGAATACTGTGAAGGAGGCGAGGTCGTTGAAGTACTCGAAGGTCACGAGGACGACGACGAGACCTTTCAAAAATGCCTGGATCTGCTGGGGAGATGCCCTGACATCGCGAGTTTATATGTGAACATCGGGATTTGCCTGCCCGTCTGTTATGCCCTCCGGGCGTGCGGCCTCGCAGGCAAGGTGCGCCTCGTCGCCACGGATCTATTCAAGGAAATCGTGCCTTTCTTCGAGAAGCAAACTATCCATGCCTCGATCTACCAACGCCCCTACGTTCAGGGACAAACTGCAGTTCGGCTGATTACTGAGCAGGCGCTCCACGGCCGCCCAATCCCGAGCCATTACCATTTGAGCCCCACTATCGTAATGCGGTCGAACCTCTATTTGTTCCGCGAGACGCGTCAAATGAAGCCGCCACTTCGCCGTTGTTCCAACCCAAACCAAGAAACCACTTCCGGCCCAGGTATCGAGAGCTTAGACCGTCGGATGACTGCCTGATCCCTTGAACGAATTGGCAGTCTTGAACGGATCAGGTGGGTCGCGGAAACCTGCCAACTCGTGGGGCTCCTGTTTATTTCGCGGGCAGGCGCCCTGAAGCAGTCTTGCCAAAACTAAAATAACTCTTGACAGGGCCGGTCGTCGGTGGTATTTACCCGAGGTGCCGCGTTAACGATAACGGAAAAGCATGGATCCTCCTGCGGCAAGATGGCGGCCGTGCGGCGGGTCGGGAAGATTCCTGGCCAGTTGCGGGCGCGTCTTTGAAGACTTGTAAGTTGCGTCGGGTCGTTGGCCTATCTGTTTTGAACCACTTCGGAGAGTGCTGGGAAGATTCAACCGCGCGGGTCACGAGGATTCTTGCTTGTGACCAGGGTGATACGAGTCGAAAAACTCCTTAACGAATAATAATCGAGTACGAAAGCGGGGCACACCGACACTTTGAGGGCAAGTGGTCTGGCGTTTAGGAAAGGGTCAACACTTGATTTGGGAGGAGAAGAAAATGAAGGCTTTCTCG
>JBELAJ010000327.1:0-9348 GCA_049508935.1 Terriglobia bacterium | reverse complement strand
TCGATCCCGCGGAAGTTCGCCCTCATTTTCGCGGACCCATCACCTTAATTGAAATGGAGACGCAGGAGTCGCTCGAGGTGAGCCCCGAATACGCCCGGCTCGAATACACGAAGAAGATCGATTCGCACATCGAGTCGCTGCGCGATGGCGCCCGCGGTTCCGGGATGGACTACTTCCTTTTGGTAACAGACCGGCCGTTGGACGGCGCGTTGCGAGAGTACCTGGCGATCAGGCAAGGGAGATGGTGAATGAAGCTGCTGCGTAGTCGTGGTGCGGGCGTCCCGCCCGCTGTCGCGAGAGCGTCCCGCTCTCGCCACGGGGATGCACCGGCAGGATGCCCGTACCACAGCGGGCGGGACGCCCGCACCACGGCAGTTATCTGGACGAGGAGATCGTGAATGGGCTTTCTTGCTCCATGGTTTTTGGCGGCAGCGGCTCTGGTGGGTCTTCCGCTGTATCTCCACCTGCTTCGCCGCCATGAGTCAGAGGCACTGCCTTTCAGCTCGCTGATGTTTTTCGAGCGGCGCACACAAAGCTCCATCAAGCATCGCCGTCTGCGCCATCTGCTGCTCTTGTCGCTGCGCATGGCCGTGCTGCTTTTGCTGGCACTGGTCTTCGCAAACCCCTTCATCAGCCGGCCCGTGGCTGGCATGGCGGGAAACAAGCTGCTCGTACTGGTCATCGATAACTCCTTCAGCATGCGCGCCGGATCGCGTCTGGCGGATGCCAAGCGCGCCGCGCTTGGAGTACTCGATTCACGGAGTCCGGGAACGCGCGCCCAAGTTATGACGCTCGGATCACAGCTTCATCCGCTGACGGCCGAGACCCAGGATTCGGGTGAACTGCGCCAGGCGGTCAACAGCGTAGCGCCAGGAGATTCGCGCGCCAGCTTCGGTGAAGTCGCGCGCGGAATTCGCTCCGTTGCAGAAGCGGTCTCCATCCCCATCGAGGTCCACCTCTTTAGTGATTTACAGAAATCCGGTATGCCCGCAAACTTCCAGGAGATGGCTCTGCCGCCGACCGCCACGCTAGTACTACACCCTCTGGCCAAGGAGGCAACGCCCAACTGGACCGTGGAAAGCGTGAGCGCGCCGGCCCAGGTGTGGGATCCGAAGAAGGCGCGGGTTAAAGCCGTTATCGCGGGATTCCATACGCCGGAGGCCACCCGCACAGTTTCCCTGGTTGTGAACGGCAAGAGCGTCGCCACGCGCAGCGCCAGCGTGCCCGCCAATGGCCGCGCCACCGTCGAGTTTGACTCCTTGGATGTGCCCTACGGCTTCAGCCGTTGTGAGGTGAGCATCGATTCCGCGGACGCTCTTCCCGCCGACGACCGTTTTATGTTTTCCGTCGAGCGATCTGACCCGCGGCGGGTTCTGTTTATTCACGAGGCTAACGACGCCCGTTCTCCGCTTTACTTTGGCTCGGCCCTGGCCTCGGCCGCGGAAGGGGTCTTCGCGCTGGAAAACCGCAGTGTAGACCAGGCGTCGAACGTGCAGCCTTCCCAATATGCTTTCGTTGTTTTGTCCGACGTGCTGTCGCTGCCCCCGGCCTTGGAGCAAAGCCTTCTCGACTACGTGCGCGGCGGGGGAAGCGTCTTCGTCGCGGTGGGCGCATCGGCAGCACGGAGGCCGCGCATTCCCGTTTTTGGCGAAAGCATTCAGGGAGCCCACAATTACACCGACTCCTCGCAGCGCTTCCTGACGGTAGGTGAAGCCGACCCCACCTATCCCTCGCTCGCGAAGTCCGACCGCTGGGCGAATGTGGAATTCTATTTTGCCGCTGCTGCCGACACGACCGGCGCGCGGGTCGTAGCGCGCCTCACCGACGGGACGCCTTTGCTGGTGGAGAAAAAGCTGAGCGAAGGACGCGTTCTGCTGTTTGCCTCAGGCCTCGATAATCTGACGAATGACTTTCCGTTGCATCCGATCTTCGTCCCCTTTGTCGAGCAAACGGCGCGGTATCTTTCCGGAATGCGGCAAAGGATCGGGTCAGCCGTGGTTGATTCATTCTTCGAATTGCGCGCTGACAAGGACCGAGCGGCAGGCGTAGAGGTTGTGGACCCGGAGGGACGCAGGCCCCTTTCCCTCAATGAGGCCGCAATTTCCTCAACGGTTCAATTAAGCAAGGCGGGCTTTTACGAATTGCGCCTCGCCAACGGCCGCCACGAGGTCATCGGAGTGAACGCGGACCGCCGCGAGTCCGACCTCGGCGTCATGAGCGAGGACGTCTTGGCGCTATGGCGCGGCAAACAGGGTCCAGTCTCTCAACCGACCGCAGCAGCAAGCGTGACGCAAGAGCAGGCGAAGCCTTTCAGTCTCTGGTGGTATTTCATACTGCTGCTTCTGGCTGCGGCCGTAGCGGAGTCGTTGGTGAGCGATCGCTATTTGAGCAAGCTGCGGGAAGAGTCTTAGTTCGACCCACTGCCCTCTCCCTTGGGGAGAGGGAGTGGGACAGGCACTCTTGCCTGTCTCTAAGGCAGGAGAGTGGCGCAGGCAAGAGTGCCTGCGCCACTTCATCAGCCGGGGCGTGACGGGTGAGGGATCAGTGACGCGGCGGGGAGGAACCATGAATGCACGGGAGCAACTCGCGGCCTACCTGAAGATGTTGCAAAGACGTCTGCGCCTTGGCGCGCTGTTACGAGGTGCGGCGGCAGTGGTAGCGGTTGCCTTGACGGCCACGCTCGTCCTGGTGCTGATCACGAATGCCTTTGGCTTCTCCGATTCAAGCCTTTTTGCCGAGCGCATCGCGCTCGTCATCGCACTCGCCACCGTCGTCGGCTACGGTGTGGCGCTGCCTTGGCGCGCGCTGAACGACCGGCGGGCAGCCCGCAAAGTTGAAGCTGCCTTCCCACAGTTCGATCAGCGCCTGGTAACCTTCGCCGAGCGCGACCGGGGCGGACGCGATCCTTTCCTCGAATTGCTGGCTGCGGATACGCTTCAGGTGGCGAAATCCGCCCAACCGGCATACTTAATTCCAAATCGCAGGCTTCTGGCCTGGATCGCGAGCGCGGCAGCATCCCTCGGCATACTTGTGTGGATGATCGCAGCGGGGCCAGGATTCCTTGGCTATGGTGCTGCTCGGTTGTGGGCAGGCTCACTCCAACACACCGCCCCCTTCTATGACATTCAAGTGAGGCCCGGCAACGCGGCGGTGCGCCGCAGCGCCAACCAACTGGTGACGGCGCAGGTGATCGGCCGCCTGGTGGAGAGTGCCCGCCTTTACGCGCGCTACCAGAGCGCCTCGAAGTGGGAAGAAGTCACAATGCAGCGGCAGCACGCTGGTAACGGCTTTCAATTTCTTTTCGCGGGGCTTCCCGAAAGCGTCGACTACTACGTTGAAGCTGGACCTCTGCGCTCACGAAATTTCAAGCTCCGAGTTGTTGACTTGCCCTCGGTCAAGCAGATCCGTGTGACCTACCACTTCCCAGCCTGGACCGGAATGAAGGATGCGGTGGAAGAGCACGGCGGCGACCTCCGAGCCCTCGAGGGCACCGAGGCGCGACTGAACATCCTCCTCAGCCAAGCCGTGGCGCACAGTTTTCTTGTCCTCGACGGCGGAAAGCAGATTGATCTCTCAGACGCCGGGCACAATTTGTATAGCGGCGCAGTCACCATCGAAAAGGACGGGATGTATCATGTCGCCGCACTCGACCAAGGTCAAACGGTGCGGCTATCGGAGGACTTCTTTATCGAAGCGCGCAAGGTGAACCCCCCAACGGTGCGCATCACGCGGCCCGCCGGCGAATACCACGCCAGCCCTATCGAGGAAGTCACTGTCTCCGTCCAGGCCGAGGACGAGTTCGGCCTCAATGCTCTGACCCTTCACTATTCGGTTAATGGAGGGCCTGAGCAGACAAGCAGTTTGCTGAAGCAGAAGGGCGCAAAACAGGCGGACGGTTCCACCACGCTCTCCCTCGAGGACTTCAAACTTGTTCCGGGCGACCTGGTGAGTTTGTACGCCAGCGCCAAGGACGCGCGCGCTGAATCTCGCACCGACATGATGTTTATCCAGGCTGAGCCATTTTCCCGCGACTATTCGCAATCTCAAATCATGGGTGGCGGAGGTGGCGGGATGGGGAATTTCCAGGAGCAGATTTCCCAGCGCGAGAAAGAAATCATCGCGGAGACCTGGAAGCATGAACTCGAGAAGACCGCCTCACCGCAGGACCTCGCCGAAGCCGCTAAATTCCTATCCGGCGTGCAAGCCAAGCTTCGCGACCAGGCGCTGTCGCTGGCGGGGCGTCTCGAGCGGCGCGAGCTGACGGAAGAAAACGCGGAGTTCAGCAGTTTCCAAAAGGATATGGGAGACGCCGCCAAGGCGATGGACCCGGCGGCCAAAGCTCTGCAACAACAAAAGTGGAGGGAGGCCATGCCGCAGGAGCAGAAGGCCCTGCAATCCTTGCTCCGCGCGGAAGCGACCTTCCGCCAAATCGAAGTTGCCTTTGGAAGCGTCGGGGCAGGAGGTGGCGGGGGAGGCTCAGGGCGCGACCTCCAGAGCCTGTTCCATCTCGAACTGGATACGGAGAAGAACCAGTACGAGACCGAACAAACGGCGGGCTCCGCCGATCAGCGTAGCGATCAGATTGACAAGGCGCTCCAGAAGCTCGACGAGTTGGCCCGCCGCCAGGAGCAGTTAGCCCAGCAGCCGCGCAACTCGCAGGACTTCCAATCGCGCTGGCAGCAGGAGATGCTGCGCCGCGAAGCGGAAAAGCTGCAAGAGCAGATGGCGCAGATGGCGCGCAACGGTTCGCAGCAAGGCGCTTCAGGTTCGCAGCAAAGCGCTTCGGGTCCTCAGCAGGGCAACTCAGGTTCCCAGCAGACCGGCTCAGGATCGTCCAGCCGGTCATCTTCCAGGGGCGGGCAGAGCGGTTCCGATACGAACATCCAGCAAGCCCTCGAACGCCTCCAACAGGCCAATGACGACATGCGCCGCGCCGCCTCACCCGGACAAACTGGGGCCGACGCGCGGCGCGCCGCCGACCGCCTCCGGGAAGCTTCCGACCTGCTCAATAGCTTGCGGGGACAGGACGCCTCCCAACAACTCGACTCGCTGACCCGCGAGGGGGAGCGGTTGAGCGGCGAGCAGCGCGACCAGGTGGAGCGCATGCGGCGCGCATTCGATCCCGCGGCGGCTGCCCGGCGCTCGGCGCAGGGCTCGTCCGAGGCGTCGCCTGAGGAAATGGAGAAGCTTGCCGGCGACCGCCAACGCCTCGCCGATGACCTCGCGAACCTGCAAAAGCGGATGCAGGACGCCACGCGCAGCCTCGCCTCCGCTGATGGCGGCGCAGCCACGAAGCTGCGTGACGCTTTGGCCGGCATGGATGAATCCGACCTGCAGGCCAAACTCCAGCGGAGCGCGGAGATGATCCGCCGCGGCATGGATCCTAACGCCAATCCCAGCGAAGCTGCCATCAATTCCGGCATGGAACGCCTGAACGAACAACTGCGCCAGGCCCAGCAGTCGCTCGGGAAAGGTCAGCAGAATCCGGAAGAGGCGCTGGAACACATGGCGCGCCTGCGAAGCCAAGTCGATATGCTGACGCGAAATCCGGGCGACCGTGGCGGACAAGCCGGTGATCGGGCCGCGCAATTGGGTGAGCGCGGAGGGCAAGGTGGCGAGCCTGGCGGGCAGCAGCAAACCGGTGATCGGGCCGCGGGTGGAGATTTGAGGAACGGAGTCGCCGGCGGAAATTATAACGGCGGCCGCTGGGACGGCGATCGCTTCTATGGCGGATATGATCCCGGCAGCTTTACGAAAGCTCAAGGCACGGAGCGCAAACCCGTGCCTATAACTCAGGCTGACATCGAGCGAGCTTATCAGGAGGCGCTGCGCGACTTGGATTCGTTGCGACAGACGGTTCGCGGAGAGCCCGGACCGCTTGGCGACATCAAAGATCTGCAGCGAGAACTCGATCACCTGGACCCTCGGCGCTTCCCCGGCAACCCCGCCATGCTCCAAGAACTCAACGCCCAGGTGTTGGCCAGCATGGATAAACTTGAGTTACAGCTCCGCCGCGCGGTGGACGGTAAGAAGTCGGGACAAGTTCGAACCGGCGACGCGCAGCGTGTGCCCGACGGATATCAAGATTCGGTGGCGGACTACTTCCGCCGCTTGAGCAAGCCCAACCGGTAGGGTCGACCTCCGTTCCAAGGCTTGCGGCTTTAACAGGCTGCGAAAAAATTCGTCCAGATGTCATCCTGAGGAGCCGCAGGCGACGAAGGATCTCCGTAGTTCATTGGAACTACAACTGCCGAGATTCTACGCTTCGCTCAGAATGACATCGTTCCAGAGTCTTTCCACAGCCTGTTTAAGCATCTGGCGCGCAGCTTCAAAACGAGACTCCGCGCCTGCTTGCCGCGAGTAAGTCAGTCCGATGCGAACCCAAAGCACCTGCGCCTCGCCGAGGACCTCCTCCCGCGGCGCATTGACCACCCAACCTAACCAGCCGAGCCTCCAATCGTAGCACTCCGCTATTGGAATACCTGCAGCATTCAGGCATGCCTCTCGCACGACAAGCACTATATTGAGTCGCGGCTCGGACGGAGCACGACAAAAAACAAGGCCCGATGAAAGGAAGAGGTGTATAGTTGTGGGGTCAGAGCTCCCAAAAACAAGATTCAGGTCCGAGCCCTCGCGGGCCCGCTATGCAAATTCTCAAGAAATGGAGGAATTGGCATGAAACCTCGACGCATTTCTGCTCTAGCGCTTCTCGTTGTTTTGGCCGCCGCGATTTTAGCCACGCCAGGCAAGCAAACGTTGAACGGAGCCGGAAAGAAGCCCGTCGATCCTGGAGTACGGAGCGGCTCGCCGGGGGCCGGCGGGCCTCTAGCTAGCCTGACCGCAGATGAGACTGCGTTTTTCCAGGACGGCGCGTCCCGTTTTGCAGAAGTTGAGGTGGTTGCAGGAGGCGCCAATAACGGATTGGGGCCGCGCTTCAACTCGAACCAGTGCCTTTCCTGCCACTCCCAGCCAGCTCCTGGCGGCACGAGCCCGGCCGAGAACCCTTTGATTCAAGTGGCCACGCTCAACGGGGCCAAGAATGCGGTGCCCTGGTTCATCACGCCCAATGGCCCTGTCCGTGAAGCGCGCTTCAAGCTGAACCCGGACGGAACGAACGACGGCGAGGTACACGCCCTCTTCGTGATCACCGGACGAACCGACGCCCCCGGGTGCAACATCGCCCAATTCAACTTCCTGCCTGCTGGAAATCCGATCACGGGCCAGCATGGGAATTCGAATATCATCTTTCGCATTCCGACGCCGGTCTTTGGCGCGGGGCTAATCGAAGCGATCCCCGACTCGGCTATTCTCGCGAACCAGAAAGCCAACGCATCGCAGAAGGGAGAACTGGGCATCTCCGGACACGCTAATGCCATCCTGAGCGGCAATGCGAACATCAGCGCCAACGACGGAACGATTACCCGCTTTGGATGGAAGGCCCAGAACAAATCCCTGCTCATGTTCGCGGCGGAAGCCTACAACGTCGAGATGGGAATCTCGAACCAACTGTTCCCCCAGGAGCGCGATGAGACCCCGAGCTGTCTCTACGTCGCCTCGCCTAATGACACGCTCAATTTCACAGCTACGCCCACGAGCAATCCCAATATTAATACTGCCACCATCTCCGACATTGAGGCGTTTGCCGACTTCATGCGCATGCTGGCTCCGCCTGCTCCCGCGGCCGGCACACCCTCCACAGTGAACGGACGAACCGATTTCATAAAGGTAGGCTGCGCGCACTGCCACACGCCTTCCTTCACCACCGGCGCGAGCATTGCCAGCGGCTCCTCGAAGGTCCCATCTGCCGCCCTCTCCGGTCAGCAAGTGAATCTCTTCTCCGACCTTCTCGTCCACCACATGGGAAAGGGTCTTGCGGATGGCATAACGCAAGGCAGCGCCGGCCCCGACGAGTTCCGAACCGCGCCGCTGTAGGGCGTTGGGCAGCGCATCTTCTTCCTTCACGACGGACGCACGTCCGATCTGGTGGAGGCTATCGAGGACCACAAAAGTCCGGGCAGCGAGGCCGACAAGGTCATTGACCGATTCAATAGACTGAAGACCCAGGAGAAGCAGGACATCATCAATTTCTTGCGATCGCTTTAGGGGCAATGGGATGAACCGTCTGGCCTGTTGTGCAGAGGAGTCAAGCGCGAGCTTGAGACGAAATAGTGACTCCCCAACGGGCGCGTGGTGCGAAAGGGGACAAGCAGATGTGGCACTGATTAGACTTCACAAAACCAATGAGGCCGGCGAGGATGCGGGCGCCCTCTTTGTGACTAGCGACCACATTGTGGCAATTACTACGACGCCGGGAGCGACTGAGCTTGAGCTTGCGGACGGGCACACTCGATGGGTAAAAGATTCTCCCGAGGACATTGTCTCGTTGATCAAGAATTCTGCATGAGAAGCTGTGCAGAAATCCGGAAGGCGTCATCCTGAGCGCAGCGAAGGATCTCTGCAGTCGTTTGTAAATCATTGAATCATGCCGAACTGCGGAGATCCTTCGCTGCGCTCAGGATGACAGCCGTAGACCTTTGGACATCTTCTGAGGCCGCAGGAAGGCTTCGAGCTGACTTCCATCACGCTCGTCTGGCGAGCGCGACGACTAGAATTTGCGACGCGGCTTCTGTTTCGCGGAGATCGATCGGATGATCAGCTTTCCCTTGCCGCTCTTGGGTAACGGCGTCTCGCCCTGGGCGATCGCAGCGGAAATCAGGGCCTCCACTTCCGGGAGGGCCAGTGTAGCTGCCGACTCAAGCCTGATGAAACGGTTTTGGGAACCGTTGCCGAGGAGCAACTTATGCGGATCGGGCAGAGTCGCTCCGTAATAAAACGACAGTCCAACTCCGTTCGCGGCGGCGGCAATGGAAACAATGCAATCGGAGGGTCGCTCGGTCGAGCTATATCCGATAACAAAGAAGTTGTAGTTGTCGTATACCAATTCATTGGCGGTGGGTAGCCGCTTGCGCAATGCTTTGCGCACGGAACGAATCAGGGCAGCGTTTTTCGAATCGAACTTGTCGATGAATCCTTCGAGTTGTTGCGCCGGCGAAACGCTGGCTGGCGAAGCTGATCTGCCATTAGTCTTCATGCGACCTTCTCCATTCCATATGATATCCTCAATCCGCCCGTCGCTCATCTCTGCATCGAGTTCCCGGCGACGGCGTCATTATCCGGCATGAGTGCCGCTCTCCCTAATTATGACGGACGGGTTCATTGCAAGATGCGATTCCCGGGAACACGTGGTATCTGAAGCTCGAGGCCGTCAGGCTGTCGGCGGTGAAGGAGTATTCTCCCGCCGGCAGGGCCAACCCTCCCCAATGGGCCGCGAAGGGCAGGGTGAACTTG
>JBELAJ010000326.1:0-9405 GCA_049508935.1 Terriglobia bacterium | reverse complement strand
TGCTTCTGATCTTCGGCCGATACCTTCACCTCAAGGGGGCGTCGCGACATGCCCCAGTATAGGCCCAAAGATTCCTCAAAAACAATATATTATAGAATCTTTTCATGCGGTCAAAGACCTAGAGCCGCGGAGCGGCGCCAGAAAGTAGCCCACGGCGTAAGCCGTGGGACCCTGTACGGCGTTCAGATCCGCAGCCCCGGAGGGGCGACAGAGATAGTGCCAGCGGCTCTGTCGCCCCTCCGGGGCTGAGACAACCCGGGGCCGCTCCTCGATCCCACGGCTTGCGCCGTGGGCTACTCTCTGTCGGCCCTCCGGGCCTCGGGAAGCGGCCAGTGAGTGCTGCGTAGCGCGAGCTGAACCCTTAGGTTAACGCTTATAGGCCGCTGGCCGGGCTGACACGGGCCGCTCCTGCGTTGTCGTTGGGGACGCCCTAGGTCTCAATGTCGTCAGTCTTGAGCCGTCCTTCCCGCTTCAGGCGCTCAAAAATGCTCACCGTCTCTTTGATTCCATCTTCCAGAGGTGTGCAAAGATCCTCGCCTAGGTCGTGCCGCAAGGCTCTGTCGTCGAGATCAGGCGCGATGGGCAATTTATTGCCGCGTGCTTCGATGAGCCCATTCGCCTCGGGAAGAAGCTCTTCCAGCGTCTGGATAAACTGCTCGACGCGCACCACGCTTCCCCGCGGGGTATAAACTTTGGCGCCGGGGAAATTGCGCTCCGCCGAGCGGATGAAGATCCGTGCCGTATCCCGGACGTACTGCAAGTCGATCGCGCCGGTGAAGCCGATAACGTAAGGCCGTCGCAAAACGGCCGCCTTGATGGCTTTCGTCGGGCCGGAGCTGATTCCGATGTCTCTGCCCACGCCGTAAACCGCCCAAGGGCGAATGCCCACACTCGGGATGCCGTGGTTCTGGAAGTAGACGCGCGCGTTGCCTTCGTTGCACTGTTTGAAAACTCCGTAATGTGTTCCCGGCAGCAACGGCGCGCCTTCCGGGACTCGATCGCCGCCGTAGAACTCCTCGGGTCCGAAAACCGCCGCGGAACTGGCATAAACAATGCGCCGCACCAGGTCGCGCCTCCGCCGCGCTACTTCAAAGACATTGAGAGTGCCGATGACATTAACCGTCGCCCCGCGCAAGGGATCAGCCGCGCATCCGGGCACCTGCACACCGGCCAAGTGCAGGATATGCGTAACGCCGTTCTCCGCAATGGCGCGATCCAGGTCCGCGTACTTCGTAACGTCTCCCTGAATGAAGTTGATCTCTTTGAGCTGACTCTCGTCAAGGATGGCGCTGAGACGCTCGAAGCCCGGATCGATGTCAAAGATGTTGGGCGGGTTCCCACTTTCAACGAGCGTTTTGGCAATCCACGCGCCAATGAAGCCCTTCGCCCCGGTAATCAAATAGCGCTTCGGCCGTTCCGAATTCGAGGGCGATGAGTTGGCTTGGGCCATGGTGGTGAATTATAGCAGGTTGCGGGCGGGAGGTGGACAGGCCGGCAGATGGGCAGAAAGGCAGGTGTGCAAACGGCCAGATGGGCAGAGGGGCAGTCGAGCTAGGCCGGGAGGGCTATGCGTGCTGCTTGACATCAGGTCGTGTCCTGCCGTAATTCTCACCCTATGAGGAAACCTCAACCCGCATCCATCGAGGCAGGACGTGATTACACCGTCAAATCCTTAGTCAAGGCGCTGAACATACTGGAGTTTCTGGCGGAGGGGGAGCAGCCGGCTTATACGCTTACGGAATTGAGTTACCACCTGCAACTTCACGTCACTACTGTTCACCGCCTGGTCGCGAACTTGCTCAGGGAAGGGTTCGTCGAAGAAGTTCCGGACGCGCGCGGTTACCAGCTCAGCTTCAGGGTGTTGCGGATGGGACTTGGGGTTTTGAATCGCCTTGACTTTCGCCAAGTCGCCGGACCTCTCCTGGAGAAACTAACCCGCGAGACCCAAGAGGCCCGTCCACCTGGCAATTCTCGAGGAGACTGGGGTAATTGTTGTGGCCTCATACCCCAGCCCCCAACCGGATGGTATTGACGTCCGCCTCGGAGATAAGGCGCCCCTGCATTCGAGCGGCGTCGGCAAAACGCTCCTAGCGTATCAGCAACGGAGCATGTGGGGCCACGTCGCTCGCACCTTCGGATTTCCTCATTACACTTCGAAGACGATTACCAATTTGGCCAGCTTGAGGAAGGAACTTGAGCAGATCCGCGAGCAGGGCTATGCCTTGGATCAGGAAGAAACCATGGAGGGAATGATTGGCGTGGCCGGTCCGGTCTTCGATCATACCAGGCGCGTCATTGCAGCGTTCAGCGTCGCCGGACCTGCGACGCGACTCTCTCCTGAGCGCGTGCCCGAAATTGCCCGCTTAGTCTGCGCGGCCAGCGATCAGATCTCCTATCGCTTGGGCTACAGGCCGGGAAGAAGACGGGCAGGTCGGCAGGTGGGCAAGTCGGCAGGTGGGCAGGTCGGCAGATAGGCAGGTCGGCCGGTCGGTTCCGATTTGCTGGCCGTCCGCTCTTGAATCTTGGAAGCGCTTGCCTATGTTTTGCTGTCGCCCGTGGGTGATGATCGCTGGAGTGCTCGGATTAGCCGGTGCAACATCCTTCCCAAATGGTCGCACTCTTCCAAGACGTCCTCTGTTTCGGATTCTGCCATTAATCCAACGCGTCTCGACAGCGTCAGGTGGGTTTCCAGTTCCTTCAAAGACCCTTGTGCAACTCTAAGGAACTGAATGTACTCGCCTGTGCTGTCTCTCCCATAACCCTCCGCAATATTGGCGGGTACTGAGCTGGCGGCGCGACGAATCTGCGAGGTCATTCCGAAGAGCTCGTCTTTGGGAAAGCGCTTTGTAAGGAGATAGCAAGCCTCAGCTAAGTCCATACCCAGTTGCCAGACCTGCAAGTCCCGATATGAGCGAATCCTGGCCGCTTCATCCATAGTGCTTTTTCACTCACAAAGGATCTGCTGGCCTGCGCTCACGCTTCCAACCATCTGCCGACCTGCCGATCTGCCCATCTGCCGACCTGCCCACCTGCCGACCTGCCCACCTGCCTACGTCAGTCCCCCGCGTCCTGCAACTGGTTGTGCGATCCCTGAGACTCGTCCACCACGGCCTTGTTCAAATTGTGCTCGAAAACGTTGCGGGCGAAAACAATGCCGTCCGTCTTCGGACCAAGGTAGAGACCGACGGTCTGTGTAGACCTATCTCCTTTGCGCATTCCACGGATTGTATTCGAGAAGAACTTGACGTCGCGGGTCTCGCCTTCGATGCGAATACCGTAGCCCGTTCCGCCGGGGCGGCCGTTAGCTTCCACGGTGTTCTCACTGAAGGTGTTTCTACTGGCGGCGTTGCTTTCCGGTTCGTCGCGGAAGAAGATTCCGGCTCGTCCGTTGCCGGTCACCACATTTTTGAAGAAGACGTTATCCGTGTCCTTGTGCCCGAGGGAGATTCCATCCTGGCCGTTGTTCCAGGACTGGTTCTGTTCGTAACGCGCGTGTTGGACTCGCCAGCAAAGGTAGAGGCCATCTTCGCCGTTATCATGGGCGCGGTTGAAGCGGACCGCGCCGCGAAGTGCGCCCGTCCCAAGGTGGATGCCCAATGCGGCATTCTTATAAGCCTCGCAGTTTTCCACCACCGGATCTTCCACGAATTGCGCGCTGATGCCATCGCCGGGATAATCATGCGCCACGCAGTTCCGAATGGTCATGCGCTGGGAATGGAAGAAATAGATGCCACCCGCCTGGCAGCCGTCGAGAACCGCGCTCGTCTCCCGGTTCCCGTCCACCGTCAACTCTTCGACGCCCACGTCTTGAACCTCGTATCCTGCGATGAGCGGAAACGTGTTGAAAACCACGCCACCTTTCGCGACGGAATAGTCCATGTGCAAGTACCTATCGAAGTAGAGCGTCTGGCCCTCGATGCGGACGATGGTGCGAACGCTGGGTGTCCACCCGGAAGGCGAGACCTTGTCGAGAAGCGTGACCCCCATGCCGGGAGCAAAGCCGCGCGCATCTTCAACCGTGGCCAGGAATTCGCCGTAGTCGGCATCGAGCGCCAGCTTGCTTTTAACACCCGCAGCTTTTTTCAGGATGGTCTTCTGGGGCCCTTCGCCTCGCAGGGTGACGTGACTGGCCAGCCGGACGGAATTATTGAGGGTGTAAGTGCCAGCCTTGACCAGGACGATTCCTCCGCCGGCAGCGGCCACGCGGTCGACCGCTTTTTGCAAAGCGACGTTATCTGTTCCGACTACATCAGCTTCCGCCGGACCCACGGTCACTGTCACGGACCCCTCCTTCAGCCAGGCCAAACGCCCCCGCGCGGCCCACACTGCCAATACAAGAATAAACAGCAGAATCCAACGCAACGGCTTTGACGCGCGCCTAAGTATCCACATAACAAACCTCCTTAATCGGGTGATCGGGTGATCGAGTAATCGGGAGATCCGATGATCGGGTGATCGGGTGAACAGAGCCACGAAAAACCGACTGAGCTCACGAGCAGAGATTTCTCCCGTACGCCGTGACCTCCCGATATAGAGGATCTTCTGGTCTTTTGTTCACCCGATCACCGGATCTCCCGATGGCCCGGTTCTCTGTTCACCCGATCTCCCGATCTCCCGATCACCCGATTATTCGATGTGCTGCTGCCCAGGGTGCAGCGCAGTCTTCTTGCCATTCCAATAGAACCAACCCGAAACCTTCTCTGGCAAAGTTACGTCCGCGGACAATGCTTGTCCTTTTCTTTGGTATGACACAACGATCACCCCTGCGGGGTGAGGCAGGGTGGCTTTAAGCTGCTTAAGTGGTCCGAGGTGGGGCTGAATGGCAACCTCGCGGAAACCCGGCGCCGCCGGTTCTATCCCGGCAACCGTAGCCAGCAGGTCGAAGTTCGGGTGAGCGCTCCAGGCATGACAATCGGAGCGCGTGGGCTCGGGATTCTCCGCCCACGTGGTCAGGCCGAGCGCCAGCATCTCGCGCCAGGGACGTAACTGTGCGATATACTGATCTCCCAGACCCACTTTTTTCATGGCCCGAAAGAGGTAAAAACGGAAATAGTAAGTGGCCTGAATAAGGCTCGGATCGGCCAGTACGGTTTTCATTACCTCGCGTTGGTCTGCGGCGGGGATCGAATCCTCGAGCACTCCCATGATATTCGCGTGCTGGCTGAATACCTTGTGTGCCGGCGTGTCGGCCAGTAGCTTTCGCGCCGGGTCCCAGCAGCTTCGATAAACCGCCGCCGCGATCTTCGAAGCAAGCGCCCGGTCGCGCGCGGCCTGCTCCTTGCTGCCATAAGACTCTTCGAGGTCCGCAGCATTGCGCAGCCCCGCGGCGAATTGCAGGCTGAGGATGGAGGACTGTCCGTTGCTTTCCAGCGCGGGCACGCCGTCGTCGAACTGCGGAGGCCAATCGACGAAGTTCCACCATTCCAGGCGCCCCAGCAATCCCGAAGGCGTAAGTCCATGCTCGAACCAGCCGAGAGCGCCACGCACACCCTGCAAGTACCCGCGCAGGAAGTCCACATCACCGTGGTACCACCACAGATCGTGCATCATGCCGATCCAGAAAAGCGAGAAAGGCGAGATGTACTGCGGCAGGAAGGAAGGATAGCGGCTCTGGGTCAAGCCTTCCGGCGTGCGCGACTCGTCCAGCGATTCGATGGCGTTCTTCACCAGGCGGTCGTCGCCGGTCATGTAAAGCGAGATGAGCGCCTGGATGCGCGTGTCGCCGCCATACTGGAGTTGCTCCCAGTATGGGCAGTCCATATAAGTCTCGTGCGCGCAGAGCCGGGCCGTGTGCCAGCCTACCTGCCAGATTTTTGATAGTTCAGCATCGTCACTCTCGAAGCTGGCGCGCATCTCCAAAGGGTAGGCGGTGAAGCGCGATCTGTAATCTTCGATCACCAGCGGGTCGTCGCCGGTCTCGACATCCAGTTGCACGTACCGGAAAGTGCGCCACCAGAGCGGCCGAAATATCCGGTGCTGGCCGCCATCCGGATGGAAGCGGTCCTCGATGCCGCGGATTTCTTTCCCTTCGATATCGTTCCGATTGCCTTTTTCACGCCCTTTGTACAGCGCCTCAGCATAGGTCACCTTGAGGTTCGCGCCCCGCCCACCGCTGGTAATTAACTCAGGATAACCGGTGGTCAGGTAACTTTGATCGAAAAGCAGCGAGGCCTTTGAATTCGCCGGCACTGTGACGGGACTCGCGCCCTGGAGAAACTCCGCCGGGGGTTCAACCCCGCTGGCGCGGGCCACTCGAGAAAATCTTTCGAGCTTGTCCTCCATCAAGGGAATGGTTCGGGGAATGAGCATCCAGCGCGAGGGAGTGTCCTTAATGCCGCGCGGGCCGCCTTCGGTGATGGGTTTCGCCGCCACCCAGGAGGAATCGTCAAACTCCTTGGTTTCCCACCCCCACGGGTATTTCGCTCCATCCACTTCTTCGCCCGGACCCGTCACCAGATATCCGCCGATCTTATACGCGTCCAAGCGGATCATCCGCTCAGCCTGGTTCTTGAATGCCTTCCAGGTTGGCCCTGTGTTCACGATCTCTTCCGCGCTACCGTCACCCTGAACGATGAACCCGGTCTCGTTCATCATCTGCGCCTGAGGCGCCAGTTCGGCGAAGTTCCACACCACGGCGGCCAGAACGTTTTGACCCGCCACAAGGTGCGGAGCAATGTCGAGGGTCTCGTAGCGCCAGTGGTCCAGATCACCGCGCGCCGGGCCCTCAAGCACCCGTTCGCCATTCACGAACAGCTCATAGCGGTTGTCACCGCTCACATGGATCATAAAGTGCTGCGGAATGGAGTCCAGTGTGATGTTCTTGCGGAAGTGGAAAACCCCGAACTCTCGCTGCGGCCCGTCAGGATGCGTGATCCACCAGGCTTTCCAAAGATGGCTCGCCAGATCGTTCTCCGGAGTTTGCGAAGTGGAGATCGAACCAGGAACCAGAGAGAGTGCAACCGCTAACAGTATGAACTGAATTGTATGGCGATAACGCATCGTTCATTCTCCTCTTGCGTTTTATGACGTAGCGCCGACCTCTGCGTCGGCACCCTCCTGGCTGCCCGACGTAGCGCCGACCTTCAGGTCGGCACGGGTTGCTGACCTAAAGGTCAGCGCTACGACGACCGGACTATAACCGGGCAATCCGCGCCACATCATAAACCCACATTCCTGCCATCAGCAACGCCGGGGCCCACACCGCTGCCCGCGTGCGAGTCATCGCAATTTCTACTCCCGGGAATCTCGTTCTTAACCATGGCCACGCGAGGAAAATAATCGCCAGCGCAAAGAACAGGAACCCGAATGGATTTGCCTGCCAGGCCATCTTGAAATGACCGTGAGAAATATTGCAGAAGGCGTGAGTCAAACCACAACCGGGGCAAGGAAGCCCTGTCAGCATCCGGAAAGGGCAGAGGGGCGTCACGGGCAGGCGCGACGCCGGCATGAGAATACTAGCCGCCAGGGCCATGCCCGCGCCTCGCTGCAATAGTCTGATCGTGTTCATGACCTCGAAACTCTCAAATTGAGGCAGTCACGGGTATGCGGTTCTTCAGTTCGTTCGCCTTTACCAAAAAGAGTATAAACAGAACCAGGGAGGCGATTCCGGTGAGGCAGCCGACAAACGGAATCGCAGAAGCCGCTGTACAGATAGCATACCCAAACCCCAGGTCTCGTCCGCAATTCCCCACCGAAGTATCTCCAACCGAATCGAAATAAGCCTTGAATGATTCGCTGATGCGGGGGAAAACAAAGAAATTCCAAATCAGGTTGAAGCACGGGATCAGCAACAGCCAAACCAGGCCGGGCTCGAGCTTCCTGAAGCCGCGCGGAATCCTTGTGAAGTCCGTGTAGAGCAGGAAGATCAAAACAATGTTCACAGCAAAGCTAAACAAGAAAACGTAGAAGAAGATGAGAAGATGGGCGGGCCGCAGTAGTTCTGGGAGACGTTCCATGGTTAGTCCCTTCCTTCGCGGGAATGTGCATTCTGGAATCTCCGGACGGTAGGAGTGTACACTAATAAAGTTCAGTCTGGAACAGGTTCTGTCACCGTTAGTTATCCCGACCAAGCCTCCTTGAGAGCCTATTAATTAAGTTGGGACTCCCGCTCCGGATCGAGCGCCCGACTTTTCACTCACCCCAAGGAACCTGAATTCCGAAGTTGACCTCGAGAGCGGAACGGGTGTTCAGATTCTTCGGAAGTAACCCCTCACCCGGCCTGCTCCGGCTGATGAACGCGCCGGCAGCAGGCCACCCTCTCCCCGAGGGAGAGGGGCGTCAACGACGATAGTTTTCAGCCCTCTCCCGTGGGGAGAGGGTGGGGAGAGTAGCGAGCCAGGTGAGGGGTTTCTTCTCATAGAGCCTGGCAACTTCGGAATTCGGGATGAAAAGCGCCTGCTAGCTTCAGGCTTAATCTGCCGTTCACATTGGTGTAATACAACGTCTGTAGAATGCACTGATCAGAACAATCTTAACAGCCGAGGTAAAACAGGTCATGGCGACGAGTGCGTCGGTATTAGATGCGAAAATGGCCGGCGGAGCGGGAAAATCCGCCAAGATCGGAATGGCAGTTTTTGGAGTGGCTCTGGTAATCGGGTTCGCCTACGCGGGCGTGAGCCTGATTTCCGACCTCGCAAAGATTCATGCCACCAATGTGATGCCTTTCGTGCTGCTGGGGATCGCGCTGCTGGTTGCACTGGGCTTTGAGTTCGTCAATGGCTTCCACGACACCGCCAACGCCGTCGCCACCGTCATTTATACGCATTCGATGGAACCGCACATCGCTGTGGTGTGGTCGGGCGCGTGGAACTTCGCCGGCGTGCTCGTCTCAAGCGGAGCTGTTGCTTTCACAATTGTTTCCCTGCTGCCGGTCGAACTCATCCTGAAAGTGGGGAGCAGCGCCGGGTTTGCGATGGTCTTTGCGTTGCTCATCGCCG
This sequence comes from Terriglobia bacterium, assembly GCA_049508935.1. Lineage (GTDB taxonomy): Bacteria > Acidobacteriota > Terriglobia > UBA7540 > UBA7540 > CAVROP01. Next base: position 469 of record JBELAJ010000326.1, on the reverse strand, counting down.
CCATCATTTGGAATATCGGAACCTGGTTGTTCGGGTTGCCCGCCTCGAGTTCTCACACCATGATCGGCTCCGTCATTGGTGTGGGCATTGCCAACCAATTGATGTCACTGAAGACGGGAACCAGCGGAGTAGACTGGGCGCAGGCGCTGGGCGTGGGAAAATCCCTGCTGGTATCCCCGATCGTGGGGTTTGTCTTCGCGTACTTGCTGCTGGTACTGTGCAAGGCGGTGATTCACGACAAGCGTCTCTATGAAGCACCGAAGGGCTCCGAGCCGCCCCCGTTCTGGATTCGAGCCTTGCTGGTGCTGACTTGCACGGGCGTCAGCTTCGCCCACGGCTCCAACGACGGGCAGAAGGGCATGGGGCTGATCATGCTGATCCTCATCGGGACCGTCCCGACGGCCTACGCGCTGAATCATGCCGTTACGACAAAACAGACGCAGGATTTCGTCGCCATTTCGGAACAAAC
>JBELAJ010000325.1:0-9484 GCA_049508935.1 Terriglobia bacterium | reverse complement strand
ATAAAGCACAGGTCGCAAAACCTCCAGCCCACTAGACATTGCCAAGGAGGATCATGGGTGCAAAGTACATCTTCGTCACCGGTGGTGTAGTCAGTTCACTGGGCAAAGGTTTGGCTGCAGCTTCGATGGGGTGTCTGCTCGAGGCTCGAGGACTCAAGGTCACTTTCTTAAAATTGGATCCCTACTTGAACGTCGATCCGGGAACGATGAGTCCGTTTCAACACGGTGAAGTCTTCGTTACGGATGACGGAGCCGAAACCGACCTTGACCTAGGCCATTACGAGCGCTTCAGCCATGCCAGGATGAGTCAGGACAACAATTGCACCGCCGGTCGTATTTACGAGATCATCATCACCAAGGAGCGACGCGGCGATTACTTGGGGAAAACGGTGCAAGTCATTCCTCACGTCACCAACGAAATCAAAGCGGCTATCCAAAAGGTTGCGCACGACGTGGACGTGGTGATCGTGGAGGTCGGAGGCACGGTGGGAGATATCGAGTCGCTGCCGTTCCTCGAGGCCATTCGCCAGATGCGGCAGGAACTGGGCAGAGAAAACGTGGTCTTCGTGCATTTGACGCTCGTCCCTTACATACAGGCCTCGGGCGAACAAAAGACCAAGCCCACCCAACATTCCGTGAAGGAACTGCGGGAGATTGGTATTCAGCCTGACATTCTGCTCTGCCGCACGGACCGCTATCTCTCGCCCGATATCAAAGCCAAGATCGCTCTTTTCTGCAGCGTCGCAGAAGATGCCGTCATCACCGCCAAGGATGTGGAGAACATTTATGAGGTGCCTATAATTCTGGGGAAAGAGGGCTTGGATTCACAAATACTCCGCTGCTTGAAACTGGACACGGGAGAGCGCAACGTTCAGCCGTGGGTTGAGCTTGTGGAGCGCATCCAGCATCCGCAGGATGAGGTAACGATCGGAATCGTGGGAAAGTATGTCGGCTATCAGGACTCTTACAAAAGTTTGAATGAAGCCCTGGTCCACGGCAGCATTGCGCACGACCTGAAGCTCAACAAGGTCTGGGTGGAAGCGGAAAATCTGGAGGGGCAGGAGCGTGAAGCCCACCTGCAAGAACTGGACGGTATCCTGGTCCCGGGAGGGTTTGGCCAGCGTGGAATCCTGGGTATGGTGCGAGCGATTGAGTTCGCGCGCGAGCGCAAGGTGCCCTACTTCGGGATTTGCCTCGGCATGCAGTGTGCGGTCATTGAATTTGCGCGCAATGTCTGCGGGATGACAGACGCCAATAGCTCAGAGTTCGATTCCTCCACGCCTCAACGCGTCATCTACAAATTGCGCGAATTGCGAGGTATTGATGAACTGGGCGGCACCATGCGTTTGGGCTCCTGGGCCGCCCGTCTCAAGCCCGGGTCTTTTGCTCACCAGGCCTACGGTCAGCTCGAAATCTCCGAGCGTCATCGCCATCGCTACGAATTCAATCGCGAGTACGAGGGGATCCTGGTTAGCAAAGGGTTGGACCTGGTGGGAGTGACTCCGGACGGAACCTACGTGGAGATCGTCGAAATTCGCGACCACCCCTGGTTCTTGGGTTGCCAGTTTCATCCCGAATTCAAGTCGCGGCCTCTCGAGCCACACCCCCTGTTCAAAGCCTTCATCGGCGCTGCCTACCAATATCGGCGAAAGAGGCTGGGGGCGTTTCCGAGCGCGTTGCTGGCGGAAGAGACCAAGGTGGCCGCGTCAACGTAATGGAAACTGGAAAATGGAAACTGGAAAATGAAGATCGCTCCGCTCTGGTACCTTCTTCGGATTTAAGAAATGACACTTACATGACTGGCATCGGCCACTACTTCCCAAACTCGATTTTCCATTTTCTAGTTTCCAGTTTCCAATTTCAAATCGCGAGCGAACCATGAGTCATACGGTTCCTATTGGAAAATTAAAGCTCGGAGCCGGTCATCCGCTATTTGTGATTGCCGGGCCGTGCGTCATCGAGACTGAACGACATACGTTGATGTTGGCTGAGCGCTTGGCGCGCATTGCCCGTGCTCTCCGCATTCCTTACATTTTCAAAGCCTCTTTTGACAAGGCGAACCGTACGTCACTGCATTCTTATCGCGGTCCGGGCCTGGAACGCGGACTTCAGATTCTGGCGCGTGTCAAAAGAGAAATCGGTGTACCCGTCCTGACTGACGTACACGAAGCGGCGCAGGTTGCGCCGGCGGCGGAAGTCTGCGATGTGATTCAGATTCCGGCCTTCCTTTGTCGCCAGACCGACTTGCTGCTCGAGGCCGGCCGTTCGCGCGCAGTGGTGAATATCAAGAAAGGTCAATTCCTCTCGCCTTGGGATATTCGCCATGTGATTGAAAAAGTCGAAAGCCAGGGCAATAACCGCATCCTCGTCACCGAACGAGGCAGCACCTTCGGCTACAACAATCTGGTGGTTGACATTCGCGGCCTTGCCATCATGAGGGACTTCGGGTTTCCGGTCATCCTCGACGTAACCCACGCTTTGCAACTGCCGGGCGCTGCAGGCGACAAAAGTGGCGGGCAACCGCAGTTCATCAGCACCCTGGCGAGGGCAGGGGTGGCGGCGGGCGTGGATGGCGTATTCATGGAAGTTCATAATCGCCCCGAACGTGCCCTGTCTGACGGCGCCAACTCGCTGCCGCTTCGCCAGTTCGAAACTCTAGTCGGAAACCTCCGCGACCTCGGGAAATGGGCGCGAACGGCGAAGCTAACATAGCGGCATCCCTTGTCGTTGCCGGTTGGTGGTTTAAAGGGCCACCCTGCAGATTCCGACAAGGTGCTTGCCAGGACCGCAAAACCCCGCTAGTCTTTAATTCCGCCAGCCTAAGTCAGGGGGTACAGATGCATGCAAAGCTCGCCCAGAGGTAGATTGTTCGCAGGTTTACTATTCTCTGTTGTCGCACTCTCGGTTCTGATTGCCCGGGTTGCGGCACTACCGACGCCTCTAGCTGTTAACTTTCACGACGACTTCTCTTCCGGCAAGCTTGACTCCTGGCAATTCCCATTTGCTGAGGACTGGGTGGTGAAAGAAGAGGGCCCGCTCCATTACCTTCACATGCTGCGGAGTCGCGACCCGCTGGTTCCGCGCCGCCCCCAGCAATTTGCTCTGGTGAAGGGCGTCACCGTCGGAAGCTTCACCCTTGAGACGCGCGTACGACGCGAAGGCAGTTCGATGATGATCGTTTTTAACTATGTCGATACGCTGCACTTTTATTACACGCATCTATCTAAGGACCCTGGCGCCAAGATCGATGTCCACAACGGAATCTTCCTCGTAGATGGCGCACCGCGCCGCCGCATTGCCGGCTTGGAAGCGGCCCCGGTGCTTCCGGATACGAATTGGCACAAGGTTCGCGTCGAGCGAGATGTGGATGCGGGTTCAATCAAGGTGTTTGTCGACCAGGAAACCCAACCGCGCTTTTCGGTGGTCGACAAGACCTTCAAGTGCGGGCGGGTCGGCTTGGGGTCGTTCGATGAGACAGGCGACTACACCGATGTCAAGCTCTCATCCGAAAACGCCGGCTGCCAGCCGTAAAGAGCAGTGGTTTCAACGTAGCGCCCCGACCTGTGGGGGCATTTGCCGACCCTTCGCTCCGCTCAGGGCAGGCTCTAAAGGTCGGCGCCGCGTTCACGTTAGGACAATATGCGGGCGAGTTTGCACTTGAAAGCTTGGGCGGTATAATGTTTCCGGGGCCAATTGAAGGCGGTGTGAGAAACCAGCTAGCGGATTCAGCGCGGCCGGTGGAACTAGGCACCAGGCACTAGCCACTGGCCGCTGCTTCTACGAAGGAGTCGCCATGAGCAAAGACGTTTCTAGAAGGAAGTTTTTGGAAAAGATTGCCATTGGGGGAGCGGCAGGCGCCAGCCTGCCCTTGTGGACTAATCTCGCCGGCGCAAAGGCCCGATTGCCGCAGCGCACGCTGGGCCACACGGGCGCTAAGGTTTCAATTCTGGCTTTTGGGTGTGGCAGCCGCTTTCTGATGTACAAGGACGACGACGAAGCCGTGAAAGTCCTCAACCATGCTCTTGATCTGGGCATCACCTACGTCGACACCGCCTACCTTTACGGCGATGGTAAGAGCGAAACGCGAGTCGGCAGAGTCATGGCCACGCGCCGCAAGGAAGTGTGGCTGGCCACCAAAATCCCCGACCGGACACGAGACGGCTTCATGAGCCGTCTGGAGGGCAGCTTGAAACGCCTCCAGACCGACCACGTCGACTTGGTGCATATTCACGACCTGCGCCACACCGACGACCTGGAGAAGATCGAAGCTCCTGACTCCGCCCTCAAGGGATTGCTGGAAGCGAAGGAGCAGAAGATGACTCGCTTCATCGGCATGAGCTGCCACACCGACGGCGCAGTTCTCGCGCAGGCCATTGAACGGCATCCGCTGGACTGCACGCAGATGGCGCTGAACCCCACCGGCACAGGCGAGTTCGAGAAGACCGCTCTTGTGGCTGCCAACAAGAAAGGCCTGGGCGTTATCGCCATGAAAGTGTACGGCCAGGAATTCCTGATCGGCACGGAAGGCGGCAAGACGGATGCGGACACGCTCCTGCACTTTGCCATGAGCTTGCCGGTTACTACGGCGGTCACGGGCATGCCCAAAGTCGAGATGCTCGAGCATAACGTCGAACTGGCTCGCAACTTCTCACCCTTCAGCGCCGAAAAGATGGACGACTTACGCCGCAGCATGGCCGCCCTCCACGACGACATGCAACACCACCTCGTCGGGCATCTGGATGGCCCCACCGGCCATGGGCATGCGTTTTGGGCATGAACGGTATGTGGTAGGTTGCATGTGGCAGGTGGGGACGTGTCCGTAGCGTGCTGCGGAACAACCGTTGTGCCTGTCATCCTGAGGAGCCGAAGGCGACGAAGGATCTCTGCAGTTCGTCGAAACTGCAACTGCTGGGATTCTTCGCTTCGCTCAGAATGACACGGTGAGAGGGTTTTTTGGAAGCCTGCTACGTAAGGCTGGGACTGCGCCTGCTGATATGAGCGCGCTGAGATTCGGATTGGGAGGCGAGTCGGATGCCGAAATATGAGGTAATCATTTACTGGAGCGATGAGGACCGCGCTTTCATCGCCGAGGTTCCAGAACTCCCTGGCTGCGCGGCTGACGGTAAGACATATGCTGAAGCCCTCGCCAATGTCGAGGTCATCATCGGAGAGTGGATCGACACCGCCACCGAGCTCGGTCGGCCGATTCCCCAGCCCAAAGGACGCCTCGTCTTTGCGTAGTTTGTCACTGCCTACCCCACAAGATAGTGCGTACGTCTTGCGACCCGCCGTCAAGGCGGCGGGATCCCCTGCGTGTCCGGCATTTCAACGGCTCCCACAGAGCCGTCGGGCGTGAATTCGAGCCTGGGCGCGTAGAGCCCCAACAACTTGCGCCTCCACCAGAGGCCCTCTTCCCGCTTGACCTTCAAATCGGTAAACCAGTACTGCCACAGCACAGCGCGCACTTCACGCGGAGGCTTGCCGGGGAAAGGGTTTCCGGCGAAAAGCGAAAGGACGCTGGGGCTACCGCGAAGGAGTTGCACTTCGGTGCGCACCACGAACGGGTACTCTCTCCATCCGCCCAGCGATGCGAACCAGAGGTTCCAATCGAAGCGCGGCTGATAGGGAGCGTAGAGGCGCGGCACTTCGTTCGGATTCTGCGGCTTGTAGCGAAAGGGATAAGCAACCCAGGTTTGCCCGTCATTGGAGCCCTGAAATTCGATTTCATAGCGCGCTCGCGTCATCACGGCAAAGAGCCCGTACTGGTTGGAAATACGAAACGGCTCAAGCCACACCACGGGTGAGGTGGGGAGAGGGAACCCAGGGACGAGCATTAAGAGCAATAGCGCGGTAGTGTTGTATGCAATCCAGGAGAGAATTACGCCAGAAGTGACGAGCGATGCGCGCTTGAGATATGTGCGGACCCGGTGTAGGGGCGGCCCTTGTTGCCGCCCGGCGTCGATTTGAACGGCTTCGCCTACGGGAGCCTGCGGCGACGACTTTTGCGGTTGTCGGAACACGCCCCATACAGCTGCGCGCGCACCTCTCAGGCACTCGTCATCCAAGAGCAATACACCCAGGCAGAGCACCAGATAGTTGAGGAACGCCAGGTTGGCAGTGAGGATGATGCCGATTTGGAATGTAGTGACGATGAAGAAGCAAACAAGGCGGAGTCGCCGCGGGAGGAAAAGCGTCCAAACCAAGCCGAGTTCAGTGACGAGTGTGGCGACAGTTAGTGAAGCCTGGAACCGGTGCGGAAGTTGCTGCGCGTACCAGCCGATCCAATCGGGCAGGGGGCCGTTCGCATAGTATTGATCGAGGGCCGTCAGGTTTCGCCACTGAGGGTCGTGACTCGCCAGCTTGACGATCCCGGACTCGAAATAGATGCGGAACCATTCCCAGCGCAACAGGAATAGACTGGCGCGGGAGGGCGGACAGGCATCACCCAAGCGCGGCCGCCAGCCTCTCGGGGCGAAGAACAAGCTGATGAATCCCGCCTCAAGAAGCATCCCATCCGATTGATAGGAAGAGAAGTCCTGGGCCGCGGCGACAAAAGAGAGATACATCAGCAGGCAGACTGCGATCATCCCACGAGGCCAAAAGTTGAGCACGAGCAGGAGCGAGGCGATCAATCCGATCCAGGATATCGCCATCAGCGCGTGGTTGCCGCTCCCAAGCCACAAGACGCTCGGAACATACCAATACGAAAGCGCGCCGGCCTGCTCACGCGCACCGCTCAGATAACGGCCGGCGGGAAGAATCCCGTCCGGTCCGATCAGACCGCGAATTTGAAAAAGCAGGGAATAGAAAGCTGAGAAAAAGATCAGCCCCAGCTCCCGAAGCCAGAGCCAACGCGGCAGAAGGTGGCTGCGCTTCGACGGCGCTTCCGGCCCAAAGAGGTATCGAATCACGAAATTGAGGCGATGCATCATGCGGACGCTGCTTGTGATAGGGAGCCTGAACGCTTATGGAGGGTTCTCCCGAGTGTGGTGTCCCACATAAGTCTTGACGATCATGGTGTGTCTTCCGACCCCCTCACCCGGCTCGCTACGCTCGCCACCCTCTCCCCCAAAGGGGCGAGGGGATTGTCAAGAGATTCCTTGCTGCCTTCATCGCTGACGAAAACACAAACCCGGTTATCTATTGATCGGGATCTGCCGCCGCGTCATGGGGCGCAGCAATAGGACCGGACAAGGCGCATGGTCAACAACAAAGCGGGCGACATGCCCAACCAACTTGGGACCAATCTCCTCGTTCATTCGGTACGCTGCCCGCGAACAAACGATCACCAGGTCGGCGCGCCACTGGGCTGCGAGGTTGACGATTTCGCGTTCCGGGCGACCTTCTCGTTCCATAGTCTCCGCGCCAGCACAATAGCTAAGGCCCTCCTTCAAGATCTCTTCTGCAGAGGCTTTCTCAGCCTCGTGGATTTCCATTTCGCGAGGGGAAGGGTGTGGCTCCGGCGGCGCTGCTGGAGGGTGGTGAGCATGCAGAGGGTGTCGCCAGAATCGCTCGCGAATCAGGTCCATGTCTTCTCTTGGCCGGGCATCAGTCACATGCAGCATACTCACTGTGAGCGGCTGAGCCGGCGTGAACATGTCCAGCGCCTTGCCTATTCGTTCGGCGTTGGTGCCGTCCAGACAACAGAGAACTCGCACAGTCACCTCCCTGCATATCGCTTATAGGAGCAGCCACATGGTGAATGCGCCTGCAAGAAGCATTAACGGGGTTACCACAACGCCGACTTTGAAATAGTCAAGCCCCGACACGTCGACATTTCGATGGCGTAATATGAGCAACCACAGGACCGTAGCCAGGGAGCCAACCGTCGTCAGATTCGGACCCAGATCGCAACCAAACATGGTAGCAGCAATAAAGCCCTGACGGACCGCAGGTGAGGCGTTCTGGACACTGACTAATGCGGAATTCATCAGCACGGCCATGGGAACGTTGTTAATCAAGTTAGTGCCCAGCGCCGCACCTGCGGTCCCCACCATCACCGCGCCAAAACTCGATCCTCCCGACAGCCCCAGGAGCAAATCCCCAAACTTCGCAGTAAGCCCTGTTTGTTCGACGGCCCGAACCACGATAAACATTCCGGCAATGAACCCGAAAATGGACCACGAGATTGCTTTTCCTGCTTGACGGAGGCTGGCACGCTGCCAATAGAAGGCACCGCCCAGCAATAGCAACGCCCCTGCCACGGCCACCTCCGAAAGCGGGAATTGAGCGGCGACCGCGGCTACATATGCAGGTGCTATCACGGCGAGCACACAACAGGTATAGCGAAAATACGCCTTGTGCTTTATCGCCTCTTCGGGCGATGAAAGGCGCTCGACGTCAAATGACCCCGCAAGTTGCCTGCGGTAGAGGAAGAAAAACACTCCCATGTTAATTCCAATCACCACCACGCTCGGCAGCAGCAACAGCCGAAGAAAGACGCTGAGACTTAACGGATGGTGTGCCAGGATAATGATGTTGATGGGGTTACTGACAGGGAGCAAAAAGGAAGCCGAATCCGCAATGAACGTGCAAGCGAACAAGTACGGCAGAGCAGGCAATCGCAGCTTCGTAACCAGAACATAGACAATGGGTGTCAGGATGAGCGCCGTGGCGTCGTTAGAAAAGATCATCGAAATGAACGTCCCCAACAAAAACACATTCAGGAACAACCGTGCAGAGCTCTCGCCCGCCAGTCGCGCCGCATGCACACCCAACCAGTCGAATAAGCCCGCGGATTCTGCGAGAGCCGATAGAGCCATCATGCCCAGGAAAAAAAAGAAAGTGTTCCAATCGCGCAGCAGGGTGAAGAGTGCATCCTTGGGACTGATCAGGCCGAGAACAAGCAAGAGTGCGGCGCCACTCATGGCGACCCGCGCCTCGTTCCAGCGAAAGGGGCGGATCATGATGCCCGCAAGCGTCAGCAGCGCTATAAGAGAACTCAGCAGTGCTTTCCAGAATTGCGGCAGATGAAAGAACCAGAGCACCGTGGCTTGCCTTTCTCGGCGGTGCTGACGAGACCCGGGAAGGTTGGCGTCGTAGCATGACTTGCCGCCGTCTTCCGGGCTTCCTTTCCTAGCTGCGCAGCAGTTTCTTCTTTTCCGCCCTTCACCTATTCTAGTCCACATTTCTGTTTTGGTCCGCAGCCGTCGGTTTTCAGATTACTGCCGTCATTACTTATCGCGTCCGATACCTACCATCCTGACGTCAACGGAGCGGCATATTTCTCTTATCGCCTGGCGACGCTGCTAGCTGCGCGGGGCCACGAGGTTTCGGTGATTTGCCCGGCGCGAGGCCTCCGTCAGCGAAGCGCCTGGCAGGAGGGCGTAAGAGTTCTGGCTGTCCGGCGTCCAGGTGTCAAAGCAAAGTAGAAATGTCCTAATCCCAGCAAAGTAGAAATGTCCTGTTCTTAGCAAAGTAGAAAGTTCCGTTTTTCGTTCTTTGGCGGCTAACCGGAGGAGCCCGTAGGGCGACGGAGGTTAGC
>JBELAJ010000324.1:0-9497 GCA_049508935.1 Terriglobia bacterium | reverse complement strand
CAGTTGCTGCCGGTGTGTAATATTGCCGGTGAGGTTAAGCCCATCAAATACGGTATATTGCGTTTGTCCGTAGACCCCCCAGGAATGCGATTTCTCTTGGGGAAGCGTCAAGGGAAGGATTGACCCGGCGGTGTTCGCGGCCTGGAACACCGTGCCCGCAAGATTATCGTCGTAATCGGCGCCGATTTCACCACTCAGCTTGGCCGACGGTTTCAGCGCGATTCCGCCCGTCACCACGTCAGTCGTCTGTGAATCGTTTGTTCCCAGAGTATCGTACCCCGTGGTGTTCCTCGAGTAATTCACCCAGGTGTTGCCGTCCATCGCCACGCCGCGGGATAGACTGAGGTTGTAGGTCGTGCTGTTCGATTGGGTCTCTGGAATGGACTCGCCGCTTAAAACCTCAGGAAGAGTGTAGCTTCCGTCCGTATAGTGATATCCACCGCCCAAGCGAAATCCCGCCAGGGAATAGGTCGAGGTAGCGAAAACCGACTGATATTGGGTGTGATCTTCGCCACTCGTCCCGTACAGTGAATAGTCGTTGATTCCTGTCTGGTAGCCCACCGTAAAGCTCGGTAGACCCGTGGGATTGCCCGACCACCCCACTCCGAAGCTCTGGCCGTTGCCGTTGGTTCTATAGTTCCCGATCCCCGGCACGGAGAAGTTTCCTTCGCCATTGTACAAATCGCTGTAATTGACATAGCCCGGATACTTACTCCCGCCAAATAGGGTCGTGTTCGCCGCCACGCCGGAACTATCGGTAATGGATTGATAGTTGGAATTGTTTCTCGACTGGTTGTAGAACGGACTTATATCAAAGGAGAGAAATTGTGAACTGTGATAATAGCCGGATAGATTCGCGTTTCCCCCAAAGATTACCCCGTTGCTGGAGGGGCCTTGATTGGTCTGGCTTCCCGAGTATCCGCCGCTGACGCTGCCCCCCAGGTTGAGCGCCAATTGATCGCCCACTTGCACCTGAGCCCACCCAGGCACGCAGCACCATACGAGCGCTGCCGCCGCCCATCCGATCCACCGCGTTCGAACCTCCGCCATCATAACGCCGCTCTACAGTTCTTCGATTTTCGCGTTTTTCCTCAGCCGCGCATCCAACTCGTGCCGTAATTTCTCCGTCTTGTTGCTTTGCATCTGCGCCCTCAAGGCTTCCTGGGCTTCCGTAAATTTTTGTACCCGCAAAGGGGTGTGAGTGTTGAGCCGCACAATCGTCAATACACCGTCCGCCTCGATCAAATCGCTCACCTGTCCCGGGAGCATTTTCGATACCACGGCCAGGACCTCCGGAGGCATATCCGCACTTTTTACAGTCCGGTGGTTGCCCATCATCACACGGTAGTCGTCTTCGGAAATCTTCTCCGCCAGAAGCCCGAACTCTTCATAGCTCTTGGTTGCTTTTGCCTGCTTCAGAGCCTCTTGTGCGCGCGCCCGCATCTGTTTCAACTGCTCCGGCGTTGCCGCCGCGGCATGGGGTTGCTGTGCGCCCGCCGCCTTGGGCGGGAGAATGCTAATGGTCTGGAGCGCGTAGGACTCCGGCAGCGTGAAGCGTTCGGGGTTGTGTTCATAGAACGTTTTGGCTTCCGCCACGCTGACTGCGGATTTATCGTTCACTTCTTCTTTCAACAGATCCTCGATCAGCAGGGACCTCTTGATCTTCGTTCGCAGGACTTGGTCGGAACCGCCGGCCTCGGTCCGCAGGAAGAGGTCATACTGTTGCTGGCTGTCAAACCGCTGGCGGAATTGTTTCTCGGAGGCCGCGATGCGTTGCGGGGTGATGGTCATCTGCCGGCGCTTCGCTTCCTGATACGCCAGTTCCTCGAACTCGATCATCTTCAGGGCGCCCTTGCGAATGCCGCTTTCCATGGCTTGCGGAAAGCCTCCGTTGTGCTGCTTCGCGTACGGAAAAATCGTATACATCTCCCGCAGCAAGTCGCGATCGGTCAGCACCGCCCCATTCACGCGGGCCACCGGGCGGGGCGCGGGGAGAGAGGGAGCGTGCGCACTGACAAGACTCGTCCTTTCCGCTGGGGGTAGAGGCGCGCTATTCTGCGCTAACACTGGCGCGCAGGAAGCAATCAGGAAGAGAACCGCGAGCTGTAATCGTAATTTCATGTGCTCTCCTTGTTGAAGAAAATGGAACCCTGAACCGCTTAAGCAACAGGGCCTACCCTGATCCCGGCGAATTTCTCCGGCTTCGAAGCTCGCTCCTTCACTACCGCGAATCCGGAGAAATTCTCTCCAGCCTGGCCTTCTGCGGTCCCCGAGACCTTGAACTGAGTCGCGGAAGGCCAGGCTCCAGGGGAGGGCCAGGCCCTCCCCTGAGGGAATCAGCTTAGGTCGTCGGCACGATCTGGCCGTGCGCTTCGTTGGACTCGCCGCCGTGGCAGGTACGGCAGAACTGCGCCGCGCTGTTGCTGGTGGCTGAGTTTCCGGGATCGTACCAGCCGCGCACGAAGAAGTGCGTCGGCTTAATCACCTCGGGGCCGGAGGCGGCGGTGTTGAAATACTGCATATCGTGCTGGTCGTGGCAGGTGGTGCAGGTGACCCACGAATTGCTGGTCGTCGCGCCGCTGGCAGAGACTGTTCCGGGCACTTTGACGATGTTCGCTATCGGCCCGCTGCCCTTGGTCACATCATAGTAATCGGCGATGAACTGTGTGCTGTTGGGGCCGTTGAAGCTGATGGAGCCGTCAGCGTTGACAGTGCAGTCCCAGTTGTAGGGGCCTCCGCAGCCAACGGTCGCCGTGGGTCCCACCGGGTGGTCGTTCATGTAATTCCCGGGGGTCGAGCCGTCATTTCCGAGCAGCGTAGGGGGATTGAAGGTTGCCCCGCTGATCGTCACGGTTTCGACGGTAGTGCCTCTCATCATAGCGGTCTTCGCGAGGTTGCCGTCGTGACAGCTAAGGCAAGCAATAATGTCGAAGTAGCCGTCCGGATTGGATGGGTACCCGCCACTCAGGTAGTTCGGCAGGGTAACAGCATAAGACCCTGCGTTGCCAAAATTCAGCGTCTGGCCGTAGAGCGGAGACATGTCCTCGCCCCACAGCGCAAGATTGCCGCTGTTCGCTGTGGTCTTCGCACCGTTCCCGGCGGCGCCACTGTGCGGCGCGTGGCATGCTACGCAGCCACGGCCGTACACGTTGTGTGCTCCGAGAACGTCTAGCGTTGGGGACGTGACCTGAGCAGTGGCGATACCCGCCACCGCCAGCATCACGAGGAGTGCAATTGCAGTTCGTTTCATGAAACCTCCTTGGTTTAGGTTGGAATAATTCATTCATTACTTGCTTCGTGGAGCGATCTGGCTTAACCGGAGAGGGCCATCCGGCCGGAATGGCCCCTCCCCGTTATGGCCTTCTTGCGAAAGCCAAAACTCTCTGCCCGTCAGGACCCCGAGGCTACCTGGGCTTTACCTGGCGCGTTCTCTTTCTGCGTCTTCGGGTCAGCGGATTTCTGCTCGTTCGTCTTCCCGCCCGCGTCGCGCCGCGCCTTCTCGGCGTCCGCTTCGGCGTCCGTTACATAGCGAAACACCTGCAACCGTCCCGGGAACTGTTCGCTGGTGATGATCCGGTTGTTGTAGTTGTCCGCGGCAATTCCATAGAGCGCTTGAAATTGTCCCGGATACCATCCATGTTCGCCCATGTAGAGCAACAGCCGTCCTTCTTTGTCGAAAACCTGTACCCGGCTCTGAACTTCATCGGTCACCCAAATGTGCCCGTCACCATCGAGGGCGATTCCCTTGGGCCGCGCGAAATGCCCTGGGCCATCCCCCGCCTTCCCGAACTCACTGATGAAACCTCCATCCGCATCGAAAATCTCCACGCGGTTGTTCAGCGTGTCCGTGACGTATACGTTCCCGTCTTTGTCGACGGCGACGTGCGTCGGCATGGAGAAATCGCCGGGGCTCGTCAGGGTGTGGTTCTTTCCGCCAGTTCCAATCCGCCGCAGTAGTGTGTACTTATCCGCGTCGAAGACCACCACCTGGTCCGCCTGGGTGTCGGCGACGTAGACAAACCGGTTCGAAGGATCGATCGCGATTCCGGCCGGCGCCACCAAATCGCCGGCGCCAAAGGAAGCTTCCAACTCGTGCTTCGCACTGAACACCAGCACGTGGTGCAGCTTCACGTCGGTCACAAACAACCGGTCGTCATCGTCCACCGCCAAACCGTTGATCATGGGCAGGCGCGCGTCCTGGCCGTTCTTGATCAGTTGCACCTTTTCCGTTTCCGATTTCGGAAAAATGAAAATGGCTCCCACGCCTTGATCGGCAGCGTAAATGTTGCCTTTGGAATCCGCGGCCACGCCGTAGACCCGCATCAACTGGAAGCCGACCTTCTTCTGTACATCTTTCACCTGCCGGTCGGGTTGCTCGCCCGCCAGACGGTCCATCCACGATTGCTTCGGTTTTTGGGTGCTGGTCAGACCCGACCAGTCGATTTTCTGGCCCGTCAGAATCGTCTGGAATCGCACCCGCGCGATGGCCGGCGGGCTCGGCCAAACGATCTTGCTGATATCGAATGCCACCCTCCGCGGTGCGGCAGCCTCCGGGGCGCTTGTGCCCGGCTTCTTCTTCGCCTCCGAGGGCATCACGCTCACTATTACGGCAAGCGCGAGCACCAGGGTCACCCAGCCCTTGCCGGCAAGATTCGAATTGGAGCGAGTCTTCAGCATTTTCCGCACTCTCCATTCACTTCAACTGCATCCGGCCTTCGTTATGGCAGGTCCTGCAGAACGCCATATTCGCTTGTTGGTCCTTCACCAGCAGCCCGCTATTCGCTGAGGCGTGGGGCTGATGGCAGCTCAGGCAGTTCAGCGGAGTTGCCTTCATCGTTTTGCGATCCATGGTCGTGGATACGGGGTGCCCTTCGGTCGGGTGTCCCGTGCCATACTTCAGCGGCAGGATCGAAATGTTCTTGAAGTAATCCTCTGGAAGCTTCACCTTCCCGTTAAAGATTGTTATAAGGTGCTCGTCCTGGAGCTTTTGGGGCTCCGGCGAATCCGGTCCGTGGCACTCCAGGCAAAGGGTGTTGACGTCCGCCACGCGCAAGAGCTTCGCATTGCCGTTGCCGTGCGCAACGTGGCAGATACTGCATGCCTGTTCGAACGCCGGCTGGTGCAAGTGCTTCTTCTTGAACTCCGCGGCCTGGTCGGAGTGGCAGGCGAGACAGGCCGCGACCGGGTCCGGCTGAAGGAACCCGGGCGCCTTGCCGGCGTGCGGGTTGTGGCAGGTTGTGCAGTCCCCCTGGGCGCCCTGGTGCTGCACCTTCGCCGAGCCAATCTGTTTGGCTTGCTCCTCATGGCAGGTCACGCAGAGCGCCCTGGAATCAGCCGCCTTAAGCACCACCTTTCCATCCTTCGCCGGCTGATGGCAGGAATCGCACATCTTGTTTTCAAAGGGATTGTGCAGGAACGCCTGCAGCAGCTTTGGCGACCTTGATTGGTGGGGATCGTGGCAGGTCAGGCAATCCGCGGACCCGAGTGGCTGGTTCTGATGAGCCTTGCGAATTCCCTCGTCGCTAATGTCGTGGCAGTCCAGGCAGAGCTTGGGAGCTGGCTTGGTCAGATGGGAGGCAAACTCGGGCTGGGCGGGATCGCCGGTCTTGTGGATTACGTGACAGGCGTCACAGCCCGAATCCAGCGCGGCATGCCGGCTGCCGCCTTTCGGTACATCGACACCGGTGCTGTGACACGAAAGGCAGAGGTTTTCCTTTGCCGTTGCCCCCGACATTGGCTTTAGAAGTTGGTTCTTTTCGGCAGAAGCATGCGGATCGTGGCATTTCAGGCAGTCACGGACCCCGGGGGGATGAACATGGCCCTTGGCGCTGGCAGGATTCTGATCAGAGTGGCAGGTGAAGCAAAGGGCTGAGGGGGTGGCCTTGATCAACGTAACGTGCGTCGCATCCTTGTTAACCCTGACCTCGTGGCAACTCAGGCATCCCATTTTCATCGCCGAGTGGACTGATTTGCCCTTTGTCTTGTCCGTGTGGCACTCCAGGCACTTGGCTGCATCGGTATTCGCCGCCAACGGAACGGGATGCTGCACTCCGGCCATGGGCCGAGCAAGCAACATCGAGATCAGACCCGCAACAATAACGGTTATCTTGCGGGGCGACCCAAGAGCTGTCCGGTCAGCGGTTCTCAACCGTGAAGCTTGACCGCACCACTCCACGAGATTGAGGCATCGGTTCGCAATGCCCTCGCGGCGGCCAATTCCTGTGTGGAAAATCAACACAAGGTCATCACTCCAGGGGAGCGCAAACTGCAAATATGTCTCCACGGTTGGAATTGACAAACCTTTATTAAGCGCTGTAAGTGACTGATTTACAGTGCCATGATTAGTCTTAACGGGATGCTAGAGATCTCAACACGCGGAAAATATCCACAGACTGTGTTAATTTCCTCAACAGTGCTGCAACGCGATGCGGATTTGGACACGTTGGCGTTCTTGCTATAATGTGGGCCATCACGTTTGAGTTTGCGGAAAACCCATGACTTCTTGTCCCACGAACTGGGTCCTAAACGGGCCAAGTTCTGGGAAGCATTCATACACTATCACGGAGAATATCTATGCGGCTGATTAAGGGTCTGATTGCAGTTTCCATCTTCTGTGGTTGTTTGCTCAGTTTGGCCAATGCCAAGCCGGAATACACGAAGAAGGAAGGGAAGGCGTGCACGTACTGCCATCCTAAGGCGGGATCGAAAGAGCTGACCGATGCCGGCAAGTATTATAAGGAGCACAACCACTCGCTCGAAGGCTACAAGGCACCGGAAAAGAAATAGCGGCGCGAATAGGGTAACATCGAAACGCGGTTCCCTTGGAATACGCTGAGGGAGGCGTGTCGTTCTGCCCCGATCAGTCTGCCCCATGGGCGGGGCTTGGCTGGCCTGGCTCCACCGAAAATCACTTCCGCCGGGCATTGTAGGGGCACGCCATGGCGTGCCCCTACGCGAGCGTGCTGCGGGGATTTTCGTTCGCTCGTATCTAGCTGAAGTATTCAGCACTATGTGTTGTGATTTCTAACAGCCGGAATGTGGCTGTAAACAATCGGCTAATCCTTGATCTAGGCCGCCGAAGGCATCCCGGTGTTGCAATTCTCATCAGTCTAAGCAATGCCACCTTTCTTCTCGACCCATCAGTTCCCTCCATCTCTCCCGCTATCTCACACAAAAAACAGTAGATAATTAGCTGCTCGCAGCTCGGATTTTTGAATGGGTTGTGGGCATCGAGCTGCCTTTTCGTAAAGCGATGAAAATCAAAGCCTCGCGTGTTGAGTGAGGAGAAGTGGGGTAGCGTATGGTTATAGTACTTGTGCTATTCACGTTCATTTGCTTTGTGGCGGTTGATTATTTCTTGCATAGCCGGCCGCAGAAATCGTTGGAGATGGCGGCTCCACCGCCAGAGCCAAAGCAGCAGTTTCTCCCTGTCAACGTCGTAGGCGGTTTTAAGCTCGCCCCCGGCGCTTCCTATCATGCCGGCCATACGTGGGCAGCCAAGGAGACCCAAAACATCGTGCGAGTCGGTTTAGATGACTTCGCGGTTCGGCTTTTGGGCAACTTTGACCATCTCGATCTGCCCGCGCGAGGTCGTTGGATGCGGCAAGGGGAAAAGGGCTGGACCGTGGGACGCGGCAACCATCGGTTCGAAATGCTCTCGCCGATCGAGGGCGAAGTGGTTGATGTAAACCAGGAGGTCCTGAATGACCCCTCCGTTATTCACAAGGATCCTTACGGCGTTGGATGGCTGGTCGCGGTCAACTCCCCGGCCGCCGATTCGAACCTGAAAAACCTGCTGCGAGGCCGGCTGGCCCAGCAATGGCTGGAAGACTCCTTGGAGACATTTCGTAGTCATGTCAGCCCGTCGACCGGTATTCATTTGCAGGACGGCGGCCATGCCATTCCAGACCTTCTAAGCGTGCTCCCTGAGGAGAGCTGGGAGAAAGTCGTGCGGGAATTGTTCCTGGCCTGACGGCATGTCGTATTTGGAACGTGGGCAGTCACACCTGCCCCACGCGGCTTCTTCCGGGAGGACTAATCATGGTGGCACTCTTTGTTGCGTTGACATTCATAGGCTTGGTGCTTGCGGATGCAGTTGTGCAGCGAGTTGGGCGGAAGGCGCCCGCTTCTGTAGAGCCGGTTTGGGACATCCCGCAGGGCTTCTACCTTTTCCAAGGACACAGTTGGTCTCGCCCGGATTCCTCTGTTGGAGTGAGGGTGGGTGTGGATGCGCTTGTGGCCCATGCTCTAGGCGTCGTGGAAAAGGTCATTCTGCCGAAGCTGGGCCAGGCGGTCGAGGCAGGTCAAACGCTATTTCGACTTGAACGCCAAGGCTGCGGGTTGAACGTCCGAAGCTCCATCACGGGCCGCGTCGTGGCCGTCAATACACGTCTCGAAAATCGCCCGGGCTCACTTGCCAAGGATCCCTATGGCTCCGGGTGGATCTGTGCAATTACCCCGACTCAATCGGACAACAGTCTTGGTGGCATGCGCTACGGGCAGAAAGCGGCTATCTGGCTCGAAGAGGAGTTCTACCGTTTCCGGGAGTTTCTCTCCGTGCAAGTCTCTCCCGATTTGGCCTTGGATGTGACCTATCCGGACGGCGGTCTTCCCGCAACCGGCTCTCTTGCCGAATTACCTCTCGCGGGATGGGGCGCCTTTGAAGCGGCCTTCTTGACGCCGAGCCCTAGTGAAGCCCAGGAGTCTCGACGGGAGACAGAATAGGGACTCCCTCCCAAGTGCGGTGTCGCCACCCATCGGCCCGTCAATCTAAAGAACCAAATGACCTTTTTCTTCCTATAAGATTGCCACCGGCAGTCGGGTGGCATATCCAAGCGCCCCCGACTGTCACCTCAAGCTCGTCAGGGGATTCCTATCATCCACGAATCAGACGACTATTCGAACTGAGTGATTTCACTACGGCGCCAATGGCAGCGATAAGGAAGGCCCGTAATAGGGACAGAAGGTCGTAATTTCTCCCCTTTCTGATTAATTTCTCGGCATCTCGCGTGCTGAGAAATACAGCTATGCCTAGGCGGAGCTTGCACGTTTCGTCTGCTTTCCGCTCTGTAGGTCAACTCTATGAGCAAATCTATCCTGATCGATACTACGCGTTGCGTCGGCTGCCAGCGGTGCGTTGTGGCGTGTAAGCTCGTCAACGGCCTGCTGAAGACGAGCCGCAGCGACTTCTTGACCACAGATACCTTAAGAGCACTTACTTCTGACACTGACCTTCCGATGGATGAAATCGGTGACGAAGAACTTTCAGCCCACGCACTGAATGTAGTTCAGACTCACGGTGACGTATACGTCCGGCGATTCTGCATGCACTGCCAGGATCCCACTTGTGTTTCTGTCTGCCCGGTGGGAGCTTTCCGGAAAACAGCAGCGGGGCCAGTGGTTTATGCGGAAGACCGTTGTATGGGCTGCCGCTACTGCATGGTGGCTTGCCCATTCGGGGTCCCTCGATACGAGTGGGAAAAAGTCTGGACGCCCCG
>JBELAJ010000323.1:0-9498 GCA_049508935.1 Terriglobia bacterium | reverse complement strand
GATGAAACGACGAAACTGGATCAGGTTGAACCGGACTCCGATTATGCCGCGATTCTGGCCCACGAGATTTCCATCACCCCGCTGCAGGTGGACCGCACTCATTACCCCAGCCTCAATCACCTATCGCTCTGGCTGCCGGCCTTGGCAGTGATTCCGGCTCGGTAGGACGAAATGTCACAGTGTGACGTTTTGTAGGCGCACGACTTGATTTCTTTGACAGCAGGGGCCAGGAAGCAATAGAATTTACGGTTCAGAACTCTTCTGAGCAGCATCTAACGAAAAGATACGGCAACGTCTCGTCTAAGTATTGTTTGGGTTACAGGCAGATAGCACTCCGGGTTTCCGGATTGTTGGTGGCAGGGCGTAGGACTCTAAATTTTATTGTAAGTCCTCGAGCCGGACTGGCGCAGCATGTTCTGGCGCGTCCGCCGCAAAATGTGGCAGGGCGCCTGACGACGTTGTCCGCAGGGGGGCAGCTACTTCGAGTGTGGCAGTCAAGGACTGTTCAAGGGTGAGTTCGATAGGGGAGCGAGTGAGAGCTAGGAGCAGGGCAAACTGAGAGCTTCACTCGCTTCTAAGAGCCTTCGTTGGTGCTTCTTCAATGGCTCAGATTTTTCATCGCAGCACCAATACAATTTCGCGCGTGAGTATTTACGGTGCGGTGTTTATTGCGGCCGCGCTCGGCTACCTTGGGTGGGCCGTCACCGAATCCCCCTATTTCACCGACGTCAACGTTCCTCGGGAACAACCGGTTCCGTTCAGCCACAAGCATCATGTGAAGGACGACGGCATTGATTGCCGCTACTGCCACACCTCGGTGGAAAAATCGTCTTTCGCGGGCATTCCTTCCACTCATATTTGCATGAGCTGCCATTCCAGACTGTGGGCTAAGAGTCCCATCCTGGAACCGGTGCGTCTGAGTTATCAAACCGACAAGTCTCTCGAGTGGACGCGGGTCAACGCGGTTCCCGACTTTGCGTATTTTGACCACAGCATTCATATCCACAAGGGCGTTGGATGCACCACTTGCCATGGCCCGATCGGCGAAATGCCGCTGACCTGGCGCGCCAACACCCTTTACATGCGTTGGTGCATTGATTGTCACAAACACCCGGAGCGCTTCGTCCGGCGGCGCGAGGATGTTTTTAAGGCCGACTATCAACCGCCTCAAGACCAACTCGCCCTGGGGCGGCGATTAGTGAAGGAATATAAGATTAAGGATGCCAGGCAACTGACGGATTGCTATACGTGCCATCGTTGAGAGGCGCGCTGGGACGGGCAGATCAAATGACTAAAGGCAACGGTCAAATCTCCGAAGATGACGCCAAGAAGCGGTTTTGGCGGGGCTTGGGCGATTTGGTGGATTCTCAGGGCTCCGCGGCAGTGGCAGCGGGAATGGCCGCCCTGGGACAACAACAAGGTTTCCCGCTACAGCGTGAACCCGAGGGCATCGGGCGCCGAGACATTCTCAAGCTGATGGCTGCCTCTGCTGCCCTTGCGGGCCTGAGCGCTTGTACGAAGCTTCCCACCGAGAAGATTGTCCCCTACGCTCAAACATCGCCGGAGCAGTTCATCCCGGGCAAACCGCTTTTCTACGCTACGGCCATGCCTTTCGGCGGAGTGGGCGCGGGCCTGCTGGTGGAAAGCCACATGGGCCGACCAACCAAGGTCGAAGGCAATCCCTCGCACCCAGCCAGCCTTGGCGCTGCCGATATCTTCGCGCAGGCCTCGGTGCTCGGCCTGTATGACCCCGATCGCTCTCAGGTAGCGGTCAGCAACGGCCGGATCGGGAGTTGGAGCGCATTTCTCTCGGCGATGGACGAGGTGCGGCTGGAGCTTGCCGGGAACAAGGGCGCGGGGTTTCGGCTGTTGACGGAGACCGTCACTTCGCCAACTTTGGCGGACCAGATTCGCTTGCTGTTGGCTCAATTCCCTTCTGCCAAATGGCATCAACATGAGCCGTGCGCACGCGACGGTGCGCGCGAAGGGACGCGGATGGCCTTCGGTGAGTATGTCAATCCGGTGTATCGCTTCGACCAGGCGGAGGTCGTTCTCTCGCTTGATTCCGATTTTCTCTGCTCGGGGCCCGGCAGCCTGCGCTACGCGCGCGACTTTGCAGACAAGCGGCGAATTGTTGACGCCCGATCGACAATGAACAGGCTGTACTGCGTCGAGTGTACACCCTCGACTACGGGCGCCATGGCGGACCACCGCTGGCCGTTGCGCGCTTCTGACGTAGAAGTTTTCGCTCGCACGGTTGCGGAAGGCGTGGGCGTCAAAGTGCCGGTGGGAGGAGCGCCGGCTTTTCCCAATATTCCGGCCGGCTCGATCGCCGCGCTCGTGCGCGATCTTCAGCAACGTCCCGGGACCAGTTTGGTGCTGGCAGGCGACCAGCAGTCTGCGGTCGTGCACGCATTGGCGCACGCCATGAATGAAGCGCTCGGGAACGTGGGCAAGACTGTTTACTATACTGCCCCCATCGAGGCCAATCCCGTTAATCAACTTGAGTCCTTGCGGGAACTGGTTTCTGACATCGACTCCGGCCAAGTAGACCTTGTGTTGATGCTGGGAGGAAATCCGGTTTTCACAGCTCCGGCGGATTTGCATTTTGGAGAAAAGCTCTTGAAGGTCCGGCGTCGAATCTATCTTGGGCTTTACGAAGATGAGACCGCGGAACTGTGCCACTGGCATATCCCGCAAGCGCATTATCTCGAGTCGTGGGGCGACGTTCGCGCCTTCGACGGCACCGTAAGCATCGTTCAACCCCTTATTGCTCCGCTTTACGAAGGCAAGACCGCCCATGAAGTGCTGGCGGTTCTCCTGGGCCAGGCCGGCCGGACCCCTCACAGCATCGTGCACGATTACTGGAGCGGCCAGAAGCCCGGTTCGAATTTTGAAGCGGCCTGGGAATCCTGGCTCAATGAGGGTGTAGTTGCGGAGAGCGCACTTCCAGCCAAACCGGTGAAGCTTGCGCCCGATTTCGAAGAGCGGCTCGCCCAAAATATCTCGGTCGGCCGCGGTAAGGGCGCTGGACTCGAGGTCGTCTTCAGGCCGGACCCCACAATTTGGGATGGGCAGTTTGCGAATAACGGCTGGCTTCAGGAGCTGCCAAAGCCGCTGACCAAACTCACCTGGGACAACGCGGCCATGCTCAGCCTTTCGACTGCGTCGGGACTGGGCGTGAAAAACGGGGATGTCGTGAGACTTCGCCTCCAGGGCCGCGAGATTCAGGCCCCCGTCTGGATCGTGCCCGGCCACGCGGACGATTCTGTCACGGTGCATTTGGGCTACGGGCGAAGGCGGGCGGGCAAAGTCGGCAGCGGAATCGGGTTCAGTGCCTACTCGATTCGCTCCTCGAGCGCGCCCTGGTTTGGCTCGGGGCTCGAAATTGCCAAGACCGGCGACACGTACCCCCTGGTGACCACGCAGCGTCACCACATCATTACCGGCCAGCACCAGAAGCAAGAGGAAGAGGAAAGCGTTGCGGCGGCGCGGCGCGACCTGGTCAGGGTTGCCAGCCTCGACGAGTTTCGGAAGAACCCGAATTTTGCCAAGGACCCGGAGGATCAGACGACTCACGCCCAGTCTCTATATCCCGCCTATAAGTACGAGGGATATGCCTGGGGGATGGCAATCGATCTAAACAGTTGCATTGGATGTAATGCCTGCGTTGTGGCGTGCCAGTCTGAGAATAACATCGCTGTGGTCGGCAAGGACCAGGTGGCGCGGGGCCGCGAAATGCACTGGATTCGCGTGGATACTTATTTCCGGGGCGCCCTCGAGAATCCCGAAACCTACAACGAGATCGTGCTCTGCATGCAATGCGAGAACGCTCCCTGCGAAGACGTTTGCCCAGTGGGCGCTACCGTCCATAGCCCGGAAGGGCTCAACGATATGGTTTACAACCGTTGCGTGGGCACGCGCTACTGCTCGAACAACTGTCCTTACAAGGTGAGACGCTTCAATTTCTACCTCTTCCAGGATTGGACAACGCCCAGTCTGATGGCGATGCGGAATCCTAATGTCACGGTGCGAAGCCGAGGCGTAATGGAGAAGTGCACGTACTGTGTCCAGCGGATTAATGCAAGAAAGATCGAGGCGGAAGAAGAGGATCGCGAGGTACGCGATGGAGAAATCCTCACGGCCTGCCAGCAAACTTGCCCGACCCGAGCCATCGTCTTCGGAAACATCAACGACCCCGACAGCCGCGTATCCAAGTTGAAAGCTCAATCAACAAACTACGGGTTGTTGACGGACTTGAACACACGGCCACGGACGACTTATCTGGCCAGGCTGCGTAACCCCAATCCGGAGATCAAGGAGTAAGCGTTGAGTCCCGAAAGACCCGAAGACGGCGCAGTCGTGGAAGCCGGGAGTCCGGTTCTAGCGGCCGGCCATTCCTACGCATCAGTTACGGACAAGATCAGCTCCATCGTCCTGGTGCAAGGTACGAAGAAGGGTTGGTGGCTGGGGTTCGCCCTGGCGTTCGCTCTTTTCATGATCTTCAATATGGCAGTCGCCTACCTCCTCTACAGAGGTGTTGGCATCTGGGGAGTCAACATTCCCATTGGCTGGGGATTCGCAATAGTCAATTTTGTTTGGTGGATCGGGATCGGGCACGCCGGGACGCTGATCTCCGCTTTCCTGCTCTTGATGCGTCAGACCTGGCGGCAGTCCATCAATCGCTTCGCAGAAGCGATGACGTTGTTTGCGGTGTCCTGCGCCGGAATGTTCCCGCTCTTGCACATGGGCCGCCCCTGGCTGTTTTACTGGATGCTGCCCTACCCGGACACGATGGGGACCTGGCCGCAATTCCGTAGCCCTCTGGTCTGGGACGTCTTCGCAGTGTCCACCTACGCCACCATTTCCCTGCTCTTTTGGTTTGTGGGGCTGATTCCCGACTTAGCCACTCTGCGCGACCGCGCCAAGCAGCGTCTGGCTAAGATTGTCTATGGCATCCTGGCCATGGGCTGGCGCGGGTCCGCCGTCCATTGGCGAAATTATGAGATGGCGTCGTTATTGCTCGCCGGGTTGGCCACGCCGCTGGTCGTCTCCGTCCACACAGTCGTGAGCTTTGATTTCACGGTTGCTATCGTGCCCGGCTGGCACAGCACCATCTTCCCGCCCTATTTTGTTGCGGGGGCCATCTATTCGGGCTTCGCCATGGTCCTGACGCTGGCAATTCCCCTTCGCTATTTTTACAAGTTGGAAGACTTCGTCACCACACGCCATCTAGACAACATGGGGAAGATGTTGCTGGCTACCGGCATGATCGTGGCCTATGGGTACATGATGGAAACGTTCATGGCCTTTTACAGCGGAAATTCTTACGACCGGTACATGATCATGAATCGCATGACCGGCCCTTACGCTCCTGTATATTGGACTCTTATTGCGTGCAATATCGCCATTCCCCTGACGCTTCTCTGGTCGTCGCGCATCCGCCGAAACGTGCTGGCCCTTTTCCTGATTTCTCTGGTGATCCAGACGGGGATGTGGCTGGAACGCTTCGTGATCGTCGTGACGAGTTTGCATCGAGACTTCATGCCCTCCGCCTGGGGAATGTACTACCCCACGATATGGGATTGGGCAACTTTCATTGGCACCATCGGACTGTTCTTTACCTTGTTCCTGCTTTTCATCCGCTACCTGCCGATGATTTCGATCTTTGAGATGCGGGAGTTGGTCCACAAGACGGCGGAGGACACACGGTAGGCAGTGGGCAGGTAGGCAAATGGGCAGGTGGCCAAATGGACTAGCAGTTAGGTGGACAGAGCCGGAGATAAGGCCGGTGAGAGGCGCGCGCGATGTAGGCGTTCAACCCTAGCCCCTAGTCCCTGGTTTGTTATGAAGCGACACGCGATTTACGGCCTGATGGCCGAATTCGAAAACTCGGACGAACTCCTCATCGCCGCACAGTGCGCCCGCGAGGCTGGATACCGCCGCATGGACGCGTTCTCTCCGTTTCCCGTCGAGGGATTGGCCGATGCGGTGGGCTTTCGTTTCACGCGCGTGCCACTCATCTGCCTGATCGGAGGACTCATCGGCTGTTCGGGGGGCTTTTTCCTGCAATACTGGCCGAACGTTTTTGGGTATCCCCTGAACATCGGAGGTAAACCCTACAACAGTTGGCCGAATTTTATTCCGATTACCTTCGAATTAACGATTCTCTGCGCCGGCCTGGCAACGGTGTTCGGTATGCTGGCCCTTAACGGCTTGCCGACGCCCTACCATGCGGTCTTCAACGTTCCGCACTTCGAGTTGGCCTCTCGAAACAGATTTTTCCTATGCATCAAGGCGCGGGACCCGAGATTTGACTTGCAGAAAACGAAGGAATTCCTGGCCAGTTTGAAGGCCAAAGGGGTTTCAGAGATTGAGTCATAGCACCAGTCACTATACAGCCCTCTCCCTTGGGGAGAGGGTGGCGAGCGTAGCGAGCCGGGTGAGGGGTGGCTTACTTGCGTCACTCTCTGCTTGTACTTCAGGTGACCCCTCACCCGGCCCGCGCCGGCTGATGAAGTCGCCGGTCGCGGCCCACCCTCTCCCCTGGGGAGAGGGCTGTGTTCCACGTTTTGCCGCGCTACGTTTGGCTTGCCTTGCTCTCTGTGGTCTGTTTCTCTTTGCCTGCCGCTTGGACATGCACGTCCAACCAAAGTACAAGCCGCTCGACCCGAGCAACTTTTTTGGCGACGGCAGGTCCGTGCGGCCGGAAGTTCCCGGCACCGTGGCACACGGCTATTTGAGGACCGACGAACTGCTGTATAGCGGAAAGGTGAACGGCGTGCCCGCGGATCAGTTTCCGTTCCCCATCACGCGCCAGGTTCTCGAGCGGGGGCGCGAGCGGTTCAACATCTATTGCTCGCCTTGCCACGACTACACGGGAAGTGGAAGTGGGCTGGTGGTCCAACGGGGCTTCCCGCCTCCCCCTTCTTACCACATTGACCGGCTCGTGAAAGCCCCGGCCGGGCATTTCTTTGACGTCATCACCAACGGCTACGGCGCAATGTACAGCTACGCTGAGCGCGTCGAACCCCAGGACCGTTGGGCGATCGTGGCATACATTCGAGCGCTTCAGTTGAGCCAGCACGCGTCGCTTGACGACGTGCCGGCACAAGAGAGGGAGCACTTAACAGGACAGAGTAAATGAGCTCTGACGAGTCTTTCCAACCCGGCTTCAACCGTTTCCAGAAGGCTTCGCTGGCCGTGGGCGCGGCGGCCCTGGCGCTCTGCGCGGCAGGCGCCTACTCCAGCCCCACCCAGTTCTTCCGCTCTTATCTCGTGGCGTTTGTGTTCTGGGTGGGCGTGGCATTGGGATGTTGGGCGATTTTGATGCTGCATCATCTGGTGGGCGGACGGTGGGGTTTCCCCCTTCGACGCTGCCTCGAATCGGGCATGCTGAATTTCTACTTAATGGCTGTTCTCGGGCTACCTCTCTTGTTCGGTTTGCGGGCGCTGTACAGTTGGGCGGACCCGGAAAAAGTCAAACTTGACTCGATGTTGCAATACAAGGCGCCGTATTTGAATGTCCCCTTTTTCATCGTTCGGAATGCCATTTATTTCGTCGTTTGGATCGCGATGGCCTACTTTCTCAACAAGTGGTCCCGCGAGCAGGACGAGACCGGCAAGCCGGAACTGACACGGCGTCTCCAAAGTCTGAGCGGGCCCGGTCTGGTCATTTTCGGATTGACGGTTACCTATGCCTCCGTCGATTGGGTGATGTCCCTCGAGCCCAGCTGGTTTTCGACGATTTACGGAATGATCTTCATGGTTACGGAAGGCTTGGCAGCGATGTCGATTGTGACGGTTGCCGTTATCCTGCTTTCCAATCACAAGCCCTTCGCGGACCTGCTATCCAAACGGGTCTTGAATGATTACGGGAATCTGCTGCTGACCTTTACGATGCTGTGGGCTTATCTATCTTTCTCCCAATACCTCATCATCTGGTCGGGCAACTTGCAGGACGAAATTCCTTGGTACGTCAGCCGCGCCTCAGGGGGATGGGCCTGGGTGGCGCTGGCACTCGTCATCCTGCATTTTGCGGTGCCTTTTCTCTTGCTCTTATCGCGCTTTGTCACACGCAGGACGCGCTGGTTGGGAGTCGTGGCTGCGATTCAGATCGTCATGAGTGTGGTGGATATCTTCTGGCTGACGGTTCCGGCCTACGAACGCGCGGGCCCCCAGTTTCATTGGATGGACTGGCTGGCAATTCTCGGCATCGGCGGGATTTGGTTCTGGCGGTTCATGGGAAATCTGAAGAGCCGGCCGTTGCTGCCGTTGCACGATCCCCGCGTGGAGGTCGCCGGTCATCATGGGTAACACAACACGAGGCGTGGGCCGCGACCAAGGCGAACTTCTCAGTGTTCTCGGTGCTTCAACACGGAGGACACAGAGGACCTCAGTGACCTCTGTATGGAGTTTTTTCTTGGCCACAGAGAACACAAAGAAAAAGCAATTCTCGGAGCACGACAACGTCGCACGGGCCAATGTGAGGGGCAAGCGAGAAGTTACTATTAGGGGATGGCAGCATGCCTGACGAACAGCCTAAACACGGCCACGAAGCGAGCGATGCGAGTATCCGCAATTTGCTGATCTTCGCCGCCGGCCTGTCCCTTGTGGTTATTGCCGGTCTCGTTGTTAGTCGCGTGGTGTTCCGTTACTTTGTCGGTCACCAGGGATTAGGTCCTCCGGCGTCACCATTCGAGAATGTTCGGATGCTGCCGCCTGAGCCGCGCCTGCAAGTTTCTGCGCCGAAGGACCTCAAGCAGTACGAGGCGGCGCAGGAAGAAATCCTGAATAACTACGGGTGGGTCGATCAGAAAGCTGGTATTGTGAGGATTCCGATTGACCGGGCGATGGATCTTTTGCTCCAGCGGGGATTCCCGGTTCGCACAACGACTCCGGCGAAACAAGGCGTGCCCAAGCCATCGGGGAAGTCTCCTGATACAGGAAAAGCGTCCGGGGCGAATGACGAGACCCCGTAACCTGGAGCGTTTCGTCTGTCATTCTGAGCGAAGCTAGGAATCTCGGCAGTTAGCTTTGGGGTCAGGCAAATCGCAGCGAACTACTGAGATTCTTCGCTTCGCTCAGAATGACAATTCCTAAGATAGCTTCTTAAGGGCATGGGTTCCAAAGTAAGAAAGGCAAGGCAATGAACACGCTGACAAGTGTCAAAGGGCGGAGAAGAATTCGGGTGGGGGATCAGAGACAAGGACGCGGTTTTGCTTGGCGCTGGTGGATGATCGTGCTCCCAGGAATTCTGGCAGTAGCACAGGCACTCGTGCCTGCATCCTACGCATCGCAGGCGCCGGCCTTGCCACAGGCTGGAACGCCGTCGCCACTTGGCAATTCGAAGGTTCTACCCCCACTCCTTCAAGGTATCGGGATCGACCAGAGGCTGAATGAACAAGTCCCTCTCGATTTGCAGTTTCGGGACGAGGCAGGCAAGACGGTGACGCTGGGCGATTACTTCGGCAAGAAGCCGGTCATCCTCTCCCTGGT
>JBELAJ010000322.1:0-9520 GCA_049508935.1 Terriglobia bacterium | reverse complement strand
GAGGAGCTGCGGGAAGCCACCGACTGGGAAGTTCCCATTTTCGTCAAGATGGGCGCCAGCCGCGTCTTCGATGACGTAAAATTGGCAGCCAAAGCAGGCGCGGACGTCATTGTGGTGGATGGGATGGAAGGCGGAACGGGGGCTTCACCGGAGATCTTTCAGGAGCATACCGGCATCCCAACCCTGGCAGCGGTCTGCGAAGCTCGCACGGCGCTCGAGGATTGCGGGCAGTACGGAGAGATTCAGTTGGTGATCGCCGGCGGCATTCGTGACGGTGCGGACGCAGCCAAGGCCATCGCGCTCGGCGCCGACGCGGTCTATATCGGCACGGCGGCCCTGATTGCGCTGAACTGCAACAAGGCTCTATACGTGGACGACTACCATCAGCTCGGCACGGCGCCCGGCTACTGCCATCATTGCCACACCGGGAGATGTCCGGTCGGCGTCACCACGCAAGATCCGAAATTGATGGAACGCCTGGACATTGATCAGGCGGCGGAACGCGTCGCTAATCTGCTGCGCGTCATGACGGCAGAGATTCAAATGTTGGCCCGGGCCTGCGGCAAGTCGGACGTCCACCACCTGGAGCCGGAGGATATGGCCGCACTCACCGCGGAAGCCTCGGCCATTTGTGGAATTCCGCTGGCCGGGATGCGAAGACCGGCACGGCTTTAGGAGAGAACACAGTGTCGTTTCTGGTGCGATGTCCACAGTGCGGTGCTCGCAGCGTCTATGAATTCCGGTTTGGCGGCGAGGTGAAACAGCGCCCCGCGCCGGATGCTCCGGAAGCGGAGTGGACTCACTACATCTACACCAGGGCGAATGAGGCGGGAGTCCAGAAGGAGTGGTGGTTCCACCGCTCCGGGTGCCGGCAGTGGTTTCAAGCGGTTCGAAACACCGTGACCAACGAAATGCTCGAATCCTTTTTCCCGGACGTAATAACGTGAGCGGAGCTCAAGACACCATCACATTTAGATTCAACGGCAAGACGGTGAATGCTCGCCCGGGCGATACCGTCGCCTCCGCCCTCTATCGCGCCGGGCAGCGGATCTTCAGCCGCAGCTTCAAGTACCATCGCCCGCGGGGATTGCTCTGCCTGGCGGGCAAGTGCCCGAATTGCCTGATGAATGTGGATGGCGTACCCAACGTGCGCACCTGTATGACTCCCGTGCGGGCCGGAATGAGCGTGACTCATCAGAACGCCTATCCTTCGCTCGAAAAAGACTGGCTGTCAGTGGTGCAACAATTCGACTGGTTGATGCCGGTCGGGTGGTACTATAAGACGATGACCGACCCTCGCGTGTGGCATGCTGCGGAGCCATTTGTGCGCAAAATCGCCGGCCTCGGCACGCCGCCTTCACTGTCGGACATCAGAGGAGATTACGAGCATGTATACCGCCATGCGGAGGTGGCGATCATCGGCGGCGGTCCGGCAGGCCTCGAAGCCGCCCTCACCGAGGCCGCGAATGGCCGCGAGGTTACGCTGGTCGATGACCAACCGGAACTGGGCGGACATCTGCGCTACTCGAATTTCGAGGGAACTTCACTGCCGGACCTGGTAGCGCAAGTGCAGGCGCTTCCCAACCTGCGAGTATGGAAGGGCTGCTACTGTTTTGGTCTATACGAGGGCAACCTGCTGGGCATCGTGCGGCCCCGGTGCGAACCGAGGGACACGGAGCGGCTGATTCACTTGCGGGCCGAACGCGTGGTGGTGGCCACCGGTGCGTTTGAGTCGCCGCTGCTCTTTCCAAACAATGACCTGGTCGGAGTGATGCTCACGACCGCCGTGCTGCGGCTGATCCACCTGCATGGCGTCATCCCGGGCAAGGTTGCGGTGGTCATTGGGCGGAGTCCGCTGGCCGAGCCGGTGTTGACTGACTTGCGAGCGGCCGGAATTCAAGTGGTCGCGACGGTTCCGCCGGAGTCCGTCGTAAAAGCCGTCGGGAAAATGCGCGTGACGGGCATCGAAACAAGCGACGCCCGGGAGCCCTGCGATCTTGTGGTCATGTGCGGGCACCGCATCCCAGATGCGGGATTGCTGCACCAGGCGGGGGCGAGTTTGCGGTGGAACGCCGGGAAGGGCGCCTTCATCCCGACCGATCTGCCCGCGAACGTCAGCGCCGTCGGTGAGGTAACTGGTGAATCGCTCAGCGCTGCGGCCACCTTGCCGCCCGAGCGCGATCCCGCCGGCAAGCGAGCGTTTGTCTGCTTGTGCTCCGATGTCAGCTCCCTGGACTTGGTGAACGCAATAGAGGAAGGGTTCGACCATATTGAAACGCTGAAGCGATACACCACCACGACCATGGGACCCTGTCAGGGCCGAATGTGCCAACTGTCCGCCATCGGCGTGTGCGCGCGCCAAACCGGCCGCAGTATGGCGGACACCGGCGTAACCACCGCGCGGCCTCCGAATCCCGGCGTCACGCTGGGAGCCCTGGCCGGTGCACGGCATCATCCCACGCGCCGCACTCCGATGCACTACGAGCACGAGGCGGCGGGAGCCGTATGGCTCAACATGGGCGAGTGGAAGCGGCCGCGGTATTACCAATCGGCAAAAGGCGCCAGCGAGAGGCAGTGCGTCGAGGAGGAGTATCGCGCCGTCCGCGAACGCGTAGGGCTGATCGACGTCAGCACTTTGGGCAAGCTCGACCTGAAGGGCCGCGACGTCGGGAAGCTGCTCGACAAGATTTATGCGGGGCGATTCTCCGACCTGCGCCCGGGACGCACTCGCTACGGAGTGATTTGCGATGAAGCGGGAATCATGCTGGACGACGGCACGGTGTCTCGCTTGGCGGACGACCATTATTTCGTGACGACCACTACGGGAAACCTGGAGTTCGTCCTTCAATGGATGAAATGGTGGATGGCGGGCACGGGCTGGGATGCCTACATCACCAACCTCACTTCCGGCCTCGCCGCCGCAAATCTCGCCGGGCCCCAGGCGCGTCAGGTGCTCATGCAACTGACCGATTGCGACCTGAGCACCGCGGCCTTCCCTTACATGGCGTGCCGCATTGCACCGGTCGCCGGCGTCGAGGCCATTCTGATGCGCCTCGGCTTTGTAGGCGAAACGGGTTGGGAAATTCACTTTCCCGCAGAATCCGGCCCGGAAGTGTGGAAGGAGCTCCTCGCGGCCGGCAGCAACTTCGATATCAGGCCCTTTGGAATTGAAGCACAACGCTTGCTGCGCCTGGAAAAGCGGCACGTGATTGTGGGCGTGGATAGCGATGCGCTGACCAATCCGTTCGAGACCGGCATGGGCTGGGCGCTGAAATTGGACAAGGAGGATTTCATAGGACGCTCGGCGCTCCGTCGGCTTGCCGGACAGCCGCTTCACCAGAAGCTGGCGGGCTTCGTCATGGATGAAGCGGTGTTGCCGGAGGACGGTGCAGCCATTATCATCGGCGGCCAACTGGCGGGCAGGGTGACGAGTACACGGATCTCTCCGCTGCAAGGAAAAGCAATCGGCCTCGCCTGGGTGCCGGCCGAGGCCGCCCGTGACGGGGTGGAAGTCGAGGTGCGCGTGGGTGGCCGGCTGGCACGCGCCAGGATTACGGAGAAAGTGTTTTACGATCCGGATGGAGCACGCTTGCGCATGTGACGTTGGGTCTCTCGCAAATCTGAATTCGCGATTGCTTTGAAAATAACTCCCCTCCTCAGTTGAGGAGGGGGTAGGGGGTGGTGGGCCGTGGTCAACCACCCCTAGCCCCTCCTTATCCAAGGAGGGGAATCAGTAATTTTCATGGTTTCTGGGCGCCCGTCAGCCGACAGGCATCAACGACTGCTGTGCAGAAGACATCCGGAAGTGCGGCGGATCGATGAGTGAGCCAAACCACACTTAAGGATCAGTCTCATTAAGCAAACGGCATTATTCCACGTGCATCATGAAAGCAGGGCCGCGATGGTCGAGCATCACGGTTGGCAAATTCCCTCGAGCTTCGGCAATCCGTCCGACGAGGCGACACGGACGCGCGAGTCTGTGGGCTTGGCCGATGTGAGTTGGGTGTCGAAGTTTCATTTACAGGGAGCCGGCCTGAAAAATCCCCCCGACCTCCGGCCGGAAGCATCCTCGTGGCTGCTGGGCCGCCGGCAATTCTTGCTGACGTGCGAACCGTCGGCGGCCGGTGATGTGAAAAGACGCCTGCAACAACTTCAGAATGGAGATGCTGCTTCGCCCGCGAACATTTACGTGACGGACGTGACTTCGGCGTACACGCAGTTGGTGCTCGCAGGGCCTTGCAGCCGCGAGGTTCTCAGCAAGCTCACCTCGCTGAATCCTTCTGAAGGTGCGATGGGGAACCTCACCTGCGCGCAGGCCAGCGTGGCGCACGTTCATGCCATTGTCTTGCGCGACGATCTGCCCGGCATTCCGGCGTTTCATCTACTGGTGGGCCGGGAATACGGCGAGAGCGTGTGGGAGTCGGTGCTTCACGCGGGCCAGGAATTCGATATCACGCCGTTCGGGTTGGAAGCGCAGAAACTGTTACAGAAGTGATGCCACCGCAGAGACGCGGAGCATGTAGCGCGGACCTGAAGTTGAGCTCCGCGGCTCTTCACCGTTCGAAACCGCACGATGCTGAGACTTTTCAAAAAAGAGCGCATGTGGCGGCGGCCGGAGCTGAAGCGGCGCTACGATCTGGTGATCGTTGGCGCGGGTGTGCATGGGCTCGCCACTGCCTATTACCTTGGCTCGAAGCACGGCTACAGAGACATCGCACTGGTTGACAAAGGCTATCTGGGCAGCGGAAGCAGCGGCCGTAACACCGCCATTATCCGCTCCAACTACCGCACCCCGGAGGGCATTCTCTTCTATGACGCGTCGGTGAAGCTCTACGAAAATCTCTCGCGCGAGCTGGAATGGAATCTCCTGTTCAGCCAGTGCGGCCACCTGACGCTGGGGCACACGGACGCCTCGGTAACTGGGTTGCGGATTCGCGCCGAGAACAACCAGGCCCTCGGAATTGACAGCCGGATGATCTATCCTGACGAAATTCGCCGCCTGGTTCCCACCCTGGACCTCAGTTCGCGGCCGCGCTTCCCGGTGTTGGCCGCGCTGTATCATCCCCCCGGCGGCATTATCCGCCACGACGCGGTGGTGTGGGGCTTGGCGCGCGCCTGCGATCGGATGGGGATAGAAATTCATCCTCATACTACCGTCACCGGCATGCGCGTGGAGAACACAAGCGTGCAATCGGTGATCACCGATCGCGGCGAAATTGCCACCTCGGCAGTGCTCAATGCCACCGCGGGCTGGGCTTCAACCATTGCCAGGATGGCCGGGGTTTCCCTGCCCGTGGTCAGCCACCCGCTCCAGGCGTGTGTTACGGAACCCTTGAAACCGTTCCTGGACAAGGTGATCGTCTCGGCCACCTTACACGTCTACGTCAACCAGACCGACAAAGGTGAGTTGGTGATCGGCGCGGAGATTGATCCCTACCAGTCCTACTCTTTGAAGAGTACGCTCCCTACCCTGGAGCAGATGGCCACCTATACTTTGGAGCTGTTCCCCCAATTGCACGCGCTTCGAGTGCTTCGCCAATGGGCGGGAGTCTGTGACATGACGCCGGACTACGCTCCCATCATCGGCGTGGCACAACCGGTGAAGAACTTTTACCTGGATGTGGGATGGGGAACCTATGGATTCAAGGCCGCTCCGATTGCGGGAAAATGCACCGCCGAACTCATTGCCACGGGGAAAACTCCGAAGCTCCTGGAGCCGTTCTCTCCGGCACGTTTCGCGAGCGGACAACTGGTGGGAGAGAAGGCTGCTGCGGCAGTGTCGTCGTAGCTCATTAAGGAGAAACTCATGGACCATCCCCAAAGTTCGTCGATCAATAAAGAAAGCATCGATTTCTACTTTTGTTCTTTCGTAGAACTGGCGGGGACACCGAAAGCCAAGCTCGTCCCTGCCAGCCACATCGAAGAAATGAAACGCGAAGGGGCAGGATTTGCGGGCTTCGCCGCGGGTGACCTGAACCAGGGTCCACACGATCCGGACGTGGTGAGTATCCCTGACTTCAAATCCTTGACCATCCTTCCCTGGCGCAAGAATGTGGCTTGGGTGCCGGGCAACCTCCATGTCAACGGGCAGCCGTGGCCCTACTGTCCGCGAACTATCCTCAGCCGAAACCTCGAAGATCTCCGCCGAAAGGGATGGGTACTCCAGGTGGGAATCGAAGCCGAGTTCATGCTGCTGAAGAAAAATGACCTCGGGAATTACATTCCCTGGGATCCGCTCGATACTGCAGGAAAACCTTGTTACGATTTGGGCGCCCTATACCGCAATCTGGATCTCATGTCCGCTCTCCTGCGCTACATGCAGGAGCTAGGGTGGAATCCCTATGCCGCCGACCACGAGGACGCCAACTGCCAGTTTGAAGTCAATTGGGTGTATGCGGATGCCCTCACCAGCGCCGACCGGCACACATTTTTCAAGTGGATGGTCCGCACGGTGGCCGAGCAGCATGGCTTGTGGGCCACCTTCATGCCGAAACCCTTCGCCCATCTTACGGGCAACGGCGCCCACTTTCACCTCAGCCTGGCGGAGGCCGATACCGGCCGTAACCTTTTCCTGGACACGAGCGCTGAGTTCGGCCTTTCCACGCTCGGCCGGTGGTTCATGGCGGGTGTCTTACATCATGCCAAGAGCCTCGCGGCCCTGACCTCGCCGATCGTGAACAGTTACAAACGGTTGGTTCCTGGAACGCCTCGCTCCGGTGCAACCTGGGCGCCCGTCTATATCACCTATGGCCCTTCCAATCGCACACAGATGATCCGTTTGCCGGGACCGGGGAGGATCGAAAATCGCGCCGTCGATGGCGCAGCCAACCCCTATCTGGCCATTGCGGCACTGCTCGCCGCTGGCCTGGATGGAATTGAGAAAAAAATGGATCCCGGTGCGGCCAACACCAGTAACTTGTACGAAGTCGAGGAAAGCGATCTCGCCGAACGCGGGATTCGCGTGCTGCCCATGAGCCTGCGCGAAGCCCTGGGCGAGTTGGAAAAAGACGAAATCCTCACCCTCGCTTTGGGACGAGACTTCACCTCCTACTACGTGCAGGTGAAGAACGAGGAATGGCGCCAATACCAACGCACCGTTAGCAACTGGGAAGTTGAAAGGTATCTGATGGCATTCTGATCCCGCCCTGTACAGGGGCTTCGTCTAAAAATAGCTCGACAGCTTTGAAAATAACTCCCCTCCTCAGCGGGAGGAGGGGCAGGGGTGGTGGGTGCCCACGTCGCGGCCGGACCAACCACCCCCTACCCCCTCCTTAACCAAGGAGGGGAGTCCTTTTCACGGTTTCTGGGCGTTCGTCGGCTGACGAACATGAGCGACTGCTCTGGAATCGGCGTTTTCACCCCTTCAACGTCTACACCGGAACGAAGTGCCGGGAGAAACTGAACTATGCAGAGCGGCATAATTTGTGGCACGGGCGTCCCGCCCGTGATCACGGCCGGGACGGCCGTGCCACGAAGGGATGCGCAATTATTCAAGTCGTCCTGTATAGATGCGCAATAACCCGGTCAGGCGCGGCCTCGAGAGTTCGCCTGGGGATTGGCCGTGGTCAAGCTGGCGGTATTTACTGCTTGCATGACGTGTCCGTGCTCCGCATGGATCCACTGGACTGGGCGGGCAGCACAGACCTGTCCCTTCGGGACATCGCAGACTCCAAAAGGCAGGAGTCCGCGCCAGCCCGCGAACCAGGGTTCGATGGGCGCGCCCCAACTGCCATCGCGAGGGTCGACGGCCAAGAAAAAGTTGTTGACATTATCGCAATATTGCGATATATTCCGGCTTGGCTCGGACATGAATAACCCTCGGAAGACATCCAACGCCGTTCGGATCCTTCATCGCCGCTACGTAGGCGACGATGCACAGCCGAAGGCCTCCTTGGAGCGGGAGCGGGTCAACGCCGAGGTCGCCCGCACCATTTATGAGCTTCGCGAACAAGCGGGGCTCAGTCAGAAAGAGTTGGCGGAGCGGGTGGATACAACGCAATCCGTCATTAGCCGTCTGGAGGACGCGGACTACGATGGGCACTCGCTATCGATGCTGAACCGCATCGCGAAGGCC
Source organism: Terriglobia bacterium (assembly GCA_049508935.1). Lineage (GTDB taxonomy): Bacteria > Acidobacteriota > Terriglobia > UBA7540 > UBA7540 > CAVROP01. The sequence goes on along the minus strand of JBELAJ010000322.1, from coordinate 1,446 downwards.
CTGAACCGGCAGATTCAGGTCGTCATGCGGCCGAAGGAACAAAAGCAGGCGTCGATCACCTTGGCTGTGGCAAAGAACGTCGTGCGCGAGGTGAATGCGGGGCGGACATTTCAACGCCAAATCACCATTCGAGGTGGGTCGCCGCAGTTGCTCGCTGCGATCCGCAAGGCCTCCGCTCGGAATCGAATAGCGGTTGCTGTGAACGGAGTTTTCCAACTGTCGGTCGGTGATACGGGAGCGATTTGGGAAAAACACCAAGCGCGTGGCCGGCAAGCCGAGGACTTCACAAGTCTATACGACCTTCTGTCTCGCCGGCCGGAACACTCGGTTACGTTCTCTTGGTTTGACACAGCAAAATAACCTGAAGGAGAAAAGCCGACCACGTTGGGAAGTAGCGCAGCGCGAATCCGCTCGCCAAGGTCCGCGGCTCTTCCACCGACCATAAGAAAAAGCAGGTAGCGCATCAGAGTGGCCGTCTTTGTGACTCTGCGACTTTTGATTTCGAATAATTCCCTTGTGGTTAATGCAGCCAACCAAAAACCGACACGGAAGAACCGCAGAGTTCCAACACCAGGGACTCTGCGCCCGCTCAGAAATATCTTGTGGCAATCGTAGCTGAATTCGTGGTATCCTACTTTCGTATTTGTGGCGCCCACGCGGTACCGGCGGAAGTCGGAGGGTAGCCGCAAAAAGTCCACGCCTGATTTGGCGCGGAAAATCAAACTTTGTCGGAGTTTGGGAGGTCAGATATGCCTATCGTGCGGGAATCCCTTTCCGCGAAAGTCCAATCCTCATATCAACAACTGTCAAAGGTCGCCGCAGACCTCAATGCCGTGTCAGACGAGCTAGGCAAATCTATCGCTGAGCTGGATGCGGCTCTAAAAAAGCTCAACCTCGGAGTAACCACGTGGGTACAGGTTAAAGCATGTGCCGACCCCCAAACGGGAGACTTCGAGGGGGATTACCTTGGGTACGCGAAAGTTGGTGGCAAATGGGGAATTGCGCTCAGGAAGACGAGTGGAAATTGTAACTGGGCACCTGACGAGCCGCCCGAGGAGTGGCTCTTCAATGAGGGGCCGCGGGAATTGCGGCTGGCAGCCATTGAGAAAATCCCGGAGCTGCTCAACAAACTGAGTGAGGCCGCCACCAAGATGGCCGCGAATGTCAGGGAAAGGCTTGGGGAAGCGCAGCAGGTTGCTGAGGCAATCAAGCTGGTGGCGAATGAGCCGAAAAGTAGTCGGGCTGCGTCGAAGCAGACAGGAGGGCAGTAGTAATGAGTACAATAGCACTTCTGCTCTTCGCTGCTCTGATGGTGATCGGGGGACTAGAGCAGTTTCGATTTAAGTGTATACATATCCACAGGAGTTAAAGTAGTTTGTGCATTCGCTTGGGGAGACCGTATTGAGCAACTCCCCGATTTCCTTCCAGAGGGTATCGATATCGCGT
>JBELAJ010000321.1:0-9523 GCA_049508935.1 Terriglobia bacterium | reverse complement strand
ATCCAATGCCCATAACACCCGATCCCGCAAATCTTGTGAGTAGGATTGCACCCTTTGCCTCCCCCTGCAGGCAGAGGCATTATCGCACATAAATGTATACACTTAAATTAAAAACGCTCTAAATTAAGATGTGGGGTACGCTCATAGGAACTTCACATTCAGTTCGAATTCCGCTTCGTACAGTCAACTCGGCGAGCCTTCCGCGATGACAATCGGCGAGGCTGCCAAAGTCCTGGGATGGTCAAATGCTCAGCGAAAGGTTACTCCGGTATATCTTCCGAAAGTACTATCGGCAGCGACCACTTCTTGAGATTGCCGGGATTCGCCTCCCCTGCAATGCTATCTCTTCACCATATGGCATCGCGGGTGGCTCGTTTTGGTTACAGCTTGGTACGACAGAAGATGGCTAACGTCGCTTACGCCAGCGCATTCGAACAACCGTAGGGTTTCAAGTCGCACTTGGCGACGTGACTGTCAACACGCTCCTGGGGCTGCGCTCGGCCATCCGCTTTTCGGCGAGCAAGCGATCCCGCATTTTCAGGAAAGGAAGTTCAACGAAGGAGAACGTCACGAATGCAAGACCAAGCGTCACCACGCCCCAAAAGAAAAACGCCGTAAAATAACCGGGAAAAGCTTGACCAATGAGGCGAGTGTGGTAGGGCATCACGTGCTTAAGGAGGCCCGGATGAAGAAGGTAAACGCCGTACGATAATCGTGAAATGACATAGAAAACCCTCCACCGGAATATGGCAGGGAAGGGAACCCGAAGAAGCAGAAGCGTGAGAGCCCCATAGGAAACGGCCACGGCGAAGTAGAGAAGTGTGAGCGACGCAACGTACCAAAAGGCAAAAGCGCCAATACAAATCAATGCGAGCACCACATCCAGCCAACGGCCGAGCCGCATGATCTCGGGCTTCCAGGTCATAATCCAGGAAATCAGCAATCCCATGGCGAGCCCGTCGGAGTGCGTGTGAAACGGATAATAGACTGCGATCTGCATTTCCTCTGGATTAGACATCCCCAACAGCACAAAATGGCGAATGAGCGACAGTGCAGCGAGCCAAACCAAGATCAGACCGAGCAGACGTTTCGGTGATACAAACTTCGCCGCAACCATCAGGAGAATTGGAATTAGCAGGTAAAACTGTTCTTCCGTACACAGTGACCAGCCGCCCCCGACCGAGTGATTCGCCGGAAAATAATTTGCCGAGAATGTCGCATCTAGCCAGAGGCCCGGGCGATTCAGTCCAAAGAAAAGTCGTTCTGCAAGCAAAAAGGCGACGAGAGAATAGTAGAGCGGCCAAATCCGAAAACCCCGTCGCAATATGAATCGCCGCACGTCAACCGTGCCGCTTGCCTTTAGCTCCTTCCACAATTGTCCGCCAATGAGGATACCGCTAAGGATGAAAAACAAGTCGACACCACTCCATCCAAATCGGAACACAGGTGTTCTAAAGGTACGGATTGCATGCGGAAAATAACTCCCTAGGTGGTAAAAGACGACGAGGGAAACCGCGAGAGTACGCAAGACGTCCAGACAAGGGCGGTTTGCGACGGGCGGATGTCGCAGGTCCCTGAAACCCCCGACTAGGAGTGCCCACGGGCTAAGCTTCGCAAGCATTGCATGCCGCGTAACTAAGGTGGATTAGGTAATCAAAAATGCTATCGGCTGAACTCTTCATCATGATATACCTTCGAACGCCAGATTAAAAGTGGTATTTTCAACGCGTAGGCAACGAGGGTGCAGGTTTTTGCTAATTTGCGCACCAAAAGGTCATAGAGCCAGGCCGACTGCGTGACTTCTTGTACCTACATCTTGTTGACCCGCGTTAGGTTCCTGGCCACAATTTCCGCCACATCAACAATTTCCAGGTCGTCGCGCTGGGCGCGGTTGGCGGCGTCGCGGAGCATGGTAGGGCAGTACGGGCAAGCGACGGCCAGCGTCGTGGCCTTGGTTGCGGCGAGCTGGGCAAAACGGAGTTCGTTCACACGGTGTTTCGTCTGCTCCCGCTTGTCGTCAGTAATGAAAAGTCTCGCACCGCCGGCGCCGCAGCATTGCGTGTTTCGGCCATGATGTTCGGCCTCCGCCAGAGCGACGCCGCAGGAACGAAGGATCTTGCGCGGTTCAGCCGTGATCCCGCGGCCGCGGGCAAGGTAGCAGGGGTCGTGGTAGGTTGCCGGCAACGCCGCCGGCGTTATGGGAAGGCGAGGAAGAAGTTCCTCGATGAGTTCGGTATGGTGCACGACCGTGATGCCGAGTTCCGCGTAGGATGGGATCTGCCGGTAATCCTTATCCAACATGGTGGTGCAGTGAGGATCGCACAGGAGGACCTTCTTCACATGGGCGTTCGCAAATGCCTCGATCACTTTTTCGGAAAGCTCGAGGAACAGGTATTCGTTCCCCGCGCGCCGCGCCGGCTCGCCGCAGCAGGTTTCACGCGCCAGCACGCCCCAAGAGACGGAGGCGGCATCGAGAATCTGCTTCATGGCCGCGGCAACTGCCTGGCCGTGCTGATCGAAACTCAAACCGCAGCCCAGCCAGAAGAGCCATTCCTGGCTGCCGTCGAAAATGGGGAACTGCTTCGAGGCTAGAAGATTCTGCCGCATCTCCTGGCCGATGCCCCACGGGTTGTGGGGTGAGCGTTCCATGGTCGTAAATAACTGGCCCAACTTCTCGCTGCTGACCCGACCCTCGCTGACCAGGCCGCGCCGCAGGTCCAGAATTTTTCGTCCCACATGCTCGATGCCCACCGGGCAGACGTACTCGCAGGCGCCGCAGGAGAGGCACTGGAAGAGGTCGTCTTCCGAAATGTACACTTTCCCCTGCTTTTTCTCCTCGGCGGTTCCAGCCACAAGATCGCCGCCGCTGAGCAGGCCCTTTTGCAGGTCGAGGACGATTTCTTTCGGGCTCAGCGATCCCCCGGCAAGATTGGCGGGGCAGAACTCGGTGCAGCGGCCGCATTCGACGCAGGCGTTGACGTCGAGAACGTCCTTGCGCCCCAGATCCGGAAAGCGGATCATCCCCAGATCTTCGCCTTCCTGCCGCAAGGCTCGGGTGGTGCTCGTGGTCTCGCAGCCAAGGAAGATCGTGAACGTGGAGAGCACCAAGTGCAGGTGTTTCGAAATGGGAATAACATCGAGCAGCGCGAAAAACGAAATCGTATGCGCCCACCAGTTGACTTTCCAAGCCGCAGTTCCGACGGGGAACACTCCCCTGCCCAGAAGATATGTGACCATGAGCGCCGAGATGAGGAACGCAACAACGCCGGATGTGGCGGAGAGTTTTCCCAGGGGTTTGGGCCGCAGCACAAATCGCCGGAACGACAGGCCAATCATGGCCACCAGAACTGCGACAGCCCAAACGGCTACGAACGCGCCGTACCAATTACGTGTCTCGGTGGCTTTCGACAAGCCGCGCAGTCCCAGCAGCATGTGTTGCGCGCTGACCCAGGCGAAAGCAAGGAATCCCCACAGCACAAATGCGTGCAGCATGCCGACAAGCGGCCGGTCGCGCACCACCCTATATTGCAAGATGACTTCTTTGAAAACGCGCCACAGGCGCTTGGGAATGTGATCGTGCGGAAGGTCTCCGTGCGCGGCCAGCACCGTGCGCAGGCGACGTTTGACAATTCTCAGAAATATCCAGACGCTCGCCAGGCAGATTGCGACGAAGATTGCCTGCCCAAGGCCATCCGAAAGGAAAGCGGCGGGGATGGGCGCCGCGATGATTGCCGTCATCACTGTGGTTTCCTCATTCGCCTTTCGCAACAGGATAACCTTTGTTTACCCAGTCGGTCCCTAGATTATCGGCGAGGTAGAGCACCTTCAGCTTCTTGAATCCGTGGTTGTGCAACGCTTGATAGGCCGGCCGGACGTTCGGGCAGTGGTTCCAGGGGCAGCATCCGCAGTAAATAACTAGGAATCGGTCTCGGGGAATCCCTTCCATGCGCTTGAGTAGCTGTTCAAGCGCAGCCTGCGTGGCCGCCGGACCAAGGTTTTCAGAATCCGGGATGTGGGCCTGTGTATAGGGCATGCGAAAGCCGACGTAAATTAGGAGGGGCCTTTCGCTAGGTAGTGAAGAGAGAACTTTGGCAAGGTCTTGTGGGCTGATCAGGGCGGCAGCGGGGATGGATGCAGGCGCCGCCGATTTATCTTGCGCGTTGCCCGCCACTGGGCCGGCATGCGCGACCAGAAGTATCCGGCTCCCAGCGCCGGCGAATAGAATTAAGCACAGAACAAAAAGGCCCACTGATGCGGCAACAAATCTGCCAAGGTTCAGAGATCTCATGACGGTCTGCTCCTTCCTGATAGCCGCTCCGAAACCCATGCCTACAGCATGACGAACACTCGCCGGTCCGCTCTTTACGAGATTACTGGCCTTGCTTGGCTGAGTCCTACCCACACTCAGGTCCTAAGAGCAATATACGCTCGGCCAAGGTTGCGTTCAAGGGCCGCGGAAATACGGTAGTTTCCTGGTTTGAAAGTAACGCCGGTCCCCAGGTTGGCAAACCGCTGGCCTGAATCGGACGCGGAAGAAGCAGTTTCGTTGTCAATCCGGGCAAAGCGAAGAATCTCGCTGTGGTTTGGTTACAAGGAAGTCACGCATGCCCGTTCAGCGTCTGGTAGTCTGGTAGCGCGGACCCCCCGTTCTGGGGTCCGCGGTTTTTCCGTCGGCCCATCGACAAGCCGCGGACCCCAAAACCGGGGGTCCGCGCTACCCCACCCGTCGATCTTCAAAGCATCGATCGCGACGCAGGTCCAGGACGCGTCAAATCAAGGCGCCACGCTGGCTGTCACCTTGGGACGCGAGGCGCGAATCTCGTCTCCGCGGAAGAAACGGCCGGGCGCCACGCGCATTACCGCCATGGCCGGAAACAGCTTCGTATAATCGTTGCGCGCGTTCCAGAAAAGGAATCCTATCCCGCCTTGCCCCTTCGCCAGGCTGACCTGGGTTCGCATATAGGCATCGGAAAAGGTTTTGGTGTGCCAGGCGAAAGCCTGAAGCCAGGGCCGCAACACGACTTTGGAATCCGCTGTGATCTCCGTGAAGCGCTGCATGGAACCCGAGATAAAGTGCTCAGGCGCATCTCCGGGGTGCGCGTACCCGTCCATGCCGAAGAAGTGCGAAGGATATATCATGGGCGAGAGCACGTCGCAGGACTTCGCCATGGCGGGGATATCCTGGCCGGTGTGTTCCAGGTCAACATTACGCTGCCAGGCCATCACTCCGAAAACGTCCAATGAAAGCAAGACTCCCAGCGGATGGAGTTCGCTGTAAGCGCGCGCGACGAACTTGGCGATCACGTCGGTCCGCGCCCAATCCGGGTGCGAAGCCTGGAATGCGAAGCGGCAATCCTTCTGGTCGCCTTCCGCGGGGAAGCGCACGTAATCGAACTGAATTTCGTCGGCGCCGGAATTGGCCGCCATTCGAGCCAGCGCCAGGTCATATTCCTGAACCTTGGGTTGCGAGGGGTCGGTCCACACCAGTTTCCCGTTTTCTCGCCACGCGTGGCCGGTTCGGCGAGACTGCACGGCCAGTTCGTTGTGGCTTTGCACAAGGCACTCATCGCGAAATACCGCAATGCGCACGATCGCGTGGAGTCCCATTGAGTGGATGTAGCGGATCAACTTGGGAAGGTTGCGGATGGGCACATGCTTCCCCTGCGGCGCAAGGGGATCCTCGAAAGGTACGTTTACCAGGCCGTCAAAGTCCTTGACATCGAAAACGACGGTGTTCCCACCGGCCTCCCGCCAGCGGCGGATCAAATCCAGGCCTTTATCACTTCCGGCCATGTAACCGGTAAGATAGATCCCGCGGGTCTCGAAATCTCTTGGCACAGGAACCGAGTGCTCAACGAGAGGAGCCGCGAAAATGCCGGGAATCGTCAACTCGGTTCCGGGCTTGAGGTACTTTCCGATCTTGCCGGCATTCGCTTGCTGGATGGCGGCCTCGAGTTCCCCCCTGGTCATGAAACAGGTTTGCGGCAAATAGTGGAGAGCCAGGGAAGGCAGGCTCTCCCCTTTCGCAACCGTGTGGAGTTCGGTCTTTGTCGTTCCCTCGAGAGGGCCCGGCGGCGGGAACTTTTCCTTTTCCTTGGATTTCTGAGGTATATTCTTGCTCGCAACCACAAGGCGCACGGGCGGCGAAACTGGATCGGCGTTCGCAAGCTGCGTCTTAGCTTGCGCCTGGCCCGGCGCACCTACAGCAAACGGCGTGCCGCCGAGTATGATGATGGCTAGAACCGCTAAGGATGGGTTGGACAGGAAACTGCGTCGAGAGGTAGCGAACACGTTATTTTCCTTTTGAGCTGAGAAGGCCGAGACGATAACAGCCTCACGGGGATTGTTGAATCACGATTGGGCGGTGCGGACATTTAGACTGATGCGCGGAGCCCCACGGCTCGCGATTAGCGCCGCTCTTTAACTGCACGCCAGTTGCCAACATGGTCACTGGCCTTCGTGTAGTGCGTCTCGGATACCTCGAGGAAGTCGGCCGGCGCAGAGCGAAGCTCTGCGATTTCCGTTGAAAGGGACGTTGTCGAAACGCAGAGCGTCGCTCTGCCAGCCTGAGCGCTCGCTCAGATGTGACCGCGGTTTGGATATTGAATGTTACAGATGAGCCGCAGGCTGTGTCACCTTAAGCTGACAGTGCAGATGGTTGGCTTCCGCCGTCGCAGCGAGGGCAGGCTTGCTCATATTCAGGAGGTGAAGATGAGGGGAAAAATACTCAGTTCATTGCTTGCACTCATGGCAGTTGGCCTGGTGCTGACCCACGTGGGATCGGCGGAGGCGTCGGCGCTGGAGCATGAAGCGGCGCTTCTCTGGCCGCAGGGGGCGCCGGGCGCGGTGGGCACGGACGACGCGGATCGACCCTCGCTGACTCTTTACCAGCTCCCCAAACGCCAAGGTGCTCGCAGCGCCGTTGTGGTGTGCCCGGGCGGGGGTTACGGCGCGTTGGCTATGGATCACGAAGGCCGCCAGATAGCGGAGTGGCTGAACGCCCTGGGAGTCGATGCTTACATTTTGAAATACCGGCTGGCGCCGCGTTACCATCACCCCGCCATGATGAACGACATGCAGCACGCCTTGCGCTACGTCCGCGCGCACGCGCAGGAGTGGGGAATTGCACCCGACCGGATCGGCGTTTGGGGTTTCTCGGCGGGCGGGCACTTGGCATCCACGGCCGCCACGCACTTCGACGCCGGAAACCCCTCTGCCGCCGATCCCATCGACCGGGTCAGTTCGCGGCCGGACTTTGCCATCCTGGCTTACCCGGTGATCACCTGTAGCGAACCGTTCATGCACCAGGGTTCGTGCAAGAACTTGTTGGGCGGCAACCCAGATCCTAAGCTGGCCGATTATCTTTCGAATGAGAAGCAGGTGACCGCCGAGACGCCGCCCACTTTTCTCTTCCATACGAACGACGACGAGGGAGTACCCGCTGAAAACAGCGTGGCCTATTATATGGCCTTGCGCAAGGCGGGCGTGCCGGCGGAACTTCATATTTACCAACACGGCCGGCACGGCGTAGGCTTGGCGCAGAAAGATCCTGTTCTGTCTTCCTGGCCGCAGCGGCTGGCGGACTGGATGAAACTGCGCGGGTATTTAATGTAAGTCCAGGAGTTGAGGAGTCAAGGAGTCAGGGAGTCGACTCCTCAACTGACCTTTCGACTTTCTTGTTTGCTGTCGGCCAATACTCGGCGTATGATAGAGCCACCGAAAGCCCTTTGCCGAGCGAGATTCCTTCCGAGGAAAGGAGTACGGATGTCGCCCAAGTATAGACAGCGGGGATATATGGATTCCGACCGCGACCGCGAGAGGCCCGAGAAGAAGCCGATCCCAAAGCGGGAACTGATCGGGCCGAGGACTCCCAATATGCCGGGAAAGCGCGAAGTGTCGAGGTGTGCCTCCTGCGCCCTGGTCCTGCCGGTCGGGATTGACCTCGAAGGACGCTGTCCAAAGTGTGGCTTTGAGCTGCACAGTTGCAAGCAGTGCGCCTTCTTTGACACTGCCGCCCGCTTCGAATGCACCCAGCCGATCACGACTCGCATCCCAAGAAAAGACATTCGCAACCACTGCAACTTTTTCTCCCTGCGGACAACTGTCGAGCGTGAAACCTCTACTTCCAAGCCCATGGACGCGCGCCAAGCCTTTGAGAACCTCTTCCGCAAATAACTACGCCAAACGCTGACGTTTGGAATGCGCGAAGCGCCTTGGAGTGCAGCGGCTTGACGCCGCCTTTGCCCAGCGCGGGCGGTGGCTATCCGAAGGCGGCGTCAAGCCGCCGCACTCCAAGGTGCCTTCGGCACAAAGCTCGCCAGAGAAGGGAGGCCGACGGAGGTTGAGAAGAAACTGACAAAATGTCACCATCTCCTTTGTTATCAGTTGGTTACACTTTCCCATTCAACCTGCTTTCTCCCCCATTCGCTGCTTTTTTATCCCCGTCCGCATTATTAGTATTGCTCGCTGATTAATTGGAGTGGTCTAATTTGACCTCCGGCAGGGAGGACCTTCTTCCGTGAGTGGATGTTGTTCCTCGCTCCCTGGCTCGACGGTGAAGGTTGCCGGAGTATCCCACGCCCTAGGCTTCTGACTTCTGCGTTAATGCGCTGCGATCAACCTTAGAGGAGACACGATGGCCACTGTTACTATCACTGCAGACGTACGATCCCCGCGACGGAAGGAGTTCCAGCGCGTTCAGCCCCCTGCGACTTTTACCGGCGCGCGCATCGAGCCGTTACAAAAGGGCCTTCCCAAGACCACGCAATCCGTCTGCCCGGAATGCCTGAGAGTGATAGAGGCTCGCCTCTTCGAGCAGAATGGCGCGGTCTACATGGAAAAAAGCTGCGTGGAGCACGGCGAATTCCGGGACCTGATCTACTCCGATGCAAGACTGTATCTCAAGATGGAGGAGTTCGAGTTCGGAGATAACCGAGGTCTTGAGAACCCGCAATTCGCTGACGCGGCCCGTTGCCCTGAGGATTGCGGTTTGTGTTCACTGCACACTTCCCACACCGTGCTCTCCAACGTGGACCTCACCAATCGCTGCAACCTGACCTGTCCCGTCTGCTTTGCTAACGCTAATGCCGTGGGATACTTGTACGAGCCCTCCTTTGAGCAGGTGCGCGAGATGTTGAAGACGCTTCGCGAGCAGCGGCCCGTCCCCAACCGGGTGGTGCAGTTTTCCGGCGGCGAACCGACTCTCTATCCCCGCTTCCACGATGTGCTGCGCATGGCTACGGAGATGGGCTTCACCCACCTCCAATGCGCCACGAACGGTATCGAATTCTCCGATGCGGAATTCGCTCTGAAGTGCAAGCAAGCCGGTCTGCACACGCTCTACCTGCAGTTTGATGGCGTCAGCGACGAAGTTTACCTCCGCACGCGCGGCCAGCGCCTGCTCGATAAGAAGCTGGCTTGCATTGAGAATTGCCGGCGCGCGGGCCTGAAGATCATCTTCGTTCCCACCATCGTGAAAGGCGTGAACGACCACCAGATCGGCGACATGATTCGCCTGGCCATC
>JBELAJ010000320.1:0-9526 GCA_049508935.1 Terriglobia bacterium | reverse complement strand
CAGCAGGTCGGCCAAGAATTGTTCCAAACGTGTTCGACATTTCGCGATTTCGCTCCCGGTCATGAACCGGAGCTTAACACTTCTCTTCTGTGAGGTCAATCTAACTTAACGTAGTAGTGCTAAGTGGCTGTCATTCCGAGCGGAGCCAGGAATCTCGTTCTGATCCCAACGTTCAATACACCCCTTGGCCCATTGGATTCCAGTCCCGGCCCGGTCAGAGCAAGATTCCTCGCTCCGCTCGGAATGACACCGGCCGTGTAGTCACCGGCATCATTTCCTCTCACTCACTCGGGAACGAGCAGCACTTTCAACGCCAGCTTCGCCTCAATATCCTGGAAGGCGTTTCTCCATTCCAGCAGGGGCGCGAGGCGAGTGATGATCTCGCCGGCCGGCAACTGGCCACTGGCGATTAGGTGTATCGTTCTATCCCAGCTTGTGTAGCTGGTCGAAAGGTTAAAGAGCACATCGCACACCTTGAAGGCTGCTTTGTCCCATGGAAACGGGATTGAGTTCTTGCCGGTCAGGCCGATCACGCAGATGCGTCCCTTCTTGCGGATCAATTCGACGGTTGAGGCGATCGCCGGAGCCGCGCCGCTGCACTCGATGACGAGATCCGCGCCCAGTCCTCCCGTGAGTTCCTGCACCGTCTTGACAGGGTCTTGCTGCGCCACATTAATCACCGTTCCAAATCCAAGCTCCCTCGCTTTCTTCAAACGCAAGGCCTCATCCGCCGGCGTTCCCACAATTACTACATGCCGCGCGCCGGAGGCCCGCGCCGAGAGGGCCGCAAGCAAACCAATGGGTCCGGGCCCTAGGACCACTACAAAGTCGCCCGCATCGACTCTGGCCCGCTCCACGACGTCGTGTACGGCGTTGGCTGTGGGCTCAACCACGGCAGCCAGTTCATAGCTCATCGAGTCCGGAATGCGATGCAGCAGCCGCTCGGGCATTTTCAAGTACTTTGCGAAGGCGCCGTCGATGCCCCAGCCCGGCGAGCGCTTCAGCGGGCATATCTGGATGTTTCCGGTTCGGCACAAGTAGCAGTGGCCGCAGGCGCGCGTATGCGGCTCGCCGACCACTCGCTCGCCGGTCTTGAACAACCCGGTCTCCGGACCGACCGCGACGATGCGGCCTGAGAACTCGTGGCCCAAAATTACCGGAGGCCAGTACGGAAATTCATCGTGCCAGACATGCACGTCCGTTCCGCAGATTCCGCAGGCCTGAACTTCGATCAACACGTCGCCCGGGCCCGGCTTCGGCTCGGGGACATCACGAATCTCGAGAAAGCCCTCGCCCTTTTGAGTTTTCACTAGAGCTTTCATCGGTTAGCGCCTCCACACCATTCCGCCAGAAAGCGCACCAGGATAACGGCCGCTTCGCTGATTTCATCCAGTCCGATCTGCTCTTCGTTCGAGTGAGCAAACCGCAGTCTGCCCGGTCCGAACACCAAAGTGGGTATGCGCAGTTGGTTGTTATAGAACCAGGAATCGCAGGAGGCTGTCATGGCGCTGACCTCACCGCTCGCTCCGGCTACCCGGCAGCAAGCTGCGAGTCCCTTGACCAGCGGGTGGCCCGGATCCAACACATGGGCGTCGTGGCGGTACATGAATTCCAGTTTGAAGTGATCGCGCAGCCATTCGTCTCCTCCTTCGCGGATAGCCTGACGCATTTCCTCCGCCACGGCCTGATGAGTCTTGTTGGGCAACAAGCCCAGAACACCCTCGACCGAGGCGCTTGCGGGCGTGGTGGCCGGCCAGACGCCCGCCGCCAGTTTGCCGAACGTAATCGGCATAGGGTTGGCAAACTGGTCGAACAAGGGGATGCCACGGGAGGCAGCCAGCAGGCGTGCATGGTACTGCTCGAGAATCTCGAGCGTTCGGATGGCCATCTTCAGCGCGCTGACAGTCTCGCCGGCGCTGCCGCTGTGACCCGCCCTGCCCGTGCAAGTGATGCGAAACCACACTGCGCCGCGCACCGACGAAAGGATGCGAAGGTCTGTCGGCTCCATCACGATGCAGCCGTCGGCGTGCTCGCCCCGGCGCACCATCGCAAGCGTCCCGTTGCCGCCCACTTCCTCTTCCACAACAAGATGCGCCAGGACATCTCCGTTGAGCTTTACGCCCAATCGCTGCGCGGTCAACAAGGCAGTGAACAGAGTCGCCACCTGGCCTTTGGCATCACAAGCGCCGCGCCCAAACACGCGATGGGCGCTTACGTGGGGCTCGAATGCCTGGCCTTGCCCTGGGGAGGGCGGCACAACATCGAGATGCGTATTGAGGAGCAGCGACCGCCCGCCACCCGTTCCGGCCACGCGCACGCGAAGGTTCGAGCGGCCTTCGTATTCGATCCCCGGCACCGGGTCGGAGTAATCCTCGTCCTCGCGCAGAGTGTTGGAGAGCGGTATCCGTTCTACCTCACCTGCCTCAGCAAAGCGCTGCGCGGCGTAATCCACTGCCTGCTGTTCTTTGCCGGGAAGCGAGGGGAAACGAATCAAGTCGCAGAGAAACTGCTCTGTGACGCTACGCAGAGTTCCGACCACATCGCGAATTTCCGGCAACGTCAATTGATTCATAGGCGCGACAGCGCTTTCTCAAAGATGTCCAGGCTTTCGTTGGCTTCGTCCTCAGAAATGACCAGCGGCGGCGCCACTCGGATCACGTTGCCGAAGACTCCTACAGAACCGATCAATAGGCCGAGTTCAGCCGCCTGGTCAATCAGTTTTCGAGTGAGGTCTGGGGCGGGCTCTTTGGTTTTTTTGTCTTTGACGAGTTCAACTCCGATCACCAAACCCATGCCTCGCACCTCGCCCACGTAGGGCGATTTATCCTGCATCTCGAGCAGGCGCGATTTCATGAGAGCGCCGATGCGCAATGCATTCTCCTCCAATCGTTCGCGCCGCATGATATCGACGACGGCGCTCACGGCGGCGCTGGCCAGCGGGTTCCCTCCAAAAGTGCTGCTCATTTCACCGGAACCCAACACTCCGATCACCTCGCCGCGCACGGCGATCGCGGAGGCCGGAACGCCGCTGCCGATCCCTTTGGCGATGCAGACCAGGTCGGGCGTCAACCCTTCCCATTCCATCGCCCAGAACTTGCCTGTGCGCCCGAAGGAGGACTGCACCTCATCGAGTGTGAACAGGAGGCCGCGCCCCCGTAGCCATTGCTCGAGGCGCGTCAGCCATCCTTGAGGAGGAAAGATGAAGCCCGCTGCACCCTGGTACGGCTCCACAATCAGGCCTGCCAGGCTTCCGGTGCTGTTGGCGCGCACGGCCTCTTCGAGGTAGTCGAGGCAGAGCATGTCGCAGGTGGAGGGTTCTGCGCGGAACGGGCAACGGTAACAATACGGGAACGGAACGCGAATCGAGCCGGGTATTGTCGGGCCGTAGCCTTTCTTCGGGCCGGGCAAGCCACCGGCGCTCGAAGCGGCATAGGTGCGGCCGTGAAAGCCGCCGTAAAAGCTGATGATTTCGAATTTGCCGGTCTTCCGCTTCATGATCCGCAGCGCGGCCTCGATGGTCTCACTTCCAGTGGTGAGGAAAAAGCACTTATCAAGAAAGCTGGGCAGGACGGAGACCAGTTTCTCCGCCGCGATCACGCGCGATTCGTGCAGGCACTCATAATTGTTCATGAGCTTGCCGGCGGCGGCTTGCACGGCCTTGACCAGTTCGGGATGGCAATGCCCCACATTGGTGACCAGCACGCCTGAGGTCCAGTCGATGAACGTGTTGCCGTCGGCGTCGGTCACGAGCACTCCGGAAGCATGGTCCCAGGCAACCTGCGCCTGGTAGCCCGTGCATTGTGCCTCGACGCGCGCCCAGCGCGTGAAGAACTCCTTCGAGCGCGGGCCGGGCAGCGGCCCTTTCACGGACGTGATCTTTTGGCTCATCGTCCACCTCTCGCGACAGCGGCGGTCGCTCAATAAAGGGAACGAGCACCATGATGCCGCTGTCATTCCGAGCGTAGCGAGGAATCTCGCACTGATTCACGACCGTGTGAATTCCGGCCGGCAGAGCGAGATTCCTCGCTGCGCTCGGAATGACACAATCTAACAAGTCCGCAGCAACTGGGCCTCTGCCGCTCAGACGCCTGGCTTCGCCACAAAGCGCGGCGGCTGGCCAGCCAGGAATCGGTCAATTTCCAGAACGATCAGTTCCCGGATACGCCGTCCGGAGTCCTCCGAGTACCAGGACAGGTGCGGCGTCAGAATCGTGTTCGGCAGCCGGAAAAGAGGGGAATCCGGCGGCGGAGGCTCGACATCGAAAACGTCGATGCCCGCACCTGCGATTACGCCACTCTCCAGGGCTTTGGCAAGGGCCTGCAAATCCACCATCGGCCCACGCGAAGTATTGACGAGGTAAGCCGTGGGCTTCATCACGGCGAGGGTCTGGTCATTCACCAGATGCCTTGTCTCGGCAGTCAGTGGAGTGTGAATCGTGATGAAGTCCGAGTTGCGGAAAACCGTCTCCTTGTCGACTACCTCGATTCCCAGCTCCGCTTTCCGTTCTTCCGATAGATAGGGATCGCAGATCAAGAACTTGAACCCGAACGATTTCAGCTTGCGATAGACAAGAGAGCCGATGCGGCCGCAGCCAATGATGCCCAAGGTCTTGCCCGCCATGAGGAAAATGGGCATCGCCTCTTTGAAATCCCAAGCGCCACGCGCCGACGAAATATCGAGTGCTCGACGGCTGGCGGCAAGCCGCCGGCCGCACGCCATCAGAAGCGCTATGGCCTGCTCGGCGACCTCTTCGGCGCAGTAATCCGGAATGTAGCAAAGCGGAATGCCGGCTTTTTCGAGCGCCGCTACATCGACGTTGTCGTAGCCGACGCCGTGGCGGATCACCAGCCTGCACCTGTCCCACCCCGAGATGACATCGGGAGTAATGGGCACCATGTTGACGACCACCACGTCGGCATCCCGTGTCGCCGCGATAACCTCTGAGTTCGGCGCGAATTTGAGCTGACAGGTCAGGAAATCCACACCCCGCTGGGCCATCTCCTGGCGTTCCCAATCGAGATCAGGCTCGATGTAATCGGTAACCACTACCTTCCGTTTCATAGTTGCGTGCTCCAGCCACCTCCGGCCCGAACTATAGACTTACTTACAGCAGCCCCGTCGATAATTGCGGAGGAGAGATTCTACCGCTGTGTGGGCTGTTATGCCAAGGGTGAGTTGGCAGCGTCACATCGCCTTTTGGAGGGTTTACATTCTAGCGGAGGGCGTTTGGAGGAAGAAACTCGCGCAAAGGCGCAAAGTACGCAAAGCTCGCAAAGAAAGAAACGACTGTCGCCTTGCGTAGCTTTGCGACTTAGCGCCTTGGCGTGAGTTGTTTCGATCTCTTTACATGCTCTGTCAGTTCCCGGAAAGGTCCGACGCTGCAAACAACGGAGGCGGCGCTTCAGCTTCTCTCAGTTGCGCGCAATCAGGTGGTTCGGGTCGAGCACGAATTTCCTGGCTGCGCCCTTGTCAAAATCCTTATAGCCTTGCGGGGCTTCGTCCAGTGTGATCACCGTAACATTCGTGGCCTTGGCGATCTGGATTTTGTTGTAGAGGATCGCCATCATCAGTTGCCGGTTGTATTTCATCACCGGACACTGGCCGGTCGTGAAGTGATGAGATTTCGCCCAGCCCAGCCCGATGCGGATGCTGAGGTTGCCGGTTTTGGCCTGGTCATCGATTCCGCCCGGATCATCGGTGACGTAGAGGCCGGGAATTCCCAGTGCGCCCGCTCCACGAGTTATGGTCATCAGTGAGTTGAGCACGGTCGCAGGGGCTTCCCGCCGGGCGTCCCTGCCATGACCGCGCGCTTCGAATCCCACGCAGTCCACGCCGCAATCCACCTCCGGCACACCCAGGATCTGCTCGATTTGTTCACCCACCGTTGCGCTCTTCGAGACATCGACGGTTTCGCAGCCGAAGCTCCTCGCCTGCGCCAGGCGTTCCGGAATCAGGTCTCCGACAATGACGCAGGCGGCGCCGAGCAATTGGCAGGCCGCGGCGCACGCCAGGCCAACCGGGCCCGCGCCCGCAACGTAAACAGTCGATCCCGTGGTAACGCCCGCGCTGACCGCGCCGTGGTAGCCCGTGGGCAGAATATCCGAAAGACAGGTCAGGTCGCGGATCTTTTCCATGGCCTGCGCCTTGTCGGGAAACTTCAGCAGATTGAAATCCGCGTAAGGCACCATTACGTACTCCGCCTGGCCGCCTACCCAACCGCCCATATCCACGTAGCCGTAAGCCGCGCCGGGCCGCGCCGGATTCACATTCAAGCAAACGCCCGTCGCGCGCTCTTTGCAATTCCGGCAACGTCCGCAGGCGATGTTGAAAGGGACTGAGACGAGATCCCCAACTTTAACGAATTCCACGTCGCGTCCCGCTTCGATGACTTCGCCGGTAATCTCGTGCCCCAGGATCAATCCCTTTGGCGCAGTCGTCCGCCCCCTGACCATGTGCTGGTCGCTTCCGCAGATATTGGTAGAGACTATCTTGAGAATCACCCCATGCTCGCACTTCCGGTCGCCGAGGGCCAGTTTAGGGAAATCGATGCTCTGCACTTCCACCAACCCAGTCCCCATGTATGCCACACCCCGATTAGTTGCCATAGTGGTTCCCCCTTGAAAGTCAGGATTTAGGATTCAGGATTCAGGCCCCTTCACGCGCACGGGTTGCGCATACAGAGCGAACACTCGATTCACACCTCTGCCCCTGTGCACTCCCGCATGCAACTCCTGGAAAGTCGTCCTGAATCCCGAATCCTGATTCCTGAATCCTGCTCTTAGAACGCCGCCGCGCCTGCCTCTGCCACGGCATGGTCTTGCTCCCCCGAACCTCCGCTGACTCCGATGGCGCCAACCACTTTTCCACCACGCTTCAGAGGCACGCCCCCGGCGAAGATCATGATCTTCCCGTTATTCGAAACATGGATGCCGAAGAACTGGCTTCCGGACTGGCTGTGCGCAGCCAGATCCTTGGTTGCAATATCGAAGGCCCGCGAGGTGTAAGCCTTCTTGATGGAAATATCAATGCTGCCGATCCACGCGCCGTCCATACGCACGTGCGCCACGAGATTCCCACCTTCGTCCGCAACGGCAATGTTCATCGGCTGGCCAAGCTCCGCCGCTTTCTTCTCGGCGGCCGCAATAACCCTTCGCGCATCGCTGAGTGTCACCACGGTCGGTCCTCCTTTGCGAACTTGAGTTGTATTAAGCCCCAGTGCTGATGAGTTTATTTCAACAGAATCCGCCGCAGTCTTCAAGGTTTTTCTTCGGGACTTGGTTTAGAATAACAATCTCCGTGCTTGAAGCGAAAGCACGGTTGCAAGGCGGCAGAAGCTGCCAAGAGGAGGGCAGGATTTGCAGAGATCAACGGAGTATCAGGAAGCGGGCGTGGGCAGGGCAGTTGTGTTCCTGGCGGTCGTGGTGGTTCTGACGATCGCGATACTGGCGCTGAAACTTGCCAACAGTGAAGCCCCCGTGATCGAAATGCACCCGGAGCTTAGAGGCATTGGAGTGAACACGCCCGTGGATCTCAACGTTCATGACTCGAACTATCGCATCAAGTCGGTTGTGGTGGAAGTGCAGCAGGGCGACCGAATCTTTCAAGTCCCGGCGGAGGGGGGCGCGGAGGAGGTTCGCGCACCCAAGTGGTGGAAGTTCTGGTCGCGCCGTGTCGAGAGCAGCGCCACATTCCACGCGAACGTGGGGCGCAAATCGATACCTGACCTAAAGGAGGGTTCTGCCAAGCTCACAGTCACGGCCACGAATGACTCCTGGGGTCGATTCTTCCGCGGCGGCCGGAGCGAGCTCATCAAGAACTTGCCGGTGCGCTTTATGCCTCCCCGGGCGGAGGTTCTAACCGCGCAGCACTACATCAATCAGGGCGGGTGCGATATGCTCCTTCTCAAGGTTTCCGAGGGGACAGTCGAATCCGGCGTGCAGGTGGGCACCTACTTTTTCCCTAGCTTCCCCGTAAAGGATTCCGATCCGACCTCCCGCATGTGCATCTTCGCCTATCCGTACGATGTTGACCCGTCGACGCCGGCGCGCGTCGTGGCGCGCGACGATGCCGGCAATCAGACCTTGGTCAATTTCAATTATAGAGTCTTCCCCAAGAAGTTCAGGTCCGACACGATTAACCTTAAAGATGACGACATGCAGCGCGTCGTGCCGCCTATTCTTGCCCAGACGCCGGAACTGTCGGATCAGGGCAGCGCTTTGAAGAATTTCCTTTTGGTTAACGGCACGTTGCGCCGGATGGACGCGCAGCAGTTGGTGGCCTTCTCCCAGAAAACCGCTCCGCACCTTACCTGGACCCAACCCTTCGTGCAGCTCGGAAACTCGAAAGTCGAGGCTTCGTTTGCTGACTTCCGAACCTACGTTTACAACGGCCAGGTGGTGGACCGGCAGGTGCACTTAGGGTTTGATCTGGCGGTTGTGCAGCACGCCCCGGTGGTGGCCGCAAATGATGGAACAGTGGTTTACGCGGGCTTTCTCGGCATCTTCGGTAATATCGTCGTGATAGACCACGGCTGCGGCTTGCAAAGCCTCTACGCCCACTTGAACTCAATCGACGTAAAGGAAGGGGAAACCGTAAAACGGGACCAAGTCATCGCGCACAGCGGCCAGACGGGGCTGGCATTTGGCGACCATCTGCACTTCACCATGCTGCTGGATGGAATCCCCGTCAATCCCGTCGAGTGGTGGGACCCGCACTGGATCCACGACCGCATCCAAGCAAAGCTCAAGTAATTTGGGATTTGCGATTTGTGATTGACAATTGAGGTGGCGGCCCTCGCTCCCTTGGGGGGAGAGGGTGGACCGCACCGGCGCTTTCATCACCCGGCGCGGGCCGGGTGAGGGGGTCGTGTGTTGGATAAGCGAGGGCACGCCCCTCAACCAGCAGACGTTGGATTCCCGCTTTCGCGGGAATGACGAACGTAGCTTGATTCGCAGGCAAGCGCAGGTACCGGTCAATCAGAAATCACAAATCGCAAATCACAAATAACCTGACACCTGGCCCCTGACCCCTGACACCTTACTTCACGGCGCGACCCGCTTCAGATAAAACTCAAAGAATTTCTTGGGGTCTGCGTGCATCCCTACGGTAGCGTCGGCGGGCTTGCCTCCGGCGACTCGAGTGAATCCCTGCGCATCAACCTCGACGGCTAATTGTTGCGTCTCGCAGCTGTTTGGGTCAATGAGCATGGCCACCGCCATGGGGTCAAAGAGAGTCGGGGTCTCATTGCCCCAGAGGTGGTAGAGAATCGTTAAGGCGTTCGTCACCGGCGTGAGACGGGTGAAGACGCGACGGCGTCCGGCGGCGTCGAGTTGCAGCATGGCCGTCACGTCGAGCGGAGCCACGAGCAGAGGCACGCCGGATGAGAACACGGTCTGGGCCGCTTGCGGGTTCGACTTGATATTCCACTCGGCCTCGGGCTTCGAATCCGGCCCGTAACCGCGCGCGATCGAGCCGCCCATCAGCGCGATGCGCCCGATCTTTCTCGCCATCGAGGGGTCAGATTTCA
>JBELAJ010000032.1:0-26981 GCA_049508935.1 Terriglobia bacterium | reverse complement strand
AGAAGAATAGCGCCTCCCAGGGCAGCCGTGGGGAGCAGCATGCGGTGGTCGTTACCCACCAGCATTCTGCCCAGGTGAGGCACCAGCAAGCCAAGGTAGCCGATGGCGCCGCTGGTCGAGACCGCGATTCCGGTCAGCAACGACGCGAGGATATAGACGCCCAATTCGACCCACACTACGTTGACTCCCAAGTGGGCTGCCTCCTCCGAACCCAGGAGCAGCACATTCAAATCCTTGGCCAGCACGTAAACACCCGCAATGGCCAGGACGATGGCCGGAGCGAGGATGCGTAGCTCCGCCACAGGGGTCACGCTGAGATCACCCATTAGCCAGAAGGCGATGCCGCGCACATCGCGAGTCGGGAGCAGCGTGAGCATAAACAGAATGATGGCGGATAAGAACGAGGCGGTAATCACGCCGGCCAGGATCAGCGTGTAACTCGCCAGGCGCCCGCCGCTCCTTCCCAGCAAGTAGACCCAAACCATGGTGATCATCGCTCCGGCGAAGGCCGCCAGGGGCGAGGCGGCCGCGATACGCCCGCCGATCCAGAGCGCGAAAATGGCTCCTACGGCAGCGCCGCTCGAGATTCCCAGCACGTAAGGATCGGCCAGCGGATTGCGCAGCAATGCCTGAAGTCCTGTGCCTGCGACTGAAAGCGCCGCACCGACGAGAATGGCCAGAAGAATCCGTGGCAGCCGAATCTGAAGCACAATGACCGCCGCCTCGGAGTTTCCCCCTCGTGAAACCAGTGCTCGCCACACTGCTTCGAACGGCAAATGTACCGCCCCCATCGTCAACGACACCAACACCACCAGGGCGAGAAGCAAGAACATGGTCACAGAAACCATGATCACATTGCGCGGTGTGGCGGGAACGGTCATCTCAGTATTCCAGATCTCAGATTCCAGATTCAAGATCAAACAGCGGCGAAACGCGATCTTAGCTCTGATTCAAGGCTCGCACCGGAGTTCTTGCTGCCCAAGCGGGACGCCTGCGCCGCTGTTTCAAGACTCATCAAGGCTGCCTCGGGTGCAGAATATTAGCCAACTCTTCCAGAGCGTCCACCAAACGTGGGCCCGACCGCTCGATGGTCTCGGAAACGAAATCCATGCGGCCGCCCTTCACCGCTCGCAAGTCCTTCCACCCTGGCAGACCGCGAAATTCCCCAAGGCTGGGAGAAAAGGACTCAGTCTTGGGAAAAAGAATCACGTCGGGATTGAGGGGCAGCAACTCCTCGAGGGTCAAACGCGGCCATTCGCCTTTCAGATCCGCGCCGATCGGAATCCCTCCGGCGGCGCGGATGACGTCCGCAATAAACGTGTGGGGACCGACCGTAATCAGCGGGCGATACCAGACCACGAAAAGTACCCTGGGCTCGGGCTGACCCTTGATACGATTCTCGATGCGGTCGATCCGGGCCTGCATCTGCGCCACGAGGCGCGTCGCCTCGGCCGAGCGTCCCAGGACTTTGCCTAAGTCCTCGATCGAGGCTACAGTCCCGTGCAAAGTGCTCGCCGTCACCCCGTAAACCGGTATGCCCAACCGTTCAAGTTGGTCCGCGGTCTCACGCCGGTTGGCCTCCGGAGTGCCCAGCGCCAAGTCGGGCTTCAAGGCGACAATTCGTTCCAGACTGGGATTGACCATTGTTCCGACGTGCGGCTTGCTCTTGGCTTGAGGCGGAAAATCGCAGTTGTCCGTGTCGCCGACCAGTTCATCGCCAAGTCCCAGAGCGTAAACGATTTCCGTGATGTTGGGGGCAAGAGAAACCAGGCGGTGAGGATTCTCGGGGACGTTTACCATCCGGCCGGTTTGGTCCTTGACCGTACGCGCGGAACCGGTGGCGGAGAGGAGGGCCGACAAAGTGGCGACCACGAGGCAGGGCAGCAACCCGCTCCTATCTGCGAGTTTTCCACTGCGATCCTTTGTTTTCATAGACATTCCCGGTTCGTTCGATCAAAAAGCAGCTTTCAGCAGTCAGCCTTCAGCTAACAGCCAACTTATTCCCCTCCTTGGATAAGGAGGGGCCAGGGGTGGTTGATCTCCGGTCCGATCCTTTGTTTTCATAGACATTCTCGCTTTGTTCCGGCGTTTTCGACATTCAAAAAAACCGGTTTCACGCCAAGGCGCAAAGTTCGCAAAGATCACGAAGTCGCACCACCCCCACCCCTCCTCATCCGAGGAGGGGAGCTTGGAGTTCGCCTCCTTGGATAAGGAGTGGCCATGGGTGGTCGATTTGGTGGACAATTCAAAAGAGCCGATGGCGAGGTGTGGACGGTCATAGCGGATGCACCCAGCACCCGATTCTAGGCTATCTTGTTATGCGTAGTTTGTCAAGCTCTTTTTTTAAACCGTCAACGCTCTTTAGAAATGTCCCCTTTTCTGTTCTTTTCTTTGTTCTCTGTTTTTTCCTCGCCGTTGGGCTTGCCCGGAGCGAAGCTCAGAGGAGCCCGAAGGGCGGAGCGGAGGGCAAGCCCAACCGCGGGCGCGGCGCCGCGGGAGCGTCCCCGCTCCCGTTCCCGTCTCCTGCCTCCCCTACCCGGCTCGCTTCCGCCTCGGCCAGGTTGCGCCGATAGGCTGGTTTGTGTTCTGATGGTTCGCTATAAACGAAAGCAACCAAGGGAGGGACTTATGCGGACCAAGGGGCATGGGCGTGCTATGGGCAGGCTGGCTTTTATTATGGGGGCGATTTGGCTGGTGGCGCCGCCACTTCCCGACGGTCGAAGTTCTTTTTCGGGACTCTGTGCGCAGCAGAGCACGTCGTCTGTGACGGCGGACACGTGCAGTGTGGATGCGGACGGGACGGCGCACGTCACGCGGGTCATTCCTGTGCCGAGGACGATCAGCCCTGAGGCGCAGAAGTTTATCTCGCGGCCCGGCCCGTCTGGCCCGGAGCCGACGCTGGCTGAGCGGCGTACGCTAACCGACGCATTTCGGAAGGGCCGGTCGGAGGAGGCTCGCAAGCTTTACCCGGTGGACATCCAGGAAAAAACTCTGGGCGGAGTGCGCTGTGACGTGATTACTCCGGCTCCGGGTGAGCCGCCGGACTCCGAAATGGGGGGCCGCGTCCTGATCAATGTCCACGGCGGGGGATTCAACTCGGATTCAGGCTCGCTTGTGGAAGGCATCCCCATTGCCTACCTCACCAAAATCCCCGTAGTTTCCCTCTACTACCGGCTTGCTCCGGAGCACCCGTTTCCGGCTGCGGTGGACGATACGGAGGCGGTCTACAAAGAGCTCTTGAAGACCCACAAGCCCAGTCAGATAGGGCTGTTTGGGACTTCTGCGGGAGCTGTTCTTACCGCCGAAGCTGCCTCCCGCTTCGGACGAGATGGCCTGCCGCTCCCCGCTGCGTTGGGCGTTTTTTCCGGGACCGGCGATATGAGCCAGGGGGCGGACTCGGACGCTCTTTTTACCATTTGGGGATGGTCCGGTCACCTCAACCCGCCCTCGGCGCGTCCTCACGCCTCGGCATACGTGGGAAACACCGATCCCAAAGATCCGGTGCTTTCGCCGCTCTATGCCGACCTGCACGGATTCCCGCCCACGCTCTTCGTGACGAGTACGCGCGATCTGCTGCTGAGCGGGACGACCATCCTGCACCGCACGTTCCTAAGGGCCGGCGTGGACGCACAGCTTGTGGTGTTCGAAGCGCTTCCGCACGCTTTCTGGTATGACTACCACTTGCCGGAGACGAAGGAAGCGTTGGATATCATGGCGAAATTTTTCAGCGAGAAGGTGGGCAAATAGGCAGGTGGGCAAATAGGCAGGTGGGCAGATGGGCAGGTGGAGAGCTGGCTTCCACGTCTCGTGTCAAAACGTGGGCGGCGGAGGCCTAATTCCAAATTCCAGATTCCAGATTCAAGAAACTGAGACCTCTCGATTATCCGTTTCTGGACTCGGTGACTGTTCGATTCGTCCACGAC
Organism: Terriglobia bacterium; assembly: GCA_049508935.1. Classification (GTDB taxonomy): domain Bacteria; phylum Acidobacteriota; class Terriglobia; order UBA7540; family UBA7540; genus CAVROP01. Next base: position 23,058 of record JBELAJ010000032.1, on the reverse strand, counting down.
TTGACTGCATCACCGCACGGGTCTTTGGCTTCCACGGCTTCATGTCTTCGCCTTTTCGACTCGTCGACTTCTCGACTTCTGAACTTTCGACTCTCGACTCTCGACTCAAAAATCGCACAACGATTCGACGTACGCGGCGGAACCGTCGCGCAGCCAGCCATCGAGTTGCGCCGGTTCTTTAAGCTGCTGCCCGCGCGTCCGTGGCACGGCTACAAACCTGCATTTCAGTTCCGGCAAGGCGGTCGTATCTCCCCAGAGCTTTTCAAATTGTGCTACTGGAAATACGTCTTCCTGGCCTTTTCCCCAACGTTTCTTCACGTCCTTAAGTGTGATGTAAGTGGGCATGCGGGCCGCCAAGTTGCGGATTGAGGTGTTGAGAAGATCCGAGTTTGTCAAGTCGGTGCGGGTAAGTCCGAAGACGGCGAGGAGCTGGTCAATGTCGATCCAATAGGTAGCGCTGTTGTACCAAGACAGGCGCGATTCAACCTCTTCACTGGGGAGGGCGAGACCCTCGATCAAGCGCAGTCGGCCGTCGATATGAGCCAAGCCACCGCCCCGATCCTCAATGTGGCGGGAGATCACTTCGGTCGTAAGAGCCGCCCCCTGCTCGATGTGGTAGCCGAGCAATCCGGCGTCGACATTGGCTCCCGTGGTATCGATGTTGTGAGCCAGCAGATATTTCAGTCGCGGCCTTTCTTCGAACAATCGAACCAGGGTGCCATTGCGGATCAGGTTCGGCAGCTCATACCAGTGCCCGACGGGATGCAGGCACTGGAGGGGCAGGTTGTCGGTGTAGCTCGTGCCTTCGCCCATTTGCCGCGCCCAGGCAATCAGCGAAGCGCGTAAACTCTCGCGGACTTTCTGGGCCTGCTCGTCGAGCATTTGCTGCGGCATTTCTTCCCAGGCAAAACGCAGGTCGCGCTCCATGGGCACCAGGCGCAGACCGATGGCTCGGCCGGGCGAAAGGAGCAGGGGTCCGCTGTAGCCGTAGTTCCCCTCGGCGCGCAGATGAGCCTCGATGGCATCGTGGGTCAGGTAGCTTGTGGTAATCACGTGGGGCAGGAACGTGCCGTAAACACGATTCGTCTGGCGGCTTTTGGCCAGGTGCGCCTCAACAAAGCTCCGGCGGCCAGCACCCAATTTGCAGAACGGATTGAGGGCCTTGACCACGCCCGCGCCCTTCGTCCAGCGGCTCCCCACACCTCCCGCAAACGAGACCACGGCCACCATCCCCGCCGCCAACGCATCTCGACCGATATCACGGTAGCGCGGGGCCATCTCGCGGGTGGCGTCAAACAGGTCATCAGGACTGCCATCGGCAATCCGGCTGCTCGCAGGGAGGCGGTTCTGCGCTAAGCCGACCCTGCCGCTGCGCAGGTCTGCCTGGATCTGCTCGTGTTCCGTCCGGTCGAAGGCGTGGGCCTCGAGGAGGGCTTCGAGGCTCAGCGCGCGCTCCGACTGCTGTGCGCTGTGCGGGATCAGGTGTTCGAAGACGTGCTGCACCATGCCCTGGAACTCCGGGAGTTCGCGGCAGGCAGTCGTGAATCGCTCCAGTTCGGCGCGGCGCACGGGCGAAAGCAGGCGGGATTCGATGCGCAATAGCGGCGGGACTATAAGTTGGTAATACGCCGCCGGCATCAGGGCGGAGTCGCCGCGCAGCAGAACCGCCTCCGTCCCACGTTCGTTGATCGCGAAATCGTAGACCACAGGCTCCATGGCGAAGGGAACGGACGACTCCATGCGGCGCCGGGTCTCGCTCATGATGGCCTGCAAGCGTTCCAGTGCTGGTTCCTTCCGGCCCGGATTGAAAAGGAAACCCATGCCGCCGCCCGACATTCCGCCGAGCATCCAGAAGCCCCAGAAGTCGTCGCCCATTTCCGTGCGCACGCGGCGAATCAGCGTGTCCGTGTAGAGATTGCCGGCCCAGGGAATAATGGTCTGGATGGGGCCTTCGAAGTTGCGCCCGGTCGCGGCGCCAATAGCCTTGATGTCGCCGTCTTTCAGGTGGCCGATGAGGTCGTCCAGGATGTGAATGGCTTCTGCGCGCGCGCGCCATTCGTTCTCCGAACGAAGCAGGTATTTCTCGGTCACCATCTCTAGAATCGGGCCCACGTCTTGCGCCATGCCGCCATGGACAAGCACGAGACTGCGTTGGAGTTTGTCGCGAATTTCCAGCGGCACATGCGTGTAGTCGAAGATGCGATGATCTGGCAGCAGGCGTCCTCGGCTGACGCCGAATTCCGGATCGCCTTCCTGCGCCAATACCCCGAAGATAAGCTTGATTCCAGGCCATACGCCCCCCGAATCCTGCCAACCGCCGCCCGAGCCGCCCAGCCATTCGCCCAGGATCGCTCGCGCCGCCACGAGGCGCCGGTCTTGCTCTTCCAGGCCGCCGGTGAGGGAGTGAATCTGATTGGTGGCGCGCATGCACACGGAAATGAGCGAGGCGAGAAGACTGGTGGATACAGCGAGGCGCGAACCGCGCGGGATGTCATTCACCTTGCTTACGATCTCGATGCCGCACCCCCGCCTGCCCGTGAGGCGCATCAGAACGTCCGCAAGCGGCTGAGTGGCGCCCTCCATTCCCGGCGGAACGATGCCGGAGGCGATCACCGCCGCCTTGAGCAGGCCGAGATAGTCGCGGGCGAAATCGAAGACTTCAGCAATGGTGCTGATTTCAGCGCTGCTCTTGAGGTCGGCACTGACCAGGCGCAGCACCGGTTGATCGATGACGCGTAACCAGGCTTCCACGGGCGGCCTGGGCGTGCCGGAGCCGCGCACACCGAGGTCAATCGAAATGTTCAGCACCCGGGCGCCTTCCGGAAAGTCCATCCCCAGGAAGAAGATGTCGCTCCAACCACTATGGCTAAGGTCCATGCGGACCGGCGTGGCCTCACAGAGAATCGGAAAGAGTTGGCTCGAGGCCTCACGGGTCAGCATTTCAGGGCGAATGCGTAAGGGCGCGTCGTCGGGGTGAGCGGCGCGGAACATCCACTGGTTGCCGCGCACCGAGCGGACACTGCGACGCACCTGATCAGCGAGGGTTTGAAAGCCCAAGGCGCGATAGCCGGCGGCAAGCGCGCTGGAGATGGGAGCGCTTGGACCTTCCGCGGCCTGCTGCGCCAGGAATATATCCACCGCTTCATCGAAGCGGCGCTTCAGAAGATTGACGTAGCCCCCGAATGGAATCTGAGACCGGGTTCCGATGTCCCGCCTGACGAGAAGGTGAAATCGGTGTATAGCGTAAAGGAAAAACAGGGCGCGTACCCGCTCGTAGAGATTGTCGCTGGTGCGGCGGAAACGGTCGAGCGCCGCGCATTCGGCCAGCAGCACTTCGAGCGGTGCTGCGCGGCAAAGCGCATCCAGCGAGCAATTGCGGGTTTCCGGGTCGCGGGCGGTAATGACTCGAATCAACTGGCTCATAAGGCGGCTCACCACACGCATCACTAAGCATGGAAATGTGAGAGAGGACGAAGTGACAAATCTTGCTTTCTTTGGTTCGTGCTAACCGGGTACCGCTTGCTTCCCGTCCTGGTTTCCCCGGTGCGCGGCCATTTCACGCTCTGCGAGCAGTTCCAGCAGGTGCGACAGCACCTCGTCGCGCTCCCGCCCGTTCAATGCCAGGGCCAGTTGCGCAATCAGCAAGCCGTAGCGGGCGCCAAGATCATACCGCTTCCCAGTGTCTTCAAGCGCCAGATACTGCTCCTGCCGGGCGAGTTCGGCGAGGGCGGCCGAGAGGGTAACCGGGCCCGCATCCGGCTTGGCCAACAGACGCCCGAGCAAGTCCATTACGGTAGGAGTAAAAACGTGTATGCCGAAGAAACACAAGTAGTAACCCGCCCTGATACCCGGCACCATCAGCCGTTGCTCGGCTTCGGTCGGAGTGGGCTTCTCGATCACTGTCTCGACCCGATAAAGCCCTTGGCGGCCAGGTACACGGCGCCCTGCCACAGCGCCATACCGGGGCAACAAGCTTTCTCGTGTAGGCTGCACACCGGACGCCGAACACGATTCGCTCTCAGCGAGTTCCACCAGGCGCTGTACGCCCAGGGTCGCGGCGCTGACATACAAATGGTCCCCAACCAAGTGCAGGAAAGGCTCGTTGCCAACGAACTCTCGCGCACAGTAGATGGCGTGGCCGTATCCTCCCGGGCGTTCTTGTGGAACGAACCTCACGGCGCCAGCCAAGCTTCCGGCAGCTTGTGCGTATCGAGCCTCATCACCGGGCCACACCACGACACAAACCTCCCCGACGTTTGCGGTGAGGGCCTGCTCGATGAGGATGCCGAGCACGGATTTCTCAACCCCGTCGTGGATCAGAGTTTGCAGTGGAAGGGCACGCTGATTCGCTCCCGCCGCAGTGATGACCGCTTTCCTGACCTTCAATTTGGATGCTCCTCCTCCGTGGCTTCTCTGCGCGCTGCCCAGGTCGGCCACAAGACTGCCGCCGGCCATGGCATGGCTCAGCCACGATGCCAAGCATTATACCCATCCTGCGGCAAGTAGGAGAAGTTAGGCTAAAAATAGTCAATAGTCGCCTCAATACTTGACGCCAACTGCTTGGTACGTTTTACTAGGATCGTCCCGGGGTAGGAGCAAGAAAACTTCAAAACAGTCGATTCTTGGTTGGTCGCCGGCTCCGGGGGCTTCATGTGGGCCCCGCCCGGAGTGTCCGTCGAAGACGTCCTCAACGGGCGGGTGGGGACAACGCAGACCGGCAATGCTTGGGCGAGTGACAGCACTTGGAAAGGCAGCCGCGGCGGCAGAGAGGTCGTTTCTGATGTACCCGGCGCAGCAGAGCGCGTCTGCAAACAACAAGCAATGCTCGGCCCGGGAGACACACCGTAAAGGCGCCAGTCCGTGACGCATGGGGCAATGCAGGAGGAGGAGAATAAATGAGCGCACTTATAGACGAGATTTCACGGGCCATTGCCAGCCCGATCTCCAGAAGAAAAGCGTTTAAATTGGTCAGCGGCGCCATGCTGGCCTCCTTGGGCCTGGCAAGGGCTGCCCGCATCTTGGGAGCGGCGGACGGGACCGATCCAAAGTGCTCAAACCACCAGGTCCTGTGTAACGGGAAGTGCTATCCCGCGGGCTACAAGTGCTGCGGCAAGTTGGTGTGCGACGGTGACCAAATCTGCTGTTCAAATACCCACTGTTGCGACGATGCGACAACCTGTTGCGGATCAGGGTGCTGCAGTCATGGTTCGACCTGCTGCGGCGGGAGCCAATGCTGCCCAAAGCCGCAAAGCTGCTGCGGTTCGGCCTGCTGCAGTCCTCAATCGACCTGCTGCGGCAACAACACCTGTTGCGCGCGTGGGGTTGCTTGCTGCAACGGCAAATGCTGCTCCAGTCCCCGTGAGATCTGCTGCGGCGGCGCTTGTTGCCCGGAAGGCTATCTCTGCTGCGCCAACAAATGCGTAAAGAGCCGGCCGTCCGCTAGCACTATTTGTATTCCGGTGTAAGGTCTCGAGCTCGTTCTCGAAGAACCTGGACGAAGTGATCTCAGAATCCAGGCTGAAAGCGTAGCGGTCTGCTAGTTCGTGGGCTGCCGCATCAAATTGCGGCGCAGTCCGCCCGCGCCTCAGCATACAAGTCCACTCTGCCAAAATCACCTTGACAAGTCGTGAACCCACGGACATAAAAGCTCGCCGCGAATTCCAGCGCTAATACGAAGAAGCACAGAACTTCGGCGTTTGTGTTAGGCTCGTCTGGCCGCGCAGCCCTTGCGAGGCGAGGGGCGGGTTTCGCTGCCCCTACTGCTTGTATGGAGATGACTCATGTATCGACGTATCGGCCTGATTCTGATTTTCTCTCTAATCTCATACCTACCTGTTGGAAGACGCTTTTCTGCCGCCGGGCCCGAGGTCCGTAAAACCCTTGAGAGCGGGGGAGGCCAAGCGCAAGGCGGCGATCTCTATTCCGGCTTCCTCGATCCTGCGCGCGAATACTCGACCATGCCGTTCTGGTTCTGGAACGGCAAAATGGAAGGTCCAAAGATCCAGGAAGAAATCCGACGGATGGTCGACCAGCACGTTTATGGGGCATTCCTGCATGCGCGGGACGGACTTCTGACCCCCTACCATTCCGAGGAATGGTGGCAGGCCATTGGGGCTGGCCTCGAGCAGGCCAAGCGTAGCGGCTTTGAATTCAACTTCGTCGACGAATACGATTGGCCATCCGGCGAGGCGCGCAACATCTGGATGGCCGGGAACCACCAGAGCGAGGTGCTGGCGCGAAAACCGGAATACCGAATGAAGAGCCTGAGCTACAAGGCCGAAGTGGTCAATGGGCCGAAGGAGGTCGCGCTCGCCGCTCCGCAGGAGCTACAGGCCGTAGTGGCGGCTCGCTGGCTAAGCGAAAATCGGATTGACGCGCAGAGCTTGCAACTCCTGCCGGTACCTGCGGGATCAGGACAAGTCAAATGGCAGGCGGGCGAGGGAGAGTGGCTCATCGTGGAGTTTTATCTCGAGCCATCGATGGGATTCGACGGTGGGGTCGTGGACTTGATGAATCCGCAGGCGATGAACGTGTTCTTCGACTTGGCCTACGGTGAATTCCATCGGCGCTTTGCTTCGTACTTCGGCAGCACCGTCCATTATTCCTTCGCGGACCACGAGGGCGACTACGGTTATCGCATCGCATGGACGCCGGCCTTATTCGACGCCTTCAGGCAGCGCACAGGCTACGATCTTCAGAAGGTACTGCCTCTGCTGATTTACGACGGGGGAGATTCCACAACCAAGGTCCGATGCGATTACTTGGCGACGATTACTCAGCTCTATCAAGAGTCTTTCTGGACAGGAATTACCGAGGGGGCAGCCGGACTCGGCATCGGACGGACGGGTCACGCGTGGGAAGAATCGCTCCAATGGGCCGCGGCGCTCGAGGGCAGCTTGTTTGCCGTCGAACGCGGCCTTAACCCCGTGGGCGTGGATTCCCTCCTGGATTTTGGCCGCCAGCCGCTCAACTTCAAAGTCGCTCAATCCGTGGCGGACTTCGAGGGGCGGCGCTTTATGTGCGAAAATCAGGGCGTCCAGGGGACCGATTCCTACCTGGACATGGAGGGTTTGCGGCGCGGAACGAACGGAATTGGTTTGTGGGGAGTTAACCTCTTTGTGGGTCATGCGTTCAATTACGACGCCTCGCGTGCGAACTATCCTCCCGATTGGCTGCATCAACCCTACTGGCCCAACTTCCACTATTATGCGGACTATACGCGGCGCATCAGCTACATGAATTCCGAGAGCCGCCACGCCGCCAATGTCCTGCTTTACTATCCCATTCTTTCGATGTGGGCGCACTCCGATCCCGTTTTCTCCGGCAGCGCGCCTTACAATCAGATCCAGACGCCGGCGGTTTGGAAGAACCTCACCATCACCGTCAACGACTATTACACGCGCCTTATTCTCCGCCTCGCAGACCGGCAGTGGGATTACAACATCGCCGATGACGCCTATCTGGCCGGCGCGCGAGTAGAGGGCAAGGAACTGGTGATCGGCCCGCAGCGGTTCCGTGCAATCATCCTGCCGCCCATCAGCACCCTCAGTCGAACTTCTTTGGAGAAGATCGCAGAGTTTTATAAGGCCGGAGGCGAGGTGTTTGGAATTCGCATGCTGCCGACTTCTTCGCCTGAGGCGGGCGACCATGACCCCGAAGTGAAAGCGGGTATCGACGGCCTGTTTGGCGCGGGCGCGAGCGAGACGCCCTTAGCCTTCACGGAGCAGCACAGCGCCGCAGGCGGCCTTGCCTCTTTCGTGGGGCAAGACGTCGAGACCTTGATCGACTTACTCGATGCGAGCGTCCCCAAAGACGTGCGGGCCGTCTCGGGCTCATCGGACAACCTCTATTTCGAACATCGTGAAAAGCTGGGAAAAAACTACTACTGGGTTGTCAACGACTCCGACCGGCCTCGAACCAATCAGATTCTCCTCGCCGTACCCGGGGTACCTGAGAAATGGGACGCCCTGAGCGGCAAGCGCTCGCCTTTGTTCTACGTGAACCGTGCCGACGGAACCGAAGTGCGGCTGGATTTCGCGCCCTGGGATGCTTACTACGTGGTCTTCAATCCGCTCGAAGGACAGGCTCAGAAAGCCGAACTCGTGAGCACGAACGCGGAAAGCCTCGAGGTTGTTTCGCGCCAACCCGGCGCTATCCAGGTGCGACTCTCGGCGCCCGCCACGCGGGACGAGATCGAAGTCACCATGCGCGCGGATGGCCAGACTTATCGGGCGCGCAGTCCTATTCCTCGACTAAATCCCATTTCGCTTTCCGGGGATTGGGAATTTCGCCCTGAGCCTGAACGCGTGGGAGTTCCCTACGTGAAAGTCAATGACGATCCGGAAGGCGCAGGAGAAAAGCTGGGATGGGCGAATCCCCAGTTCGACGATGCTGCCTGGCCATCCCTCTGGCTGAGCGAAGCGGAGAACACCGTACGCAACTGGAACGTCATCGGCCCGTTCCCCAATGCGGACGATGCGGGTTTCGATACCGTCTACCCGCCCGAAACCGAGTTCAAGCCGGAGAAGGCGTACGCAGGTCTCGACGGCGAAGTTGTGGGCTGGAAGCGTTACTACGGCGACGAGCCTTACCTGACCTTGGGCCATTGGAACATCTGGATGCTGACTGAAGGCGGCCCGTTCGACGATTCCGCCCATATCGTCCAGTTCAATCGCGCCCTGGATACATCGGGGCACGACTGGATCACGAGCTACGCGCTTGCTTATCTCTATTCACCCCGGGAGCAGCAAGCCACGTTTGTGATGGCGGCGGACAACTGCCTCAAGGCGTGGCTGAACCACCAGCAGGTGTTCGCGCGCCTGCGCCATCCGTTCTGGTACGAGATGAACGATGACTGGGCTGACCGGATTCCCGTCGAACTGCGCTCGGGGTGGAATGAAGTGCTCCTGAAAGTAGGCGTAGGCAGAGGCGCGGCCAGCGGCTATTACGGGTTCACCTTCAGGGTCGCGGACCGGGAAGGCAAGACGCTGCGCGGCGTGATCAACGGTATGCTGCCTTACGATGTACGGAAAGCGGCAAACACCACTCCAACAATGCGCTGGCACCGAACGGAAGTCCCACCGGGGGTTACGGCCGTAGTTCCGCCCGCGTTGCACGACCCTTACCGCCTGATCTTGAACGGCGTCGAACTTAAGCCCTCGGGCGGCGCACCCATCGACATTCGCGCGCTGCTACGGGTAGAAAGGAACATGCTCGTCATCGTCGGGCGCGCGGACGACCGGTTGAGTTCGCCGGTAGAATTTGTGAGTGGAATGAAGCCCTTCGCTCTCGAATCGTGGACGAAGACGCCGCTGGCCAATTTCTCCGGAACTGCGATCTATGAGAAGAGCTTCCTCATACCCGATTCCTATCACGGCAGGCGACTCGTCCTCGACTTGGGCCGCGTAAGCTCCGTAGCGGATGTCTATGTCAACGGACAACAGGCGGGCACTTTAGTCTGGCGGCCCTACAGGCTGGATATTACGAAGTTTATAAAGCCGGGCGAGAACCAATTGAAGATCCGCGTCACGAACACCGAAGCCAATGCCCGCGCGCTAGGGCCGTCGCATCGGATTCTTGCCAACATCGACGTCTGCGGGCTCGAGGGTCCGGTCGAGATTGTGCCGTACACGGAACAGACGCTGGTTCTGAAATCCGAAAAGCAATAGGTCCTACGCCATGCGTTTTAGGGGAATGGCAGGCAGCCGCTTTGGGGCGCGATTCGCGGGGTCGACGGTGATGCCCACGGATTCAAGCGCCGTGACCCCGAGTAACGGCTCCACATCATCAGGGCCGAAAATCACGCGTCCAGCAGTGATTTCACCCATGAACCGAATCTCGACAAGGCCGAAGGCGTATTCGTGTTTGGTCCCGTCGGCCAATTCGTACACCATCTTTCCGACCGGTTGCACTTCAATTTGCCGGAGTTTGCTCGCCGGAGCCAGGCAATCCGTGGCACCGGTATCGACGAGGAAGTCCGCCTCATAACTGCCGGCCGCGCTTCCCAAGCCCTTTAACGCAACAGTCACGTGTAGGAGTCCCATCGACTGCTCCTGACTATATGGTATCCACTGGAAAGCCCATAATGCAAGGCGGCCATTCATTCGCTGCCTGTCAGCCGGAACGAGTAGTTGCCTGACCCGACGCGAAAAACCACCAACTTCCCTTCCTGGGTGGCGGCTTTAATACCCGGGTCGCCGCTCACGTAGCGGCCATTCTCCCAGACCACCCGGTCGCCTTCCCTGATCTCGACATCCGTCATCTGTGCTTCCGGTGGAATGACGACCTGGGCATCGCTGTTGACCGGAACCGTCACCTCGAGCGTGATGACGCCGGAGGAATGACTCCAGGATGAAGAAACGGTTCCGCGTATGGTCTCAAGGGAAGCGCTGACCGAGTGCAGGTCTTCAACAATCTGCGGAGCGATGCGAATGTGCTCGTAGCCAACACTTTCGGGGCCAAGGTTGATCCCGCTCAGAGCGTTGTAGAACCACGCGCCCACGCTCCCGAACATGATGTGGTCATGAGAGTTCATGGCAGGCCCCGCTTTATCCTGCCAGAGCTCCCAGAGGGTGGTCGCGCCGCGCTCCACCATGTAGCCCCAACTGGGGTACGTGGTCTGCACGGCCAGATCGTAAGCCAGGTCCGAGCGCCCGAGAGTGGTCAGCAAAGGCATCAGAAACTTCACGCCAATGAAACCTGTCGTCAGGTGGGTGTTGTGGCCGTAGACGATATCGTCCGTCAGGCTGCGCTGGACGGCTTCGCGATGCTCTTTGGGAACCAGATCCAAAGCGAGCGCCATGGCGTTGGCCGTTTGGGTTCCGTTCGCGTAGTTCGCGGTGTGTGCGTCAAAGAAAGTACGATTCAAAGCGTCTTTTATCTGCCCCGCCAACTGCCCATAGGATGCAGCCTCATCGGCCTTCCCGAGGATCTGCGCCATCTTTGAAAACAACGACACGTCGTAGTAGTACCAAACGTCGCCGATGTAATCACCAGGCGTGTGGGCAAGCTCGACCCAGTCGCCCTCCCAGTGAAGGCGATAAACATTGTCCTGGGCGTGGCTGCGCAAAAACGCAACGTACTTTTTCAGGCTGTCATAGTTCTCCTCCAGGATGCGGCGGTCTCCGTACTGTTGCCACATATACCAGCACAACAACGGATAAGCCGTTTGCCAGCCCAGGTCGCCGGGGACGCCGCCGTACTTGCGAGGAACCGTGTCGGGCAGCGAGCCGTCAGGGAACTGAGCGTCGCGAATGTCGCGGATGAAATTGGTGTAGAACGCGGCCATGTCAAAATTCATCATGGCCTCTTCCGCGGTCGCCTGCGCATCGCCCATCCAACCCTGTCGCTCGTTGCGCTGGTCGCAGTCGGTCGGGATGCTGAAGAGATTGGTGAGCTGCGACCAGTGAATGAGTCTCTGAATGTCATTCAGGATCTGCTTCGAAGCAACAAAACTCCCTGAGGTTCCTACCGCCGTGTGTACAACCCGGCCACGCAAAGAGTCCAGGCTGGGTGTTCCCGGAAAGCCTGTCACTTCGACGTATCGGAAGCCGTGATACGTAAATCGCGGCTCGTACGTTTCCTGCCCTTCTCCCTTTAGAGTGTAAATATCGCGTGATTTCGCCTCGCCCAGGTTCTCGCGATTGATCATCCCATCGGGGTAGACCAATTCCGCAAAACGCAGCGTCACCTGCGTTCCGGCCGGGCCTTGCACTTTAAGCTCGACCCAGCCGCTCATGTTCTGCCCCATATCGAACACGAAAACGCCAGGCTTGGGGTTAGCGATGCTGCGCGGCAGCATCGAGTCGACGACGCGAATGGGCGGCATCATCTGCGCGGAGAGAATTCCCTTCGAGCCTTCGACCGTTTGCGCGGCGCTCCACGTCGAATCATCGAATCCCGGGTGGTCCCACCCGGGCGCCTCGCGCCGCGCGTCATAAAGCTCACCGTCATAAACGCTGTCGCTGACGATGGGGCCCTGCGCCGCTTTCCAGGAGCCGTCGCTTACCATGGACACTGTCTTCCCACCTTCGAGTTCGATATTGATTTGCAGCAAGAGCGCCGGAGCCTTGTAGTAAGGCCCGACTTCGGGGTCGAAGAAGCGTTTGCCGAGCGTCGCCCAGCCGCCGCCGAGCATCACTCCCAGGGCGTTCTTTCCACTGCGCAGGCGGCGCGTCACGTCGTAGGTGCTATACAGGACTCGCTTGGGGTAGGTCGTAAAAGCCGGGTCCAGTACATTTCTCCCCACTTTCTCGCCGTTGATCCGCAGTTCGTAGTAGCCAAGCGCAGTGACGTAGGCACGGGCTTGAACAATCTTGCCCTCGAGGGCGATCTCCTTCCGGAGCACGTTCCCCTCGATCCATTGCCCTTTCCACTCGTCGCGGGCGAGCAAGCCCATCTCAAATTGAGTGGTGCCGCTATAAGGGCTGGCATTGCTCGTCGTGTCCCAATATCTGACCTTCCAGTAGTAGGTCTTCCCGCTGGAGAGGGCTTTTCCCGCATAGACCACCTGAGTCGAGTCGCTCGAGTTCACTTTTCCCGAGTCCCAAACGCCGCCGGCATCCCGCCCTAGGTCATCGTCGCTGCCGGCGACAAGAATCTGATAGGCGGTCTGCACCTGCGCGCGCTCAGAATGATGGAGCACCCACGAAAACCGGGGCTTCTGAACATCAATGCCCATGGGGTTCGAAAGATATTCGCAGCGCAAGTCGGTTGGAGCCGCCGGGCCTTCCGCTCCATAGACAACGCCTGCCCAACCGAGCAGCAGCAACAGGCCAACAAATGTCCGCCTCACCTGCAAACGCCGGTTTCCATCGAACATGTCACACCTCGAAAAGGGAATTCCCCAGGATGGTCTGCCATCATGCCTCAGACGCGAAGGTCTGTCAAATCATGAGGTGGCGCCTTGACTCGATCATGTCGCTGACATATTATTTGGCCGAAGGGCAAAGTTGAGATCGACGGTTACGCACTCAACAGTACAACTTACGAAGAAACTGCTGGCCTCCGCTGTCGTTTTGATGCTTGGGTTCAGCGGCTGCCTGACGCAGGCCTCAGGATCACCCCCCGGATTTCACCCGCAACAAGGCGCGACGCCTGGGGCCTCTAGCGATAGCCTCCGGGCGGCGATTCAGCTTATTCAGCAGGAGCGCTACCAGGAAGCGGAAGGCAAGCTGCTCGACGCCGTGAAACTCGATCCCTCCTCGGCCCAAGTTTACTTCTATCTCGGGGTTGCGACTCAAAAGCTCGGAAGCCCGGCGGAGGCTGAGAGGTATTTCCGCCGCTCGCTCGAACTGGGCCCCCGATCGGTGAACACCCTGTACAACCTCGGCGTGCTGCTGCTCGAGGAAGGGAAGCCCGGCGAAGCAGCCGGGTACCTCGAAAAGGCGAACCGGGCCGGCCCTCCCAGCCCTGACATCTACGTCAGCTTGATTCGCGCCTACCTTGAATCCAAGCAGCAGGACCGGGCACTCGAGCTGGCGGCATCGGCCGATCGGAAGCTCGAAGACTCTGCCGCCTACCAGCTCGCACTAGGTCAGTGTTTTCTGGATCACGGGCTGACAGAGCAAGCAATCGGAGCCCTCAGGGAGGCCGATCGCCTGATGCCGAACCAACCCGAAATCGTTTTGCCGCTCGCGTCTGCATACCTCCAGCAAAACAACGGATCCCAAGCGGAGGCGGTTCTCGCTACGGTCTCGAAGGCGGCAGGACAAATTGCGGAATATCATCGCCTGCGTGCAGCCATCGACGTTCTGGCAGGCAATAAACCTGACGCTTTGAGGGAAATCAGCCGTGCTGTCGAATTGGCGCCCGAGAATCCTTCGTACCTCCTGACGCACGCTCGCTACGAACAAAAATACGGCGAGCAGCAGAAGGCCGTCGCCATCCTCGAGAAGGCGGCGCGGTTGGCCCCAAATTCTCCGGATATCCCTTACAGCATCGGCGTCAGCTATTTCATTGCCGACGATTTTGAGACGGCAGCCCAGTATCTGAAGCGCTCGCTGGCATTGCAACCTGACGACGACCGCGCCATCTTCCTTTTGGGCTTGACCGAGTTCTCGCAGTCCCAGACTGCCGCTGCAGATCAGCACCTGCGGCGGGCGGTGGAGCTACGGCCGGATAACCCTTACTATCACTGCTTCCTGGGGATGATGTTGATCTCCACTGAAAAGAACACCGGGCAATACGTGGAGGCCCAAAAGGAGATTGAACGGAGCATCCGGCTCAGGCCCTCCTACGCGCTGGCGCACTACCAGCTAGGCCGCCTGCTGGTGCGCGAAAACGACTATGCCGACGCGCGCCGCGAACTGGAGAAGGCTGTCGCGCTGCAAGCGGACTTTCCGGAGGCGTATTTTCAACTGGCGCACGCTTATACGAGATTGGGAGAAAAAGAGAAATCGAAGGCTGCCCTGGCGGAGTTCCAAAAATATCATGGCGAAGAGTACTCAGAGCGGCAGGAAGTGTTGAAGCAGGCGCAACAAGCGGTACAGGGACAGTAGAGCCCTTTTTCACCACTGAGGCACTGAGGCACTGAGGCACAGAGACATTGAAAACGAAAGATCTCTTTCTCTGCGCCTCTGTGTCTCCGTGGTGAAGCTGCGGTGGGGCGGCCCCAAGGGCCGCCCCTACGTCAGCAAGCTAGAACGTAATTTTCAATGCTCCTTCCAATTGCCGCGGGTCGGCGGCGCTGGTGGTTTGGCCGAATGCGCCGTCACCTACGCCCAGATCCAAGCCTTGGAAGTTCGGATGGTTGAAGATATTGAAGGCCTCGAATCTCAACTGAATCTTCAGCCGCTCCGTAGCTGCAAATGTCTTGTAGAGCGCCCAGTTCCACACTTGCAGCGGGGGTCCGATAATGTTCCCGTAGGCGCAGTTGCCGTAAAACCCATACGGTGGTGCGACAAAAGCGGCCTTGTTGAACCACTCGTTGTGAGTTCTTGGGCCTCCTACGGACGCTACGCAATAGGGAAGGCCTGCCTCTCCGTTCAGGCCGTTATTCATATAGACGTTATTCGGGGCGCCGCTCGCGAAGGTGGTGATTCCCGAGAACGTCCAGTCTCCCAACGCCCTCCCCGTGAAATCGTGCCGGGCCTTCAGGAAAGGCATATGCCAGATGTAGCTGCCGTTGAAGAATTGATGTTGCCCAAAAGTTGGCTGCCCCACACCGACTCTGGGGTGGGCGAACAAGAGATAGGGGTCCTGAGGACCGATATCGTTGGTCAGGCTGTGCTGCCAAGTGTAGGCGAGCGTAAGGGTCAAGCCCTTGTGCGTCACGTAACGGTAGCCGGCCTGAAAAGAATTGTAGGCGGCCATGGCGGGCCATTCGGCGGCCGACTGGCCTTCTCCACTGATTCCGTTATACATGGGAATGGGGCGCGTAGTGTTACCGGAAACAGCGCCCGTGTTGAGGCACGGATCAAATTGGAAACCTCCCGGTTGGGCGTACGACTCGCCCGGAGACAGGGCGCAACCGGCAATGGAGGGAGCGGCGACGGGGAGCGGAAAATTGTGATCGTAGCTGAGCGAGTAGTTGTTGGTGTGGCTACCGACATAGGCAATGTTGAAGACCCCGCCAGGTACGATCTCGCGCTCGATCGTAAAGCTGTAGGTCTGGGTCCGCTGGGGGTTAAAAGTGGAGTTCGGCGCGCCGACGGTAGTGAGACCAACAGCCGAGAGGGCGCCGGGAGAGCCTAAGCTCGGGTCGGTCACCGTACCGTTGAGGAGCGTCACCCCTTCCGTGAAGCCCGGGTTGGTCAGGTCGGCATTGTAAAGGGCGAAGGGAATGCGCCCGTAGCTGAGGCCGTAGCCGCCCCGAAAAACGGTCTTGCCGGTTCCCCAAGGATCATAAGCGAAGCCGACCCGAGGAGCCCAGTGTATGCCTGTTTTGAAGATTCCGTCAGGCACACCGGGTGTAGCCTTGGCGAGCGGGAATCTCGGGTTGGGCTGGTAATTCGAGGGGAAGACAATGCCGTTCAGCAGGTTAGCCACCGCGCCTGTTGACGTAATGGGGACATTCGACGAGTTGGAGAGGTAAAGCCCATTGGGTTCGACCACGGGTGCCTGGGACGGGTCATACAGGGCAGGATTGAAGTCGCTGACGCCGTTGCCTTGCTCGGTATCAGGGGAGTAGTAGACCGAGCGCACGCCTAAGTTGACGGTGAGCTTTTTGTTCACTTTCCAGTCATCCTGGAAGTAGTTTTCGTTCTGAAGATAGCGGAAAGTGCCGCGCAGCCGGATGTTGTTCTGTGTAAAGGAGGTGTCGAGGCCCAGCAGGTAGTCCGCGATGGGGTCGCCCGAGTGCACGCCCGAGAACGAATAGCTGCCCTCCGTGGTGGCGAAGTTACTCTGGCGCTTGATGCCCCAGATCAACATGAGTCCGGCTTGTAACGTGTGTCCGCCCTTGATCTTGGTAAAGTCCTCGGATAGCACGTTCTCCTGGTCGCTGGCGTTGATGGGAAGTCCACCACCATCACTCGTCCCATTCCATCCCTCGGCAAAGCTGATGTCCGGGGCGCGATTGGTTTGGTCGGCGGCGTATCCATAGGGCAGGTTAATTGATAGGTTCAGGCCTGTGCGGAAGGCCGCGCCGCTGATGGAGAGCCGCGGCTTATCGTCCGTTTGGGTGAAGGTGAACTGATTGATGGTGGTGGGGTTGATGTTGGTGGTCAACTGCATCATGTTATTGAAACCGGTCTGTTTGAAAGCATTCGCCTCGGAGGGTTCAGGATTATTCCCCCAGGACAAATAGGGGAAAGAATCCGTGGCGGTCTCGTAGGATATGCGCGCCAACAACAGCCACTTGTCGTTGAAGCGATGGTCGATGCGCTCCGTGTAGTCCTGGCCGTCATTTATTTCCGCGCCGGTGTCGATGTAGTTGTTAAAGCCGCTTTGGTTGGGAAGGTACGGCCAGAAATGCTGCATCATCGCCACGGAGTTGGGGTCCATGCAAGCCTTGTTGATGGTGTCGAGATCAGTGCCGTGCAGACCGCTGGCGGACAAGCAAGACACCCCCGGATATTCGCTGGCCAGAATGGCTTGCGAAGCGGGATCGAGACTTAGGCCGTTCTTGTTAATTCCAAACAGCGTTGGATCGGCGCTGAAGTCACCATTCCGCATGGCCTCAGGAATGATCGCGCCGACGTTCGACAAGCCGCCGTGGCGAATGCGGAACTCTTCATTCGTGAAGAAGAAGGTCTTTGACTTGTCGGTGTTGTAGTGTCCGGGAATGGTGACGGGGCCACCGAGGCTGCCTCCGAAGATATTCTGACGCAAGCTGCTCAGAGTCCCGCCGCCTTCGTTGTTGAACCAGTTGTTGGCATCCACCTTGTCATTACGCAGGTAGTCGTAGGCGTTGCCGTGGAAATCCTTCGAGCCGGATTTTGTGGCCGCCTGGAATTGCGCCCCGCCCAGCCATCCATACTTGGCGCTGTAGTTGTCCTTGAGGACCTTGAACTCAGAAATGGAATCAATGGGCTGAAGAACATTTTCACCCTGCATACTGCCCGTGTTCATGTTGTAAGCGCCGTCGGTGGTGAACAGGTTCTGATATTGGTCGAGGCCGTTGACGCTCAGGGCTTGGGCACTCGTGAAGCCTACACCCACGGCGCCATGTCCGGCGTTCAGGTCGTTGATGCCCGGGACCAACGCGGCCAGATCCCGGAAGTCGCGCCCGTTCAACTGAAGCTCGGAGACCTCCTCACCGGCGATCACCCCGCTCGACTCGCCGGTCTGAGTATTGACCTGAACGCTGGTGGCGGTCACGGTCACTTCCGTCTGAGCCGAACCCACCCGAATAACGGCGTTGACCTGAACGTGCGCGCTTGGGTCAATAACTACGTCCTGAGAGATATAGGTCTCGAAGCCCTGCTTGCTGATCGTCACGTTCATGTGGGCTTCGTTCGAGGGGAGAGCCAGAACTTCATAGCGCCCCGCGGAATCGGTCTTCGTCTCGTGCTTGATTCCGGTGGCAACTTCCGTGATCGTAACGCTTGCGTCCGGCACGACTGCGCCGGTTTGGTCGGTCACCACGCCGAGAATCGTGCCCGTGGTGGCAGCCTGGCCGAGCGCAGGGCGTGCGGCCGGACCAAGTAGACAAAAAAGGCATCCTCCTACTGCAAGCAATGCAAGAAGCTTACTCCTCATGTCCGCCTCCTTCAGGCAGGTTCGCTCAATGCAGTCGCAGAAAATTTCATGCTGTGCCGAAGGTCCGGCACACTTGTAAGCTGTGAAGGTTTAGCCCAAAGTCAGAACCCGACGGAAAAAGAGAAAAGGCAGCGCTACCCCGGCTGCCTGCAGGTCCGGCCAGCAAGGATGCTAGCTAGACAAAATGGGTATTGCACAACGAGTCCTAATTACCACAAAGCAACTACGTTGTCAAGAAAAAATCCGTTATAGCCATCCTGGCACGCATACTACTCTTCGGCGGCAGAAGTTAGCCAGATGGCGTCAGGAACGGTGAAATAATCGACAGGCCAGCGCGGTTTTTTCACACCTTCTGAGCCATGAGGCCTAGGTGAGCTCTCTTCCACTCCCCCGCCCGGCGGGAGAATGCCCCTGTTACCCGTCATGTGCTAAACTCGCGCCATGAGGGCCGCAGCAGGCAAAGGTAAGACGACCTTGGGCATTGCGTGGTTTTGGGCGCTCGTCGTGCTGGCGTTGGGAGTGGACTTTGCCTTTGCCGTCGACTCCGCTATGCAGCATTTTGCGCGCGCCAGCCAACTCGCCCTAAACGGCAAGATCGAGGAAGCCGTCGAGGAGTACCGTGCAGGCCTGGCTCTCGATCCCAAATCGGCGGCAGCGCACAACAACCTCGCCGCCCTTTATTTTCAGGAACATAAGTTTCGCGACGCGGCCGCGGCCTTCCAAAAGGCCCATGACCTGAGGCCGGAGGACCCGGCCATCAGCTTTAACTGGGGACTCGCCTTATTCAATGCAGGTGAGCCGCAAGCAGCTATCGCGCCACTTAATAATGGAATCGCCGATCCCCAGCACGCGCTTGATGCCCGGTATCTCTTGGGTGTGTGTTACTTTGATCTCAAGCAGTGGGCTCACTCAATTCAAGAACTCGAGGTCGTGCGCCGGTCCCGTCCTGACGACGAAAAAGTCCTCTTCATTCTTGCCAAGGATTATCACAACGCCGGCGTCCCGGCGAAGTCCCTCGATGCGGCTGCGCAACTACTCAAGACCCACCCTGACTCGCTCTATATCCATGAAATGCTTGGTGAAGCTTACGACACGGCCAGCCAGCCGCAGAAAGCGGAAGAGGAATTCAAGCAGGCCATTGCGGCGTCCCCCCAAGCGCCTGAGCTGCACTTGATGCTGGGCTACCTGTATTGGAGATGGAAACGCTACTCGGAAGCCGTGGAACCGCTCGAGGTCGAGACCCGCATCTCGCCTAAGCTTGCCGAGCCCTATTTTTACTTGGGAGACATCGCGCTGCGAAAAAAGCAGTTCGAACCGGCAGAGGATTACTTCCGCAAGGCTCTGCGCTTGAAGCCCTCCTATGGCGATGCCGATCTGGGCATGGGTCGCGCCTTGGCGGAGTCCGGCCGCTACCAGGAGTCAATCCCCTTCTTGCGCCTGGCAGTCGCAAGACTGTCCGACCTGGAAGAGTCGCACTACTGGCTCGGCAAAACCCTGATTCAGGCAGGTCAAAAGCCGGAAGGGGAGAAAGAACTTGCAGAGGTTGAAAAGTTGAACCGAGTGAAACGGCTGAAGGCTTCAGACATTTTGAATCAGGCTGTGGCTCCCGCTCCCGCCGACGGCCACAAAGCCCCTTGAATGGTCGAGTTGGGCTTTGCTGAAAAGGCAGGAAGGGCTCCCCTGAGAATCACGCCCGGATTCGTCATTCCCGCGAAAGCGGGAATCCATCTTTCTCCCGACCCACAATGGGCCCCCGCTTTCGCGAGGGCGACGTCGTAGGTAATTTTCATTCGCTCGGGTGAGCCGCGGGCCCACGGAAACTCCTCGTAGCCAGCGGCGCCATCTTAAGGCTTGTTGGTTTGCGCACTGAGGCGCTCGTAGGCCTGGCGGAATCCATAGCCTTGAGGCTCGAGTTCGTAAGCGGTGCGATACTCCTCGAGCGCTTCTGAACGGCTTCCCTTCGACTCAAAAGCGAAGCCCAGGGTGAAATGCGCCTGCGCGTTCCGGGGGTTCAGGCGTAGTGCTTCGCGCTCTTCCGCAATGTCGCCCTCCCAATCGCCTTTTTTGCCGAGCACCGCGCCCAGGAGGGCGTGAGCTTCGTCACGGTTGGGGTTCAGGCGCAACGCCTCGCGCTCTTCCGCAATGGCCCCATCATAATCGCGCTTCCAGGTGAGCGCATTGCCCAGCTCCCAGTGGGCAAAGTCGTCCTTCGGGTTTAACTTCAGCGCCTCACGGTCTTCCGCAATCGCCGCGTCCCAGTCGCCCTTATGCCGAAGCGCGGCGCCCAGGTTGACATGCGCTAATTCACTCTCGGGACCCAGGTGCAACGCTTCTCTAAACTGTGCAATGGCAGCATCCCAATCACCTTCCTGGGCGAGGGTCTTGCCCAGGACGAAGTGAGCGACAACATCCTTAGGGTTAAGTTCCAGCGCCTTTTCGAATTCCGCCTTAGCCTCAGCCGGGCGATTTTTGCTGACCAGTGCGAGGCCCAGGTGGTCGTGAAGGTCCGGCGATTCGGGGTAAAGCTCGAGACCTTTCCGGATTATCTTGATCGCATCATCCGGTCGCCCCGCGGCCAGCAGGGTGCGGCCCAGGTTGTGGTAAATCTCCCTGTATTGGGCGTTCCGGTCGAGCGCTTTCTCGAACTCGGAGATGGCCTCCGCGTACTGGCCGACCTGGGCCAGGGCGGAGCCCAGGTTGCTGTGGATGCGGGCGTCGTCAGGATTCGCTGCCAGGAGCTCTCTCCACTCCGTGATGGCCTGGTCATACTCCCCCTTATCGGCCAGGTCCGCGGCGTGGTCGAATTTCTTGTACATGTCGACCGCGGGAGTGGCAATGGCGATCATGCCGTCTTGTGAAATGTTCACGAACTCAGGAATGTTGACAGCGCGATTGGCGGCCGTGGCGTTGTCGATCAGGATAGCGGGGCTGTCGTTACCCTGCTCGTCGAGGTGAGTCAGGAACATCCGGGTATAGGGCGACCGGCTCTTCGAGGAGAACACCAACCATCGTCCATTGGGCGAAAAGCTGTGCCAGGAATTCATGAGCGGCGTGTTGCAGCGCATGCGCCGGGCCTGCCCGCCCGCGGCCGGCACAATCCAAAGCTGGCTGTCGGGACGCATCAATTGCCCATTACGGCACTTGACGAAGACAATCCAGCGCCCATCCGGCGACACCTTCGGAAAAGTGTTGCTCATGCCGTTGCTCGAAGCTCCGGCGATGGCCTCCGCCTGCCCGCCGCGCCCATCACTGAAGGGGACACGGTAGAGGTTGTACTGAATCTGCAACTCGATAGGATCGTCGGCGTAGGTCGCCATTTTGCCGTCAGGAGGGTAAGGATCCTTGGCTTCTGCGCGCGCGAAAACCACGGAACTGCCGTCCGGGCTCCAGACACCGTCCGTCTGCACGTATCGGGGATCGTCCGCGCCCGGCAAAAGTTCCCGCCGGCCGGTCTCGCGGCTGTACCAGGCCAGAACCCCTCGCGCCGGATAGAATACCTGGAGGAAGCGATAATCCTTGAAATTGACCACGTAGTAGTTGCTCTGCTTCGACCGCTCGGCCGTATTAACGGTGGTCAGGACGTACTTGCCGTCCGGCGAAACCTGCGACATGAACCCCACGCGGTTCAGACTCACACGCCGGTCGAGAGATGGATTCCACGTCACCATGTCCGCGGTGTTGATGGTCATCTGGGGCTTGACCGGGACAATGGCGTAAAGTCCTTTGTCATTCTGAGGGCCGTCCATGTCCATGCCCATCGTCTTGCCGTCCCTCGAAAACGAATGGCAGTTGGCGCAGGTGGGCATATTCTTCAGGACGATTCGGCTCTCGGTTCTTCCGATGTCGCGCAGGCGCCACTGGATGAGCGGAATCGCCGCGGGGTCGAGCGGTTTGATGATGCCCTTCTCGGTCTCGGAAGGCATCAGCGGCACGTCACGGTAAAAGATGGGCGCGCCTACGGAATCCTGTGACGTGGAGATGTTCACGCGCCCGCTCGACACCGCGCGCCGGGCGTCTTCGGAGGTGAACCCGGTGATAGTCACCACTGCGGCGCCAGACACGGAGTGCTTCTTGATCGCCTCCCAAATATCCGCCTCGGGAATCCAGGTGTGCGCCGAGGCCTGCTCCGGCGTGAGCTTTGGCAGTTCATTCGTGAAGGAGATGCAGCGCGTATCGATCTCGCCGATCGCCAGTCGCTCGCCGGCGGATACGACACGTACGGGAGTTGAGCCATCGGCGAACGCGACATCGATGCGCCAGCTTGTCGTATTCCCCGCAGCATCGTGCCAGATGAATGTAGGAGGGGTAATCTCAGGTGGGAAAATCGAGCCCTCCAGGGGATAGTCAATGGTGATCAAGGCCAGGCGCGCCGAGGCACTTGGCGTTCGCTGCGGTTGCGCCGCCGTACGCCCACTGACCATCGCCACCGCAGTCGCGATGATGCCCAGAACGTGCACAGCAATTCCGCGCCGGTTGAGAGCGCTCAGGCTCGCGCTTCCCATCTTGGGCGCCGCTCTGTCCCGAACGATCGCGTTAGGCCTCTCCCGTGCCATCGGAATAGGGGACGCCAAGGCTCCTGATTCTCGCGCGCAATTCTGTTTAGAATGCCCGCCCCGCGCTAATTATACAACGGCGGCTGTCGGTCGGGGTTGAATTCTCGCGGCCGGCGCAGAGCGAAGCTCTGCGTTTTCGAAATTCGACAGCGCCCCACACCGCAGGGCTTTGCCCTGCGCCAGCCCAGGAGTAGGAGTGCAAGTGTGGTGTCACGTAATTCCTGACGACAGCGCATATTGCAAGGCTGGCGCATCTATAATGTCGTCGGCTCTGTCAAGGACTTTTTAAACACACCACCCCCGCGGCGCGCCGAACGTCTTGACGGCGTCCCGGGCGCACGCTGTGTGACCGCGGAGAGCCCTG
>JBELAJ010000319.1:0-9526 GCA_049508935.1 Terriglobia bacterium | reverse complement strand
CAACCTGCACTGTCAAGCAAAAAACGAATGCGAATCTGCTCGGTCAGCGGGGACCGGGCGAAGCCATTGGAATTTCAGAGGGTTAAATGAGGAAGGAAAGTACGAATGCGGAATCGCTGTGGCTCCCACTTGGCTCGTTCGGCACGGCAGGCTCCCCAATGCCGTATACGGAGCTGCTTTGTCACCTTCCAGCGTCTGAAGCGCGATAAGAGCTCCAACCGATCCGAGGGGGTGGCAGCCGCGCCGCCGGGGGCGGTGCAGGGAGCGTCGAGCCTGTCTGCACCGCTACCGGAAGCCTCGTCAGATTCTGTCATCATCGCCAGTCTAGTGAAGCGGGAAAAGCTGGCGATGATGGGGGTGATTGCGTCTCTGGCTGCGCTGATTAGGGCGATCAGGCTCCACCTGCGCCACCCGCCGGGCGTTTCCTAGGCAAGATTCTGAGGGTTGATCGT
Organism: Terriglobia bacterium; assembly: GCA_049508935.1. GTDB lineage: Bacteria > Acidobacteriota > Terriglobia > UBA7540 > UBA7540 > CAVROP01. The sequence continues at coordinate 9,074 of JBELAJ010000319.1, read as the reverse complement.
ATGGACAATCTAAGAAATGCTGAGTAGAATCGGCGGTAAAATGGATAAGAGTCCGTAGAAATATGATCACACGCATCAGAAGGGTTGCGCCATCTTCTACGGCACTGGCCACACAGAATCCGGAGGGGACCGGGCTGCTGGGTGCTCATGAATATGCCTGTGCAAACTAGATTTGCAGGTGGCAAAATCTTCGCACCATGAAAACGTTCCCTTTGGCCGAGCTTCTACCGCAGACATCAAACCAGAGCTTTGCCCTCCTGCTCGTTGGGCTTTTCCTCGTCCTTGGTACCTCCGCGCGGGCCAAGCCAGGCATGGCGCTGGCACCCTCGCTTGGATTAGGCGGTCGGGAACGGGTAGTGCGCGTACAGGCTGCCCAAGCCCCCACGACGTTGCTGGGCAATCAAATCGAGGGCGCCCTGGCGAAGGGAGACTTATACGCTGCCCGGAAGCTCGTTCCGGAGTTGTTGGCCGAGCCCCAACTGCCGGCCGATTCTCTCTTGCGAACCGGTGTCAGCCTTGCCGAGCACGATTTGTACCCGGAAGCCGCAAAGGTCTTTGGGCGCTGCGTCAAGGATTTCCCTCAGTTGTTTGAGGGTTACTACAATTTCGCGCTCGCCGAACTGGCCCTCAGGAAATACTCCGAAGCGCTGGCAACGCTCGCGAAGGCGCCGAACAGTTCGGAATCCGCCGAACTAGCACGCACCTACCTGCGCGGCAAGATCGAAGTAGTCGTGGGGAAGAACGCAGAAGCTGAACGGGACCTCGCCGCAGCATTTGCGGCCGCTCCCAGGGAAGAGAACTACGCCCTCGATCTGGGCTTGTTTTACATCCGGGTGCGCAGTTATCAGCAGGCTCTGGCGGTCTTCCAAAAAGCAAAGAGCTTCCGGAAAAACTCTCCTTTCGTACAATTGGGACTCGGTTTAGCTCAGTTTTTGGGAGGCGAGAGCGCAGAGTCAATCGAAACCTGCCGGACCCTCCTTGCCGTCCAACCCGATTTCGCTCCAGCTCGCGTGCTGATGGCCTTTGCCCTCTATATGCAAGGGAAGATGGAAGAGGCGGAGAGAACTGCCGCCCAGGGCTTGCGCGACCCCAACCCTTTTGCATATCTCTTCTACTTGCATGCCGTCTCCCTCATTAAGCTGCAGTCCCAGGATTACGACCTCATGCTGAACGACCTCACCGTAGCGGCGCGAGCAATCCCTCAATGCAGCTTGTGCTATCTGGCCATGAGCAAAGTTCACCAGTGGCAGGGCGACTTGGGAATCGCGACCGCTGATCTGGAGAAAGCCGTCGGCCTGGACCCGAGCTTCGCGGAAGCCTGGTATCGGCTGGCGGCGCTTTATGAGCAGACTGGCCAGCCAGAGATGGCGCGGCAGGCGCGCCATCGGTTCGAGATGCTCAAGGAAAACAAAGCTGATCGAGAAACCGAAATGCTTCGCGGCGTGTTCTTGAAGTCACCGGGGGGCGAGGGCTCACCGTAGGGTGCGACCCAGCAGGTGCGACCCGGCAGCAGCGCGGTGTGCGGGGGCTTCCATACGCTCCTGCAGCCGCCAGTACGTGAATGCGGCGTCCCAGCGCCCTAATGCCGATTCAAGCCCGGCTTTGTGTTCGCACCCTCGGGTCCCCTCAAATCCGAGACGAAGAAGTCAAGGCTGGTGAGCCCACCTGCAGGAGCCTGCACGGCCACCTGAAAAGGATGATTTCCTCCCCTGGCACAGTTAATCCTCACTGTCGTTTCTCCACCCGGAGCGTCCGTCTGAAATGCTCGCAACAGGGAGCTCGGAACAACCCAAACGATCGGTGTCGCGCCAGAGCTTCCGCAAGCTGCAATCAGCCAAGCCGCCAAGAAGTAGGCAGCCTTCTTCATAATATTCCCTCCGCATAGAACGGCTCTTCAGGAGCCCCCAGCCTTCAGTAAGGGCCCAGTACTGCCAAGAGAGGGCACAGCTACCAGAAAAACTTCAAAGCGAACTCCATGGCACGCGGGTCTGTCTGGATGTCGGTGATTCGCCCGAACTGGCAACCCGCCTGGTGTACCAAGTCGACTGTGCCATCCGGGAGCGGCGGGAGGCAGAACCCTGTGCTGGGCCGACCTGGGTTCTGATGGTTCAAGGCATTGAACATGTCCCACCTGAACTCGAAGTACTTGTGCTCTGTAAAATGGAATTCCTTACCCAGCGACGAATCCAGATTCCAAAAACCAGGGCCACGGAAGTTAGGCAGGAGGGGGCCGGACTTTGCGAAGAGCCAGGCGCGGGGATCGGCGGAATTGTAATTGGCCCAGAAGCTTTGGTCGCTCCCGAAGACGGGTTCAAAAGCGGCCGGGTTGATCCAGTCCGCAATCTTCTGCGATTTGGAGCGGGAGCCGCTAAAGCCCGGGTTTCCGACAACGTTGACTCGGCACAGGTCATCGGCTTCTTCCTGCTGCAGGTTATCGCAGGGCCCGCTGATCCCCAAAGGCAATCCACTCTCCGCATTGAAGTTGCCGGTCAGCCTCCAACCTCCGATCACGCCGTTCAAAAAGCCTTTGCGATTCAGGAGGGGCTTGCCGGCGCCAAAGGGTAGTTCATAGGTTGACGCGATGTTCAGCATCTGAGGGATGTCGTCCGGCGAGATGCTTCGATCCACCTTAAAGTTGTCGCGGTCCTGGAAGAAATCCCCATAGCCGCCCCCGCTGCCAAAGGCGTTCTCCCCAGCTCGGCCGCCGATGTTGCCGCTCTTCGAATAATGGATCGGGTCCACGGTTTGGCGCGACGGCTGCCCGACGAAGGGGCTCGTGATATTCTTCGAGACCGTATACGCAACAATAAACTGGAGACCGTGGGAAGTTTGCTTTTGCACTCGCAGGTTCATTCCGTGGTAGATGTTGTGGCCCTGAAAGGTCGCAAAGCTATAAAGCCCGTAAGTCCCCAGGGCGTCGTAAAAGGGGTAGGGCTTTAATAAAGCGCTCAAAGGCAGTTGCGAGGTCCCGTACACCTGCTGCAGCTCGGCGGCAGTCTGCCCCGAATACACTTGGCTGATGGGAACGACGGAGTTAATCGCCGTCTGGTATTTGAGCAAATCCGCCGTGTGAAGGTAGTTGTACCAGAAGTCGCTGCCCAGCAGGTGGGTGCCGTGATTGCCCACGTATCCGATGGTCAGGCCGATATTGCCCGGCAACTGGCGCTCGATCTCAAAGTTCCACATCTCCACCATCGGGTCGCGGGAAGGCGCAACGAACGGATCGATACCGGTCAGCCCGAGGAGTGAGGCCCGGTTCTGGGCGGGCAATACGCGCGTGTACGAAGGCGTGGTCAAGTTGCCCTTGTTGGTCGTGGTGTCGCTCAGCGGAAACGCCACGCACTGGCCCGAAAACGACGCACACTGGTTGGGATCGCCGCTCGTTTCCCAGGGGTAACCCACGGACCAGCCCGGCTCGTTCGCGGCGCCTTGTCCCGGCGCGTTGATGCCCGCGAAGGCGTTACTATAAAAAATATCATACCCGCCGCGGAAGACGGTCTTATGATCGGCGAAGGGCGACCAGGAAAAGTTAATTCGTGGCGCAAGGCTATTATAGTTGGGGGGAGCAATATCCTGTCCGCCTCCGGGCCATTGCGGATCTCCGGTGTAAATCATCTTGCCCGGCATACCGGTGGTGGAATTGGCACAGCCCAGGCAAAAATTGGAGGCAGGCTTTTGTCGAAGCGAGAACAGTCCAAAGATGTCCCACCGCAGGCCCAAATTCAGAGTGAAGTTAGGCGTAATGCGAAAATCGTCTTGCCCATAGAATCCCCAGTAGCGAAATCGCTCATAAGGGGCGGAAGTTACGCCCGATCCGGAGCTGCCGTCATTCGCGACCGCCCCCATCATGAATTGGGTCAGTCCGCTGGCGCCGAGACCCGAGGTGGGGTCCTGGACGAGCCCGCCGCTGAAGTAGAAGACGGTCGGATAACCGCTCTCATACGCAGTGTGCTCCAGGCGATACACAAACCCGGTTTTTAGTGTGTGTCTTCCGATCACTTTGGTGACGTTGTCCAGGATCGTGTAAGCCTCCGCCATCGTGGCCATGTTGACCCACGCCGTCGGCCCAAAAGGAATATAGCCGCCCCCCGGCGTGGAAGTGATTTGCCAGTTGGGCGTGGGGAAGAAATGGTCTTCGGGGATGCCAATCGGTGCTAATTCTGTCTGAACTTCGGATTGGTGTGAGATGTTCTCCGGGTAAGGATGCTCCGGGTGGGTAGTAAGAAACTGGCGAGTAAAGCTGGCTCGGAACTCATTGATCAGCGTCGGGCTGAGCGTATAGGTGTTCCCTAGTCCGACGTTCTGATTGGCCAAATCGATGGGATAGTCTGAATTAAAGCCCACTAAGTCCATGGGGAAGGTGGGACCCGTCCAGGGCACGCGGTAGTTGTTGTAGCTGGCGGGACTAAAGAGCCACTCGAAGAAATATTTGCTCTTGTCGCTCCACACATGATCGACCTTAATCGAGAGGTTCTCCACGTCCTGGCTGCTCGCCACGGCCCCCAGGAAATTGTCGCAGATTCTGAACGCACCGCTGCTTGCCATCGGACAACTGCTCAAAGGGGCGAGAAAGTTGGGCTCCGGAAAAGATTTCATGAAGAACATGGCTGTCGGGTCGAGCCGGTTGGTCGGGATTTGGGTTGCGAAGTTACAGGTCTGAATTCCTGCCGCCGCCCCGGCTTCCACTGAGGTGTTCAAGCAGCCGGTTGCGCCATAGGGGTTTCCGCCGACCGGCGTGCCAAAAGCTGTCCGCTGGAAGAGGCCGTTCACATCCGGCCCCACGGTGCTATTTGGATCCCAGATGCCGAATTGGACCACGTTCGGGTCTTCGCTGAAATCTCCCTGCCGCACCAGCGGCGTGGGAACGGTGAAAGTTTGGTTTCCCGCAAGATGCAGAATGCTCGTATCCGACGAGAAGAAGAAAAATGTCCGGTTCTTGCCGTTGTAGATATGCGGAATAATCAGCGGACCGCCGAAGGTAGCTCCGAAATCGTCATAGTGGAGCACATTCTGCGGGATGATATGCCCGAGGGAGTCAATGGAAGAGAACGGGTTGCGGGCATTGGTGGCGCTGTTACGCAGGTACTCGTAAAAGCTGCCATGGAATGCATTCGTCCCCGACTTGAGGACCACGTTGAACACCGCGCCACCAGTGCGGCCATATTCGGCCGAAAAGGCATTCGTGATGGTCTGGAATTCTGAGACGGCATCTGGGGAAGGATTGACGGCGACGTTTTCGGCGAAGCCCACGAGGTTCAGATTGCCGTCCAGATACCAGGCGTTGGTTCCCCCTTGGCCCCCGTTCACTGACACATCGGACCCGAGAACGTGGGTAGGGTCCGGAAAAGTTCCGTATTCGCTATTGAACCCGAAATTACTTCCGGGTGGGCCGCCTAGCACATTGACTCCCGGCATCAGAAACACGATTTGCTGCAGATCGTGCCCCGCCAGGGGGAGATTCTGGATCATGCTGGACTCAATAGTGGTACTGAAGTTGGCCGCCGCGGTCTCAACCAACGGGGTCCCCGCCGTCACTTCAATCCGCTCATGGCTGGCGCCGATGGTTAATTGGCGGTCCACGCGGATGACTTCGCCAGCCAAGACCGCAATCCCCGTTACATCTACGGGCGCAAAGCCGGTAGCGTCGAAGTGAGCGCTGTACTTGCCCGGAACCAGGTCCACCGCCCGGTAGTACCCCGCAGTGTTAGTTTTGGTGGATGTTGAGACGCCGGTCTCCACATCCGTGATCGTAACCTCCACCCCGGGCACGACTCCGCCCTGGGGATCCGTCACGATGCCTTCCACCACGCCACGGTTTAACTGAGCCTCGAGACCCGCTGTCCAGGAAAAGAGGAGAACTAGTCCTAGAAACGAAAGTGGCAATCGTCGGCGAACCATGTTAACCTCCATAACTGCGGAATGAAGGGCCACGCCTCTCACCGATTGAGCCGGAATTTCCATTGTGCCCTCCGGCCCGACCAACAACATACGCTTGGTCGCTCCCGAACGCAATGGCCGAAAGTTACATTCTTAGATGGCTTGACGCGTGGCCAGTCGGGTTCTCAGCGTTCCGAGTCTCCAGCGCCCACGGAAGGGACCAGTCTTACCGTTTCTGTGGGTCGAAGACTGAAAATGGATAGAGGGCAAATCTTAGGACGTGACCCTCAGGGGGGCCATTTGAAAGTTTCCTGATGGTATTTTGTTCCCCTTCTCATCATGGCAGTCGCTTATGCCCGTCCGCTGACGGGCACCCAGAAACCATGAAAATACACTCAAGCCAAAAACGTATTCGGGTTCGTGGCAGCGTAGACTTAACAAGGAACCGCGCCGGGTCAAGGCCGACGCTTCAGTGGCGCTTTGAGCCCGCAAAGCAGTCTGGCCAGGACACCGCCACGAACCCGAAACTGATGCCGCGTAAGCGAGCTCGCAAGGCAGACTGTATTTGTTCTGCTCCCTCCGGCGTCCCCCGTGCGCGCCATTCCAGGAGGGATGAGTATGGAAACGTTCTCGACCCTGGATGTTATTTATTCCTGCTGTGCCGGTCTGGATGTGCATAAGCAGACGGTAGAGTGTGCGGTTCGCCTGATGCAAGAAGGTGGAAGGGTGGAAGTGCAGATTCGGCAGTTTGGAACCATGACCGACGATCTGTTGGAGATGGTCAAATGGCTTAAAGCCCAAGGTGTGACCCACGTGGCGATGGAATCGACGGGCGTGTTCTGGAAGCCGATCTACAACATCCTGGAAGGGCACTGCACGGTGCTGCTGGTGAACGCTCGGCACGTCAAGCAGGTGCCGGGGCGAAAAACCGACGTGCGCGACTGCCAATGGCTGGCGCAACTGCTGCAGTACGGGTTGCTGAAAGGCAGCTTCATTCCCCCCCGCTGGCAACGCGACCTGCGCGATCTGACGCGCGAACGCACGCAACTGACGGACGAGCAGACCCGCGTGGCCAACCGCATCCACAAGGTCTTGGAAGACGCTAACATCAAATTGGGTTCGGTGGCCACCGACATCCTGGGGGTCTCGGGTCGCGACATCCTGGAACGCTTGATGGCGGGCGAGGAGGACGTGGAGAAGTTGGCCGAGTGCGCGCGGGGGAAGTTGCGAGGCAAAATTCCGGAACTGCGTCGCTCCTTGCGAGGCTGCCTGAACGAGCACCATCGTTTCGAACTGCGCTTGAACTGGAAGCATCTGCAGAGCCTGCAGCAGTTGATCGAAGAGTTGGACGAACGGATTAGCGAGTTGTGTAAGCCCTACCAGCCACAGATCCAGCGCTTGGACAAGATCGTGGGCATCAACCCAGCCAGCGCGGAGGCGATCGTGGCCGAGGTAGGAGTGGACATGCAGGTGTTTCCCAGTGCGCAGCATCTGTGCGCTTGGGCGGGGATGTGCCCGGGCAACAACCAAAGTGCGGGCAAGCGACGCAGCGGTCGGACCCCCAAGGGGAGTCGTTGGCTGCGGCGTACGCTGGCGCTGGCCGCCCAGGCGGCAGGCCATGCCAAGGACAGCTTTCTGGCATCGCGCTTCCGACGCTTGGCGGCGCGGCGGGGCAAGAAGCGGGCGTGCATTGCGGTGGGTCATTCGATTCTGAAGATCGTCTACTACATGCTTAAAGACGGCCGCTGCTACCAGGATCTAGGCGGAAGCTACTTTGACCGCCTCAACCCCGAGCGCTTGGCGCGTTACTTGGTCCGCCGCCTGGAACGACTCGGCCTTAAGGTAACTCTCGAGCCTGCGACCACCGCCTAATGATCCCAACTGGTCGTCAGACCCGAGGAAGAACAGATTTTCAAGGCAGTGTTAACTTGTCGAGGCTCTCTAACGACCTGGTGCCAATAACGAAACGAGATGGAATGCGTTCATCTGTTCCGCGAACCAAGGTGCGGCTGTGGATGAGCTTGTTCTTAGCGGTCGCCGGCAGCGTAGGAATCTGCGTTGCCGCAGGTCCCTTGAGCTTTGGCCCGAATCCCCCGATCATCCTTATTTCAGTCGACACCCTGCGCGCCGACCGGTTGAGTTGCTACGGCTCTGTGCGCGCCGGCACGCCGAACATGGATGCGGTAAGTAAGGACGGAACCCTGTTTTTTGCGATCAGCTCCCAGGTGCCGATGACGCTTCCTTCGCATACTTCTTTGTTCACTTCGAATTATCCTTTTGTGACGGGAATCGAAGACAACGGCCAGGAACTTCGGCCGAACGCCGTCACGCTCGCTACCCTGCTGAAAGCCCACGGCTACCGCACCGCGGCCTTCGTCGGAGGCTACGTGCTCGACCGGCGATTTGGGCTGAATCGAGGGTTCGACGATTATGATAGCACTTTTGATGTCTATCAGCAGGCGGGTAAAGATCCCGGTGATATCAAGCGCCTCGGGGAGGATGTCGTGCGAGCCGCCACCAACTGGCTCCGAGCCAACTCAGACCAGCCCTTTTTCCTTTTCCTTCATCTCTACGATCTCCATACGCCTTACAACTTTCCCGCTGCTTTTCGCCCCCGGAAGGGCGAGACCGGATATGACGCTGAGGTGCGTTACGTTGACCAAGTATTAGGGGGATTTTGGGAGTTCCTCTCGCGCCAGCATCTTCTAGAAAAGAGCCTGGTGGTTCTGACCTCAGACCATGGCGAGGGTCTGGGCGACCACGGGGAAACTACCCACGCTTATTTCATTTATCAGAGCACTTTGTGGGTGCCCCTCATTATCCACTGGCCGGCGGGAGTGGGAACCTTTCCCCAGCGGGTTGACACGCCGGCCAGCTTGCTGGACGTGGCGCCCACCGTTCTTCAGGTTGCCGGCGTGCCTCGGCCGCCGCAATTCCAGGGTCAAGGACTGATCGATTTGCTCCAACCTAACTCTGGCCAAGCGCCACGAGAAATCTATAGCGAGAGCTTGTATGCGCACTACCATTTCGCGTGCAGTCCGCTGCTGAGCTTGCGGGTCGGCCGTTACAAGTACATTGAGGTCCCTAAACCCGAACTCTACGATCTGCGTGGGGATCCGGGGGAGAAACACAGTCTTTACGCAGAGCAGAAAACCCTTGCACTGGCTTTGCGGGAACGGCTGTTGAAGCTGCACTCC
>JBELAJ010000318.1:0-9532 GCA_049508935.1 Terriglobia bacterium | reverse complement strand
CGCCCCCGGCTGATAAGTTTTGAGCACCCGCGGCTGCCCCCGCGTGAAAACCCCCCGGCCGGCCTGCTCGCGAATCACCCCCAAGAGCGACAGCAACAGGCGCAGTTGCACGCAGCGCTCGGTAGGCTCGCCCACGGCAAGGTCGGTCGCGGCGAAATTCGTGGCATCGAAAGTGGCGGCGGCGATCTGGCTGGGGCGCGCGCGCGCGCGCTCCTCGACCGCCTGGAGGGCGCGCCGCATCAGGCCCGTCTCCATGCGCTCGATCCGGTTGCGCCGCCAGTAGAGCTTGGCCAGGTCTTCGATCTGCCGGTCCCACAGCGCGTCACCGGGACCGTAGGCAGTCGCGAGTTCGCGCTTCAGGGCCGCGTAGCGCTCGGGATCTTCGCCCAGCGCCCGCATCACGGCGGCCTCGTTTTCGGCCGCCGCATCACAGCCGTGCTTCAAGGCGTTCATTTTCATGCGCTGCTTTCCGGCCTCGCTGCGAGGTCCGGTGGAGCGCTCGGAATTGTGCCGCGCGGCGTCAAGCCGCCGGGGACTAAGACAAGTAGATTTGCGTAGAGACATAGTAACTCCATGAATTGGAAGGTTGGGAGCAGGGGCGGCAGGCGAACCGTCCCCACAAAAGGTGAGACACGCGTTCACAGGCCTTACATGTTAGCACCAGCCGGACTAGGCTGTCAAGCCTATAACGATAAGCTAGCCAGTGACGGGATCAGACAGCCCTCTCCCTTGGGGAGAGGGTGGACCGCTGCCGGCGTTATCATCAGCCGGAGCGGGCCGGGTGAGGGGTCACTTGCTCCCTCGTGGGTGGCGCATGCATGGAGAGAAGGCGTGAAAGAGCCCAGAATGTGTCATCCTGAGCGCGGCGAAGGATGCCTGCAGTTGTTCGCGAGCCGTCGAACCATAGGTAACTGCCGAGATCCTTCGCTTCGCTCAGGATGACAGGTGGCTGGTCTTGCTGCGTGGCTGGCGCACAGCGAAGCTGTGCGTATGGCTGAGCCTTGGCACATCAAGACCGTAGGTCTTCGCTTTGCGCCACCCGCAGCCACCGGAACAGACTGCCCTCTCCCTTGGGGAGAGGGTGTCCGGCGACGGCGCCTTCGCGAGGCGCGCCGGACGGGTGAGGGGTCGATTGCTCCCTCGTAACTGTCGGAAGCAGCGCAGAACTCAAACGGAATGCAATTGCCGATTCTTCAAATCCTAAGCCGTTTGAATTGCTTCTAGCTTTGGTGGCTGCGTTTTTGACTCTTGACTGGTTCGGATGATCCTGCAAATGACCCCTCACCCGTCACGCTCCGGCTGATGACAGCGCCAGAGCGTGACCCTCTCCCCAAGGGAGAGGGCTGTTGGCGTGGGTTTCGCTGGCGCACCGCGAAGCTGTGCGTGTTGTTGGGCTTTGACACATCAAGCCCGCAGAGCTTCGCTCTGATGCGCCAGCCCCGCGTTTTCCTGTTTCGTCGCGGCGAGTTCTTTTTCTATCCACAACAGCTCCTCAGTATCTCCCCAAAAGTGGCCTGTCACTCGTGGTATTCCATTAGGGATTACCTCGACCGCAGCCCGAGTCAACTGCTCATTTGTTGCCAAGCTAAGTAACCTTTAGTGTAAGGGTCACGTTATGGCTCAGAGCGGACGACCCTGACCCAGCAGTTCCCGTGACTGTCAGGGTATATGTACCCGCCGGCGTCCCAGGGTCGTGCATTTCAGCCCCGCCCCCGCCGCATGCGCCGACCGCCAGCGTCAGCAACAATCCGGTTACAAGCATCAGAAACACGGCCCGGCGCTTTCTGGCGCCGGTGTTTTTCCAGCTTTGGACCGTCCCAGCGATTCCTACCATCAGCACAGCAATCGTCCACAGCAGAGTGGACATGGGTCGGCCTGGTGGAGCTGTGGGAACATGTCGAAATCGCAGCGGACTGCCCGAGGGCGCAGTGGTCGCGACCGTAATAGTTACATTGGCGCCGGGGGCCGTGGGGTTTGGAGAAACCGTGCACGTCGATTCCGAGGGGGCTCCCGTGCAAGTGAAAGCGACGGCCTCGGTCATTCCCCCTTCTTTGCCCACGACCAGAGTATATGTTGCGGCCTGCCCTGGAGGGACGGCCGCCGACGATGAAGAGCCCGACGGTGGCGCCAGCGTGAAGTCCTCTCCCATGCCAGCGAGTTGAACTGTCTGCGGGCTATTGGGGGCGTTGTCGGTAATCGAAAGGCTTCCTGAACCGGGTCCTCCGCTGGTTGGGGTAAACGTAATCGCTACGGTGCAGGATCCAGACGCCGAGACGGAACTGGAGGTCGAGCACGTGGTTCTTGATGCGGCGATTCCAAAGGGACCAGAGACACGAATCGCGGCAAGACTCAGGCTGGCGTTACCGGTGTTGATTACCGTCACCCCCTGCGATGGGCTAGTGGTTCCCACCGGTTCAGGTGGGAAAGCAGGCGACTCCGACAAGTTAACAGCGGGTGCTGTTCCGGTTCCGATCAAACTCACCCCCTGCGGGCTGCCGCCGGCGTTGTCGGCGAGTGTCAGGCTGCCTGATCGGGCGCCTGCCGCCGTGGGCGTGAACGCTACAGCGATGACGCAATTGCCGCTGGTGGCAAGCGGCGCACCGACCGTGCAGGTGGTCCCGCTGGCCGCCACCGAGAAGTCCCCCGTCGCGACAATACTCGTGAAGCTGAGGGATGCCGTGCCATTGTTGGTCACCGTGACCGGGTTTGGCGCACTCGTCGTCCCCACAGGTTGATTGCCAAAGCTCACGGCGGAGGTGCTCAGGCTGACGCTGGGGCCCGCGCCGGTTCCGATCAAACTCACCACTTGCGGGCTGCCGCTGGCGTTGTCGGTGAGTGTGAGGCTGCCTGAGCGGGTGCCTGCCGCTGTAGGCGTGAACGCTACAGCGATGACGCAATTGCTGCCGGTGGCAAGCGGCGCACTGATCGTGCAGGTGGTCCCGCTGGCCGCCACCGAGAAGTCCCCCGTCGCTACAATACTCGTAAAGCTCAGGGATGCCGCGCCATTGTTGGTCACCGTGACCGGGTTTGGCGCACTCGTCGTCCCCACAGGTTGATTGCCAAAGCTCACGGTGGAGGTGCTCAGGCTGACGCTGGGGCCCGCGCCGGAGAGCAGTCCAAAGGCGCCTACTCCGTTCGTCGTTCCTACGTAGACCTTGCCGTTTGCGATCGTCGGCGTTATGAACTTGTTGCCTGCCCCGAACTGGTCTCGCGTACCTGCCTGATTACTGTTGTAAAGCTCGTTGGAGAGATTTGTTGCGTCATAGGCATGCAGTACAGCAGGGTTCGTGTTTTCTGTTGCCCACACGATGGCGTTGCTCGTGCCATTCGCTGAGACACTGGGCGTCGCGCCGGGATAACCAAAGTTGGTGCTGGTGGACGAAACGGGAGTGGTCTGAAGCGTGGCATTCGAGAACTGGAAAGCTAAGAGGCTGGAATCTACAGGCGCATAATAAAGCCGGCCATTAAAATAGGCGGGCATGCTGTAGATCCCTGCCGGCAGCGCGGAGGGAATTTCCTGATAGATGTTGTCGGCCGTGGGATTGAATTTCCCCATGTTGTCGCGGTCCGCCAGGTAGAGCGTCTGGTCTTTGCCCGCTCCTACCGCCAGATGGCGCGTGACGCCGTTCGCGTCTACCATGTCCGGCAGCAGCAGCGCGCCGCCCGAGCCTAGATCCTGGTCGACGTTGGATTCGGCGACCGTATTCGACATGGTGAAGTAGTCGGCGACCGTAAGACCGCCGTTGGAAGTGGAAAGCTTGACGAAAGCATTGCCGTAATCTCCCTGGGAAGGAAACCCATTCTGGTCGAGCGTGGTGTCGAACGTGCCATTTGCCAGCAAAGGGTAGATGTTGCCAACCGAGTCTGCCGCGAGTCCCGCCCCGCTCATCCACACGGAACCCTCCGCTCCATTCGGCGTCAGATCGAGCACGTTGACTTGGTTCAACGTGCTTTCGTCGTAAGCCATCACCCAGGCTGTGTACGGAGGGTGGTCACAGTGCGAGGAGAAGGAGATGTAGATCAGATTATTGAGCAGCAAGAGCCCCGCCCGCTCCTTGTATTGTCCGGGGTCGAAGATGACGTTCGTCCCGTTGCTATTCTCGCCCACGCCGGGAAAAGTCGCCTGCACTTCCGTCGGGCCGCCGAACACCTCTGCGCCCGTCGTGATGTCGAGGGCATGCAGTCGCTGATGGTAGGAGGCAGAAGAATCCTTCGTCATCGCCACGATATAGATCGTTCCGTTCGGCCCGCTCGACAGGTCGATGACTGGCGTGGCGGTTATCCCTATTTCCGGGATAACTTGGGTGCACCCGCGGTCATCCGAAGGGGTCTCGCCCGCGGGCAACACAGAAACTTGCCAAAGCTGCGCTCCGGTGTCAGCATCGAAAGCGTAAACGCTGTCGTTCTCCGTGGCTACGTAGAGGACGTTGTGAGTGCCCTGGCTGGGAATGGCCACCTGCGACGCGTAAAGCGGTTGCGCGTCCACCTTGCCATCCACGGTGACCTGGAAGAGTTTTCCGAACTGCGTACTGTTGACGTTACTTGGGGTCAGAATCGTTTCGTTTAGAGCCTGGCCAGTGCGAGCGTTGTCATTGTGGTAGGTCAGAACATCTTGAGCACGTAGCGGCGAGGGGAAAGAGAGAGCCACGAGAACCCACAACGGTCCAAGCCGCAGGGCACACGCCAACCTGCGAATAGCTCCATCAGTATATGTCTCCTCTCGCATGGCGGATGATTGCCTTAACTCGGGAAAATCTGGCGCTGCGTTTATGCTAGCGAGTTGCCTTTCTCCGTCAAGCTTGGGTCCACTAGTACGTTTGGCAACGTGTCTTCTTCAAGAATCGGAACTAACTCTCTATACCTTACGATAGCAGCTGCATTCTAGAACTGTCAAACCCAAGTTATGCATGGATTGAAGCCGGTAGGGCAGAGTCCCCGGTGTTGGGACTCTGCGGTCCTTAGTGTGAGGTATTCGTGCGCGGGTATTGATAATAGAGGAATTATTCAATGCAAAAGCCGCAGAGTTTGAAAGGCACAAACTCTGCGCTACCTGCTGCGGCAGGTCGTGGACGTTGTTACTCCATACTGACGGAATTCGTCACCGCAACCCTCCACAGCGGGACAAAGCACGGCAACGCACCGGCCAAGTCGGAGACGCCTACGGCAAACGGGCATTGCCACGACAGCGCCGGACGACGCAGCTACGCCGCGCATTCGGTCCTGGCACACAGTCCAGGCTCCACTTCTGCACATTGTGCAGATGGGACAGCCACGCAGGGACTCTTTTAACGAGCAGCCAACTTCTTTGCAAGAATGAGAATTACATCTCGATCTCGTTCTGCCAAACCGGACAAGAGGCTTCTGAGCTTCAGGAGGAATTGCGCGTCTACCGTATCCTCACTGCTTTCGCCGGTCAATTCCTCTAAGGACTTCCTCAGCTTGAGGCTGCGAGTATGCGGAGGTTCGTCTCCGGAATCGAATAGCTGATAAAGCGGAACACCGAGGGCAACGGCAAAGCGCTCGAGTGTTTCCAGCGAGGGAACGGTGTGCCCATTCTCGACGCGCGAGATGTAGCACCGCTGTAACCCGGTACGTTCCCCAATATCACCTTGGGACATTTCCCTCTGCTCACGAAGCTGACGAATACGTCTACCGATCAGCATAAGTTCTTCCTCTTTCGTTGCGTGGCCTGCAAACACCATTCGCAGCCATTATCTGAATAGTAATCTTCCCTGCGTTGCCTCGCTGGTACAAGGGTACTTTGGTAACCCTTGCACGACTCGGTTGCGATACGACCCTGCACTGCCTCGCGTAACAGTCATAAAGTCGGGTTCGGGCACCTTTGCGGGTGCAGGAATGCTTTTCAGCGTGAGAGCCGGTAGCGCCGAGTCCCCGGCGTTGGGACTCTGCGGTCCATAGTGTGCGGTATTCGTGCGCGGGCATTGATAATAGAGGAATTTTTCAATGCAAAAGCCGCAGAGTTTGAAAGGCACAAACTCTGCGGTGCTCGATCGCGACTGCCGCCGCGGTCAATGCGTCGTGGCTAAGGGTAGTGACTCACTTTGACGTGGCACGGCCATCTTGGCCGTGACGCAGCACGGCCAGGATGCCCGTGCCACATCCTCTCGGTTCTGCGGGACCCGACAGCAAGCAGAGCCGCAAAGGCGGAGGCCCTGAAGTTCGTCGTGCACTTTGTGGGAGACCTCCACCAGCCGCTCCACGACGAGGACAACGGCGACAGAGGGGGTAACGAGCGGCAGGTGATCTTCGATGGGCACCCCGACAATCTCCATTGGGTAGAGAATCCACAGGAAGCTTGGGGAAAGCGGAAAGCAAACTGACAAGCTGCTCGATTCAGGCAGCAAAGAGCCGCAGCATCTTGTCGCGGGAAAGGTCGATGTGGCGTGCCATGGCTTGGCGAGCGGCTTCCGGTTGGCGCTCCCGCAGCGCGTCGATGATTTCCCGGTGCCCGATCCAACCGGGAACGCTCTCGGTGCAGATGGTGTCGAGCCGCTTGACGTAACAGAGCACTAGCGCAACCTGGCTGGTGACGCGCGCGTTCGAGGCAAGTTCGGCCAGTCGGAGGTGGAAGCGGCCGTTTGCGGCCAGGATTTCGGCGACGTGCGATTCCCCCTCCTTCTCGATGGCGACGATCGCTTCCAGTTCCTCGACCGCCCGCGGGCCGGCGGCTTGCGCGGCGCGCTCCGCCGCGAAGCACTCCAAGACCTTACGATATTCATAAAGCTCCACAACGTCTCGAATCGAAATCGGCGCCACCAGATAGCCCTTGTGCGGAATCCGCTTCAGCCACCCGTCTTGGGCCAGGCGGCTGAACGATTCTCGCACCGGGGTGCGGCTGGTCCGGCAGCGCGAGGCAAGCTCTACTTCCGAGAGCACCTCGCCCGGCGCCAACTGCGCATCAACCAGCCACCCTTTAAGCAGCTGATAAACCCTCTCCACCTCTCCCGAAGATTGTGCCTTTGACTTCGCGCTCTGCAACACTTGACGTCTCCCGGGTACGGCGCTAATGGCCGGAACCTTCGCCCAGCGTTCCTCAAAACCTGAGCGCAAGAAAGTGCTTGCCATGCATCGCGTATACTGGTAGTATACAGATTTTCCAGGGAATTCCATACCCCAATGTGCGGCATAGCGGGCTTTTTCGAGCAATCGCGAAGTATCCACGATGCTCCTGTCGGGCAGGTCCTCCTCACCATGCTCGAAGGATTGGCCTGTCGCGGACCGGACTCCGCCGGTGTTGCCTTGTTCGGGCCCGGCGCCGATCACCAGGCGGTGCTGCGCATTAAGCTGGGCGATGAAGGTGATTGCTCCGCTCGCCTCGCGGCGCTGAGGAACTTTCTCGATCGCGACTTCAACTTGCGCTACCAGCTCACGAGCCACGGAAACTCCGGGCGGTTGGCGGTTAGTGAAGTTGCGAACGTCGCGGCCCTCGCCGCCGCTGTTGAAGCGCTGGACAAGGAAATCGAAGTCGTCAGCATGGGGGCGCGCCTGGAAATCGTGAAGCAAGTCGGTTCGCCCGCCAACCTCGATCGTGAATACGGAGTTTCGCGAATGAAAGGCACACACGGCATCGGCCATACGCGTCTCTCCACCGAATCGAAGGTCGATCTCAGCCATTCGCAACCTTTCGGCAGCCACCAGATCGGCGACCTGGCCATTGTTCACAACGGTCACATTACGAATTATCACCAACTCCGGCGCCGCTACGAACAGCACAAGGTTCGCTTCTACACGGAGAACGATTCGGAAGTCGTGGCGATTTATCTGGCTGACCAGATCAACAAAGGGTTGACGCTCAAAGAAGCTCTGCACGCCATGCTGAGGGACCTGGACGGCTCCTTCAGTTGCCTGGTAGCGACCGCCAGTCAGTTTGGCTTTGTCAAAGACCCGTTCGCTCTCAAGCCGCTGCTCTGGACGGAAACGGAGAACTTTGTCGCTCTCGCCAACGAAGAGGTCGCCATTCGCTCCGCTCTGCCCGGCGACTACGAAGTTCGCGAAGCGCAAGCCCGAGAGGTACGGCTATGGGAGAGGTGAATTGTGAGGGCCGGACCAGCCGCGAGGTCAACGCCGAAATCAAGCGGCAGGTGCGGCAGGGTGAAAACCCGATTGTGGTTTGCAATCCCGGCGCCCGTCACAATCTGGGCGTGGCCATTCTGCAGCCCGTCACCGTTCAAATTCATGGCAGCGTCGGCTACTACTGCGCGGGACTGATTGACGGCGCCACGGTGGAGGTTGCGGGCAGCGCCGGGTGGGGCCTTGCTGAATCCATGATGAACGGCCTGGTCAGGGTGCGTGGCAGCGCGGGAAACGGCGCGGCCGCCGCCATCCGTGCAGGAACAGTGGTCATTCAGGGCGATGCAGCCGCGCGTTTGGGCATCTCGATGAAGGGCGGCGCCGTGATCGTCGCTGGAAATTGTGGGTACATGGCCGGCTTTATGGCGCAGAAGGGAACGCTGGTCGTTGGTGGCGATGCCGGTGAAGCTTTTGGCGATTCCATGTATGAAACCGTCTGCTACGTGGGCGGAAAAATCGCCAGCCTGGGGACCGATGCGGTGATTGAAAAACCCTCTTCCGGCGAGGCCGAATCGCTTGACGCACTACTGGCTCAACACCTTGATCCTGACGCGCGCCGAAAGCTCCCGCGCGGCGCCGATTTCAAGAAGATCGTGGCCGGCAGAAAGCTGTGGAATTTCGATAAGCGAGAGTGGAAGACTTGGCAGGAGGCCCTCTGAGCGATGCCCGACGATCCGCATCTTCCCAATCGTTTGCTGCGGCCCAGCGGGACTTTCCGGCCGGAGGTAATCGAAGCCATTCAGGCCAAGGCGGAATCGGGCCTGTATCGCATTCGCGGGTATGGAACCTTGCGGCCGCGGACTTGGGCGACGTTTGACGACCTCACCTTCCTCCCCTGCTCCCTGACACGGATTCCGCTGGAAGGGTATCGCGAGAAATGTTCAACCAAGACCGTGCTGGGGACGCGCCATGCGCGGAGACCGATTTCCCTGGATATTCCGGTGATGATCACCGGGATGAGCTGGGGAGCGCTTTCCTACAATGCCAAAGTGGCGCTGGCGCGAGGAGCGGCAGCCGCAGGATCCTCAAACACTACGGGTGATGGCGGCATGTTGGGGGCGGAACGCGAGAACAGCAAGACGTTGATTTATGAAGTGCTGCCCTCGCGATACGGAATCAGTGTCCACGATATGCGCAGGGCGGACGCCGTTGAGCTCACCGTGGGGCAGGGCGCCAAGCCCGGATCGGGTGGTTTGCTGCTGGGCTCGAAGATCTCGGATACGATCGCCCGGCAGCGTGACCTGCCGGTCGGCGTCGATCAGCGGAGCCCTGCACGCCACCCGGACTTCCTGGGCCCCGACGACATGATCGTGAAAATCGAGGAGCTGCGGGAAGCCACCGACTGGGAAGTTCCCATTTTCGTCAAGATGGGCGCCAGCCGCGTCTTCGATGACGTAAAATTGGCAGCCAAAGCAGGCGCGGACGTCATTGTGGTGGATGG
>JBELAJ010000317.1:0-9556 GCA_049508935.1 Terriglobia bacterium | reverse complement strand
CGAAGTCTGGGAATGGAGTTCATTCAAAAAGGTTCGCAGGTTACCGGCATCGGCGGGTGAAAGCGCGACGAAGTGGTAGTGATTGGAGAAGACTGCCCAAGCCTGGAGATTCCACCCATACTTCGCCGCCCCACCCAGAAGGGCCTCGCACAGCATCCCCAGACGCTTATGGCCGCGAAAGTGGTGTGCCTTAAGGTAGGTCCCGCAGGTCACCATGTAGGCTCCGGCCACGGTGAGGCGATGAACCGGACTGTGAGGCCAGTCAGGCACGGCTGCTCCTTGGGAGTGCGGCGGCTTGACGCCGCCTTGCAGTCTCGATATTCATACCGACCACCGTGCGTACCAAAGGCATTCCCTTCGTAGGCAGTCCGGCATTAAGCTCGAAGCCAAGGCGGCGTCAAGCCGCCGCACTCCAAGGTGCCTTCGGCACGCAGGCTTCGACAATAATCGAGAGCAACGGACTGGCCAATGATCTGCTGACTCGGAACGCTAGCTCGGGAAGCGGTAGGGCGGACGGTATTCGTAGCGGAGATGTTTGTTCGCCGCCGAGTTGTTGGTGAAACACTCCGTGCTTCGATCCCATTCCAAATACGCTTTGGACTTCAGGGCGATATCTGCGATCAGGGTTGTGGTGGTACTGCGATGGCCGGTTTCGATGTCGCAATGGCACGCCTTGCGGCTGCGCACGCAATCGAGGAAGTTGCGCGCGTGTTCAGGTGTGCCGTCCTTGCCCTCCACTTTGCTGGCTTTGATCATGCTATGCCGTTGCTTTCTCCACGGCTCATCGACCGTCCGGTCGAGCGGCGTCGAGGCGGGGAAGTCGACTTCGGCGACTTTTTCAGGTATGACTTCGTATCCGTTCCAATCGAGAAACATCGTGCCCTCGGTGCCGCGAACTTCGATAGTGCTGCCGCGGCGGTCGGCGGGCGAAGCGTTGGTGTTGAATTGCGAGAAGGTGACGAGCGTGCCGGCGGGATAGGTCCACATCACCTCCGCGGTGTCGGGAATCTCGCGATTGTCCTGGACCGCCAGCTTTCCACCCATCGCGGTCACGGCCAGCGGCGCATCGGCGCCCAGAGCCCAGTGGCTGAAATCCAGAAAGTGTGTGCCGAAGTTGGTGATCTGGCCTCCCGAGTAGTCGTAAAACCAGCGAAAGCGGTAGAAGCCGCGGTTCCGATTGTAGGGGACTTTGGGCGCCGGACCGAGCCAGGCGTCCCAATCCAATCCCGCGGGCGGATCTGAGTCCGGGGGATTACCGATGCCGTTCGGCCACTCATTCTGGATGTGGAAGGAGCGGATGGTGGTGATCTTGCCGATGCCGCCGCTGCGCAAGAGTTCGACGGCCTCCTTCATGACGGGGCTCGAGCGGCGCATCAGTCCCACCTGAGTCACGCGCTGGTGGCGGCGCGCGGCTTCCACGATCTTGCGCCCCTCCGCGACCACCAGCGAAAGCGGCTTCTCGACGTAGATGTCCTTTCCGGCTTCGCAGGCCTCGATACCGATCAGGGTGTGCCAGTGGTCAGGCGTGCAGATGGCCACCGCATCGATATCCTTCAGTTCAAGCAGGCGGCGATAATCTTTGAACTGCTGTGGATTGCCTCCGATTTTATGCGCCGCGAAATCCAAGTAGGGCTGGTACAGGTCGCATACCGCCACCACCTCCGCGTCTCGATGCACGAGAAATCCGTCGAGGACCTGGTCGCCGCGATTCCCGAGTCCGATAAAGCCCACGCGGATGCGATCGTTCGCGCCGTGAACGCGTGTCGAGCCAAGCGCGGTCGCAAGGCCCGCCGCAATTGCCTGCTTGCCGAATTCTCTGCGAGATAAGTCACTCATAAAATCGCCCTTTCCGATTGGCTTCGAATTACGTTGATTCATACGCTGCGTCGAGCAGCGCCTTCAAAGTGTCAAGGTCGCGCTGGTCGGCGGCCATGAGGGCGCCTACACCGCCCCGATTCCAAGGCCGTTCAAATGCGAAGTGTCCATGGTGCCTTCGGTGATGTGGAAAATGCCGGGAAAGCGCTTTTCCCAGCCCTGGTTGGCTGCGGGCACGAACTGCCGCGAATTGGCTTCAATAGCTTTGACGCCGGGGACGTGCGCGGCCAAACTCGCGGATTGAATCAGCGAGGCGCCGGGGCAGGTCAGGTCCTGCACGCAAAGGAACATCCTGTTCTTTTCCATATAGGGAACAAGAATCATCATGTTGCTCTGGCCTTTGCAGGCTTTGAGCGCGGCGCCGGTGTAACCCATCTCGCGGGAAAGTTTCAGCGCGTGAAGGTCGGTCAAGGACTCATCAATGACCACGGGTTTCAGCTTGGCAGCCTCAAACATGACGTTCTGGCGATGCGTGTCGAGATCGCGCGCGGTGGGCTGCTCAACGTACTGAATCCGCGCAAAGCCTCCCGGCGACTGGTCCTTAGCCCGATGCAGAAAATCGACAAGATACTGAACATTGGGGCAACGCTCGTTGAAGTCCAGCGAGTAGACCCAGTCCGTTACCCCGCGTTTTTGCTCGGTCTCCGTCACCACCCGGTCGACGCCGAGCACGCGCTCGGAATCCCACTTCAAATCGTCGCCGTCCAATTTGATTTTGAAATGGGTCAGCCCGTTGTAATTGATCCACTCGGGAAGCGTCTCCGGCAAGCCGTCGTTCACGCGCTGCTTGATATCCGAGTCCACCAGCGGATCGATTGCCGAAACCAGGTGGTACATCGGCATCCGCGGCTTGGGTTCTTTCAAAACGTACTTTTCAGGGTACTCACCTTTGTAATCCTCACCTAGATAATACGAAAGGTCACGATTCATGAACTCAGGCCCATAGGTGTGGTAGCAGTTCAGCCCGAGTAGTTTGCCGTACGCATCGTGGACCGCCGCGTCGAACGCGCTCGCCGTCACCAGGGTGCAAAGCTTGGGGATGGGTTCGGCCAGCTTCTGCTGCTGCGTGACGGCCTCGGCGGCTTTCAAGTATTGGGGCTCGAGCGACCAATTGAGTTCGATGGGATGGCCGTACTCTTTGAAGTCAGCGGTAAGCTCGGAGATGCGTCCCGCCAGGGTATTCATGGCGTTCTGCGTGGCGCTGAAAGAGAGAACGCGCGAAGGAAACGCCCAGGTGTTCGCGAGCGGCATCGAACCGAAGCCTTGGGAACTCTTGCCGCCCCGCGATCGCACCGCACAGTTCACATTCAGGAGAACGACGTGCGTTGATACGACACCGCCAAACTTGATGGGAACGCGATACTGGTACTCCTTGAATTCGATACTGACGGTTTCAATCCGGATGGCCGTGCTGCGAGGCGCACTCGCCTTCAGGATCGCGGGGCCGCACGCCAACCCAGCGGTGGCGGTGGTCAGAAATTCGCGGCGTCCGATCTTCTGCATGCTGAACTCGCATTCAGACAGTTGTCTGCGGCAGACATAGATGATAGCGGATTTTGCGGCAATACGTGCAACAAGTAATCCCCTGTTTCCTGCTAAAATACTCCCCTTCGTTTTCCATGGTCGCAATTTCCGCGCGATTCTTGCTCGAGGCGCGGTTGGAAGCTGGCTAGCCGGAGCGATAGAATCCCGGCCTTGAGGGGCGATTCGTGATTGTAGCCGCTCACGCCGGTCAGCACTAGGAGATAAGGATGTCCGAGCACTCAACGACCCTTGCTCGCAGTTCAACGCGCAGAATTGTGGCGGGACTCTGCATTCTCGCGTTCGCCGCCATCGCGTGGTTCTGGCTGCCGGCGCGCGACGGCAAAGACCTGACAGCCGCCCCCGCCGCGGCGGCGTTGCACGGCCCTTACAGCACCACGTTCCGTCACGCCGAGAATCCGCTTTCCGAAGGCGGCCGATGGTTGAACGGTCACGCGGACGGACTTGATTGGGCTGATGTCGAGACCATCCCGGGCTTGGCCTTTGGTACCGAAATTGGCGGCAGCAGGCCCGATCCGCAAAAATACGACGACTCGACGGCCCTGCTGAAAGGCGCTTGGGGGCCAAACCAAACGGTTCAGGCGACGGTTTACTCGGTGCATCCCAATCAGGACGACAAGGTTTGGGAGGAAGTCGAATTGCGCCTGCGAAGTTCCATCACCCCCCACAGTTGTACGGGCTACGAAATCATGTTCCGCTGCTCGAAGATTCCTCAGGCCTATTGCAACGTGGCTCGCTGGGAAGGGCCGCTGGGAAAGTTCACTTACCTCAAACAAATGGGAGGCTCGAAGTATGGAGTCAAAACCGGCGACGTGGTGAAGGCCAGAATGATTGGAAACACCCTCACGGTCTACATCAACGGCGAGCAGATCTTCGAGCTCAACGACAACAAATTCACCAGCGGCAGTCCGGGCATGGGATTCTTTCTCGACGGCGCCACAGGCGTGAACCGCGACTTCGGCTTTTCAAGCTTCAGTGCCATAGACAAATGAAGGCAGCGCGGTGAAGCTGCAGTTTAAGAGAGGTCGCCCCCAACGATGTTCCGCCACCAGCCGATTCTTCCACACGCTGAGAGGGCTGCCTTTTCATTTACCATGAAATCTGCGCTGGCATTAATGCTTCTTGCCTCGAGCGCTGCTTTCTCGCAGCGCTTGCCCGCTTCCGCGGATACCGAGTGGCGGAACTACGGCCACGATCCCGGGGACATGCGCTTCTCCCCCCTGCAGCAGATCAACACCTCGAACGTTCAACTTCTGCAAAGGGCTTGGACGTACGTGATTCCGCCGACTCCGAACAGTGGAATTGCTGCGTTTGAGGCCACGCCGTTAATGGTGCGCGGCGTCCTCTACTTCACGACCTCCACCAGCCAGGCCGTTGCGGTGGACGCCGAGACCGGAAAGCAGATTTGGGTGTTCGATCCCGATCCCAAGGAGAGCGGCAACAGACGGCCAAACCCCAGCCGCGGCGCCGCCTACTGGGAGGGCCAGTCGAGCGTTACCTGCGGGCCGGAAAAAACCGAATTTGATAAGCGCCTTTTCTACATCACCGAGGACGCGCGGCTATTTGCTCTCGATCCCCGATCTGGCATGCCTTGCCGGGGCTTCGGCGATGCAGGGTCGATTAACCTGCGTGCCGGCGTGGCAGACAAATTCCCGCGCGCTCAGTACAACTCGACTTCGCCACCCGCGATTTACAAGGACCTGGTCATCACCGGATCCCAGGTACAGGAGTTTCCTTCCAAAGGACCGAGCGGCGACGTTCGCGCTTTCGATGTCCGCACCGGAAAGCTGGCGTGGCGCTTCCACACCGTTCCCCGAGTTGGCGAGGTGGGTCACGAGACGTGGGCAGATGATTCCTGGCAAGACCGCTCCGGCACGAATGTGTGGTCCGTCATGAGCGTGGATACTGAACGCGGCATGGTATTCTTGCCCATCGGCTCGCCTTCTTACGACTTCTATGGTGCGGATCGCAAGGGTGCGGGACTGTTTGGCAATTCACTGGTGGCGCTTGACGCCGCAACCGGCAAGCTTCGTTGGTATTTCCAGATGGTGCACCACGACATCTGGGATTATGATGCCTGCGCGCCGCCGGACCTGGTCACGGTGCGCCGCGATGGCAAAGAGATTCCGGCTGTAGCGGAAGTCACCAAAATGGGGTTTGTCTTTGTACTCGATCGGCTGACCGGCAAGCCGCTCTTCCCTGTCGAGGAGCGCCCGGTTGCGCAATCCCGAGTGCCTGGGGAAGCGACCTCGCCGACTCAGCCATTTCCCATTGAGTCCATGCAACTGGTCCGCACGTCCGTCACAGTCGACGATATTACGGATGTCACGCCGGAGTCTCGAAAATACTGCCTCGATAATTTTGCCTCATCACTGCCCGGCGGGATCTTCAAACCCTGGGGACTCGAGAAGCTGACAGTCGAAATCCCCGGGACGCTCGGGGGAGGCAACTGGTCCGGCACCTCCTTCGACCCCGCGCTCGATTACTTGTTTGTGAACGTCAGCGAAGTGGGGGCCGTGGGATTCATGCAGCCTCAGCCGCCGGGTTCGCCGGAGGCTTACCTGCGCAGCAGCAAGTGGGGAAATTACGCGCGCTTTTGGGATGATCACCATTATCCTTGCCAAAAGCCTCCGTGGGGCGACCTGAATGCGATCGACCTTGCGACTGGCAAACTGGCGTGGAAGGTTCCGCTGGGCGTGATGGATGAACTCGAGGCGCGCAGCGTTCCCAAAACGGGAACCTACAACCTCGGCGGATCCATTGCCACGGCGGGCGGCCTGATCTTTGTTGGCGCGACGGTTGATCACCGTTTCCGGGCGTTTGACGCGAAGACCGGCAAGGAACTCTGGGTGGATAATCTCGAGTCGAACGCACACGCCACGCCCATGACATATAGGGGCGAGAAATCCGGGAAGCAATTCGTAGTGATTGCGGTGGGACCGGGCGGTTATTTCAATCCTGACAACTCCGCGCCCACCGTGCTGGCCGCGTACGCTCTCTACCCCAAAGGCCAAGGGCCGGCGCGGCTGCGTCCCGGCTCTTATCCGCCAACCCTCGCTGCGAGCCCCGCCCGAGAGCCGCAGGAGCTTCCTGCCCCGGCGAATCCGATCGTTCAGCCGATTCCGTTCAGTCATCGCCGGCATGTTCAGGCAGGATTCCAATGCGACACGTGCCACCTTGCCGTGGGAACCGGCGGCAAGATGCAGGTGCCCGGCGCGGCAGAGTGCCTGACCTGCCACGACACAATCAAGCGGGATAGCCCGGCAATCCAAAGACTGATTGAGCTGCGGGCAGACGATCGCGTGATCGCCTGGAAGCCAATTTACAAGCTTCCTGATTTTGTTTACTTCAGCCACCAGAAACACCTCGAAGCGCACGTCGAATGTGCGGTGTGCCACGGCGACGTCAAGGAGCGCGATCAGCTTTGGCAGGAGAAAGAAGTATCCATGGTCGCTTGCGTGAATTGCCACAAGCTGCGCAACACCCCGGTGAATTGCGATTTGTGCCACAATATCGGACACTGACGGCGGGACCGAGCTCGGGGAAGCGGGAGCGGAGTAGGCGGAAGGCAGAAAACAGAAACGGAATGCAGAAAGGCGAGAGCAGTCGATACTCCCCTCCTTAACTAAGGAGGGGGTAGGGGGTGGTTGGTCGATGGCCACTCCGGAACCCACCCCCCCCGGCTCCTCAATGAGGAGGAGAGTTGGTCTCCTTTTCGACCAAGGATAACAATGCTGAGCCGCCGGACATTCATAAAAACTGTTGGCGCGAGCGGGGCGTTGGCGCTCGCCAAGGCCGGCGTGTCGGAAGATCGCGGTCCTAGCGGAGACATGCGAACCTGGGATCAACACGCTCACCTCGGTCAGGTTCCGGGCGACACTCCCGAGGAACGCATGGAGTTCCTCGCGAAGTGCATGGACCGTGTGGGTGTGGAGCGCCTGATTCTCTCGCAAGGTTATTCCGATGATCGGCACCCGAACCCACCCGAGCAATTTCGCCTGGAGAACGACCGGGTAATGCGCGCCGTGAAGGCGTTTCCCGATCGGGCTTACGGTTCGGTGTACATCTCGCCGGCGCTGCCCGAGTTCAGCATTCAGGAACTGAATCGCTGCGTCCGCGACGGTCCCATGGTGATGATTGGCGAAATCGAAGCCGACGCGCGCTGCAACGTTCCGGGGATGGATCCGATTGCCGAGTGGGCGATCGCCAACGACATGATCATTCTCCAGCACGAATGGCTGAACGCACTCGGAAACCAGCCAACCGAATCCACTCCGTTTGATGTTGTCGAACTTGCCCGCCGACACCCCAAGCTCCAAATCGTGTGCGCCCACACCGGCGGAAACTGGGAGCTGGGAATTCGAGCCATCCGTTCCACTAACAATGTCTACGCAGGGCTAGCCGGTTCGGACCCCACCAACGGGTACGTCGAAATGGCCGTGCGCGAGTTGGGTGCGGAGCGGGTAATCTTCGGCAGCGACGTGGGCGGTCGGAGCTTTGCTTCGCAACTTGCCAAGGTGGAAGGCGCCACAATCTCTGATTCCGACAAGGAGCTGATCCTGGGCGGCAACCTGCGGCGATTGTTAGCGCCAGTGCTGCGCAAAAAAGGGTACAAGATTTGATCATCGATACTAACCTGTACCTCTCCCGGTGGCCGTTTCGCCGCCTCGAGGGCGATGAGCCTGTGCCGCTCGTGGCGAAGCTGCGGGAGAGAAAAGTCGAGCAAGGCTGGGCTGGAAACTTCGAAGGTATTCTCGAGCGTGATATTGCCGGAGTGAATAATCGCCTGGCCGAGACGTGCCGCCGCTTTGGCGACGGTATGCTGATTCCATTTGGCACCGTGAATCCCAAACTTCCCGATTGGCGGGAAGACGTGCGGCGTTGCCACGAGGAGCTCAAGATGCCGGGAATCCGGCTTCACCCGAATTATCACGGGTACAGGCTGGACGATCCGGTTTTTGCGGAGCTTTTGAAATTAGCGGCGGAGCGCCGGCTGATTGTGCAGTTGGCGCTTGCGGTGGAAGATCCGCGCACCCAGTCGCCGCTCCTGCGGGTGCCAGCGGTAGAACTCGCGCCGCTGGCTGCTGCGGTAAAGGCGACGCCAGGACTGCGCCTGGAGCTTCTGAATTGCACTTCGCAAATCGGGAGAGAGGAATACGCGGTCGCGCTTGCCTCTGGGGACGTGTCGATGGATATCAGCATGGTGGAAGGAGTGGCCGGTCTGGCGCGGCTGGTGCGCCAAGTTCCGATTTCGCGCGTGCTCTTCGGCTCCTACTACCCGTTCTTTTATTTTGAATCGGCCGTCTTGAAAGTGCAGGAATCCGGCTTGGACGAAGCTTCGCAAAAAGCCATCTGCATGGAGAATGCGCGCCGGCTGACGGCCTCTGTGTAACGCGGGCGTCCCGCCCGCAGTCGCGCATTCATCCTGCCTGCGCGCGGGAGCGGGACGCTCCCGCGACCGCGGGCGAGACGCCCGCGCCACATCGTTGGAAGGGCGGCAACGCGCCCGTGGTAATCAAATCATGAGACCAAACAGAGTCGTACTCTTCTTTGCATTTTTGCTGGCTCCCGGCTTTCTCTTCGCGCAGGAAGCCATTCACGACCCGCTGCTGCACTGGATGAACCACATCGCACAGCAGCAGCTCCAGCAACGGCAGCGGGAGATAGACAAGATCCACACCGTGGCCGACGCGGAGCAGCGAAAAAAGATAGTGCACGAAAAGCTGCTGAAACTGCTGGGCGGCCTGCCGGATTACAGCGGCCCGCTGAACGCCAAGATAATGGGCGAAATCCAGGCCGATGGTTACACGATTGAGCGAGTCCTCTTCGAGAGTCTGCCCAATTTCTATGTCACGGGCGACCTTTACCGGCCCAATCAGCCGGGCCGCTACCCTGCCATTCTTTATCAATCCGGCCACACGCAGGAAGGAAAGCCTGAGCCGCAGCGCGCGGCCGCGAACCTCGCCTTGAAGGGCTTCGTCGTATTCGCCACCGATCCCATCGGCCAGGGCGAGCGGGAGCAAACTTACGATCCGCACCTTTCGGGGGCGCTCGCCGGCTGGTCGGTCCCCGAGCATATCCAATCCGGCGCGCAGTGCATCCTGATTGGCGAAAGCGCCGCGCGTTTTTTCATCTGGGA
>JBELAJ010000316.1:0-12312 GCA_049508935.1 Terriglobia bacterium | reverse complement strand
TGTCCAGCCTCGGTATTCCGGAGCACCTATATGCCTGGCGAACCGAACTTCGAAGGAACTGTGCGCTATATCCCGTGCGCGAACTGCGGAAGCGGGAACCCCGCGAACGCGCCAACCTGCGCGCGTTGCGGAAAGCCGCTGGGACTGCCCACCGCTCCTCTCTCACGACCAAGTGTTCCGCAGGCGCCGCAAATGGAATGCCTGGAATGTCACAAGACCTTTCCGGCCGGCGCCAAGTTCTGCGGTTTCTGTGGCCAGCCGCTCGCGCCGGTGGCCGCCGCAATCGCTCCCCCGCCGTTGCCGCGGGCAGTGGCCCCCCAGCCCGTCGCTCCGCCGGCGCCGCCAAAGGTCGATTCGCCGGCTTCGGCCGCGAGCGTCTCTCAGCTCTTTGCTACCCCGGCAGTATCGTCATGGGAGCCGCCGCAGCCTGTCTCTCCGGCCGCTGCGGCTTTTCCGCCTAGGCCGCCTGAGGCGCGTTCCCAGCCGCAGGCGATCAACCCGCCGGCCGCACGACCGGCCCCGCCGGTTCCGGCGCCCTCCGCAGCAAGTCTGGATTCCACGATGCCTGCTTCCTTGCAGGAAGGAACGTTGTTGTTTGACGGATTCCGCGCCCAGAGCATCGAGGCGCATATCAGCGAGAAGAAGACGGACGGCACCTGGGGGCATCCTCTCAAAATCGTGGGGGGAGTTTCCATCGGGCGCGCCAATTGCGAAATCAATTTCCCCGACGATGCCAGGCTTTCAGAACGGCACGCTTTACTGTCGAATCGCGAGGGAAAGCTGTACTTGGCGGATTTCGACAGCCTGAGCGGAACTTTCATCAAGCAACGCCAGGACACTGAACTCCTTCCGGG
This sequence comes from Terriglobia bacterium, assembly GCA_049508935.1. Taxonomy (GTDB): domain Bacteria; phylum Acidobacteriota; class Terriglobia; order UBA7540; family UBA7540; genus CAVROP01. The sequence continues at coordinate 11,458 of JBELAJ010000316.1, read as the reverse complement.
GGACGTTTTTCTCTTAGGACAAGATCTCTTTCGATTCACCACTCAAAGCCTGGACCCGGTGGAAAAACCGAGTTCCGGGCAGGGCACGATGGTGTGGACTGCACCGCCCAAGCTGCATCCAGGCCCGGTCTCCGCCAAGCTCGAACACATCCTGGTAAGCGGCGAGGTGATTGGAGAATTCCAATTGCAAAACCCTGAAACCACCCTCGGGCGGACTAACGCCAATCTGGTGTTTAAAGACGATCATTACATGTCCGGGACCCACGCCCGCATTGTGGCGCAACCGGGACGCTTCCTCCTCCAGGACCTGCGGAGCCGCAACGGCGTCTTTCGTCAGGTTCGCAATGAAATCGAATTGGAGGCTGGAGACGAGTTCTTCCTGGGGGAGCACATCTTCCGGGTGGAAATCAAACGGCTCAGTTAAAAATAGCCAGTCTACAGTTTCGAGAGCGCTTCACATGCGCCCGGCAAAATCCTCTTGCCGGAATTCCCTAACCTCGATGGGCGCCTCGGGGGCCGCGAGAGGAAGTCCGGACCCGCTGAACTCTGCCATGATGACCGTGATGTTATCGTTCCCGCCGTGGGCGTTGGCTTGATCGATCAAGGACTGGCACTTGTTAGGCAGCGGCTCATTCCCCATCATCACACGAAGAATATCGCTTCCGGATACCATATTGTACAGGCCGTCGCTGCAAATCAGTAGGCTATCTCCCTGGTTGACCATCGTACACGTGACCTTGACATTGACGTTCTCGCTGCTCCCCACCGCCTGGGTCAGAATGCTCTTGCGGTTGTCCATTTCCGGGTCGCTGGGCACTTCGACGCCGATTTCCTTGAGATAGTTCAAGAAGGTTTGATCGCGAGTCAACTGGGTCAACTCATTGCCGCGATTGAGGTAGGCGCGGGAATCTCCCACTTGCGCCACAAAGAGATAAGGCCCGAATATGGCAGCCGCCGTGGCGGTCGTCCCCATCCCACGATGGGTGGGGTCGTCCATCGCCCGCTGGTGGATAATCTGGTTGGCATACTCGATGGATTCCCGGAGCAGGAGCACAAAGTTCACCTCGTTGACAGTTTCCAGCGACTTGAGGTTCTCGTGCAATCGCTTGGGAACGGTGAAGGTGCAGATGTGGCTGGCCACTTCTCCACTCGCCTCCCCACCCATGCCGTCAGCCACCATGAACAATGAACCAAAACCCCCTAGAGTAAGGGCGGGAAGAGGAGGCGTCCGACTCACTTCGCCGGTTGTCAGGTTACAGACGACAAAGTTGTCCTCGTTGTTCTTTCGGATGCGACCCATATCAGACGCACCCCAAACCTTAACCTTGATTGCGTTTTGCATGACCCCTGTCGCTTCGTCCAAAGTGGCCACTCTCCCTCTATCAGGCTGCGACATTCTCAGCGACGAAACATGATGTCCTGGTAACGGCCTTTTCCCGGAATTGTCCTGTCTTCCTTCTTACCACATTTTGCAGGGAATAGGGAATAGGAAAGAGGGAACAGGGAATAGGAATCGGGCAACAGCCAACGAGTAGGAGAGAGGAAAGGAGGTGTTTCCAACTCTCAGTTTCTTAACGTCGCCTCTCCCCCGTTACCTATTTCCTGTTCCCTGTTCCCTCTTCCCTATTCCCTCAGCCCTGTTCCCTGCTTGTCCGCCAAGCCGGCCCGAAGGCCGTCCACAATCTCGGCCGCGATGCTCCTGGCGCTGTCCAAATCCGCAGGGGGCAGCGAAATGGCCGCGACCTTGGCGTGGCCGCCGCCCCCGTACCGCTCGCAGATGCTGGCCAGATTGGCGGTCTTGGGCGTTGCGTTCCACGGGTTGCTCCCTACGCCAATCTTGATGCGAGCCTGAGAGCGGCTGAGCGCCACACTGTACGCCGCGCCTGGAAACAAATAATACGGAATGAACTTATTGAAGCCTTCAGAATTCCGGTCTGAGAGGTCGAAGAAGAGGACTCCATCCTTCAGTTCGCCTCGGGAGCGGATGATCTCAATCATCTTGAGATGGACAGCATAAAGTCGCTCAAAAGTCTGCCGCACCTCAGGAAGATCCATGATCTCATTGAGCGGCTGGGAAATCAGCCTGGGAATCAGCCGTACCGAGAACTGGGAGTCCGTTGTTCCTTCGATGACCAGGGTGAGCTGCGTGGGCGGATCACGCATCTCCACTGCCGTTCGGGTATCAGGATACTGGGCGCCATCGATCAGATCGGCCCAATAAACCAGTTCGTCCAGTTCGGGGGCTCGAAAACCGAATTTCTCCCGGCAGGTGTCGACAATGAACTTCGTGCAAGAGCGATAGTCGGGGCCGTAGAATTTCTTCCCGCTCCGGTCATTGCGAAAATGCTCCGCATCGGCTTCGGTGAGGAAGGCGCTTTGGTGATGGTCAAACCACCAGGTCAGCCGGTCGGAGTTCGAGTACTTGAAATCCACAATGACGTTTTCCCGGTCGTCAAACAGGCCTTCGTCGAAGAGTTGTCCGGCCCGGTGCACCAACCCGTGATAGCGGAACTCCGCTTTCGGGTCGATGCACTGACGATAAAACCGGGTGAAAAGGGCCGCTGAGCCGACCCCGTCAAAACAGCGATCGTGAAAGCAAACAAGAACACCCATAGCACCACACCATGGCTTGGGCCCGGCCGAGTATGCGCGAAGCTCAAGCCGAAATCGGTCGTGGGACAGGTTGCCGTCCTGGTGGCGAGCCTACACCGCCTGACGGCAACGTAAGGCCACCTCTAGATCAACGCCCGAGCCCGGAGACGTTATCTGCCCCGTTCAACTTGTCATACTCGCCCGACGTCTGCGGGCCAGCATCGCCAGCCACAAGGCCGGCACGACACTCGAATCGAGACACGACCGTGAAACCTGCTAAATTGCATTTAGCGGGCGAAATTGTCAAGTGAAAAGGGGAGGGGCCAGGTTACTGATCACCGAATAATCGTCCACTTGCGGTGTTCCCCCGACTGCGGGAACACCGTTAGACCTCAGGTCAGAACATTGCGGGTCTCGCCCGGTCGGCAGCCGTGTCTAACCGCCGGCCCGAAATGTCAGGCTCACTTAACCCACTTGCTTGGCAGCCAGGTCGCCAATGAAGGGAATCTTGTACATTTCGCGGTTGTAGGCCTTGTACATCAAAAAGATCCAGTAGGCCAGGATCGCCAGCGTAATCAGAAGCCCAACCAAGCCCAGCACCACGGTCAGGAAGCCGAGCGACACAAGCCCCAGGATGCTGCCCAAGATGGTGTAAGCAATCCAGAAGACGACCAACGCAACATTGAAAAATATCGACTGAAAAGCATGGAAGCGCACGAACTTGTCATACTTGTAAGGCTCGATCACCAGAAAGATAATCCCGGTGATAAAACCCAAAATGTAAGTAAGGAGCCCCGCAACGTTGGAAGACATTGCCGTGCTGCTTACGGCTGGCGCTGCCGCCCCACCCGCGACGGGCGCTGCCGGCCCTCCCGCGGCCGAACCTGCCGGGGACCCGCACGCTGGACAGAAACTCGTCCCTTCCCCCAATTGCGCCCCGCATTTTACGCAAAACGCCATTGTTTATTCCCCCTTTGTGAGATGATGTGAGCCCGCCGTGCCAAGGCTCGCCGGAACTGCGTCCACACACTCGAGCCGAATCAACTGCCAAAACAGGCACTAAACCCTCTACCCAAGGGTGCACCATTACTAACACAAACTACGTCCAAGTGCAACCGGATTGACAGTACCTTGTGCTCGCTACGGTTTTGAGCTTCGGTGGGAGGAAAATCGAATCAGACACACTGTGCGCGACGCCGGAGAGCTTCATGCAGCCGCGCACGAACATCCTCCGGCAGCGGGAAGAGCTTGCCGTCGCAATAAAGGTCGATGGTCTTTCGCGTGGTGTCGAACACTGCGTGGCAGTGGTTGCACTTGCCGAGGTGAGCTTGAATGGTCTGTTTCAGTTCCTCGTCAAGCTCACCATCCAAGTAGTTGGAAAGTTCGTTGACCGCGTTCCTGCATTTCACGAAAGTCATCCTCGCTTGAGAACTTTACTCAGTTCTTCCCGCAATCTCAGGCGGCCCCGGAAAAGCCGCGCCTTCACCGCGCCGATGCTCAAATTCAGCAACTGCGCCGTTTCCTCGGTGGAAAGACCCTCCACATCGCGCAAGTAAAAAACGGTGCGGAAACCCGGAGGCAGCGCCTGAATGGCATTGCGCAGGATTTGTTCCATCTCTTCTCGTGCCACTGTCTGCTCGGGATTGGGTTTCCAATCGGCATAATCACGGATCAGCACCTCGCCGTCCTGATCCTCAGTCTCTTCAAAAGGAACTTCCTTGCTGGACCGGCGCTTGCGCAACTTCATCAACGCTTCATTAACCGCGATGCGGACAATCCACGTGTAGAAGCGTGAATCCTCCCGGAATTCGGAGAGGTGCTCAAAAGCCTTCAGGAAGGTATCCTGAAGCACGTCTTCCGCATCTTCCGGGCTGCCGGTGATATTCATTCCGAGGCGGTAGATTTTTTTCTCGTAGCGGTTGACGAGCTCCTCGAAGGCGGCATAGTTGCCCCCCTTCGCCTCACTTACAAGGACAGACTCGTCTCCGGCCAGTGTGGCTGCCTGAGGTTCACTCATTGCTGCGTCCTGCCCCACCCCGGCCCGTGCTCGTGTGTGAGACCTTCGCTGACCGCCGCCGTCGAACGCCAACTCTGCGCTAAAACCCCACAGACAGGACCGACGCCCGAATCAACTGTCCCAACACTATGGATGCACAAGGCCTGATATAAGATACAACCTGGAACCAGGTTTCGCAAGCGTTAGACGCCGATAATCCCTGTCAGTTCCCTCACCGCGGCGGCAGATTTTTCGAGCGCTGCCTGTTCTTCCGGAGTGAGCTTGATTTCCACGATCTGCTCGATGCCGCGAGCCCCGAGTTTGACGGGCACACCCACGAACACACCGTGGATGCCGTACTCACCTTCGAGGTAGGCGGCGCAGGGCAGGATTCTCTTGCGATCCTTGAAGATTGCGTCAATCATCTCGACCACGGCTGCGGCAGGCGCGTAATAAGCACTGCCGGTTTTGAGCAAATTCACAATTTCGGCTCCGCCGTTGCGGGTCCGCTTCACGATCGCCTCGAGCTGATCCGGCGGCATTAAGTCGTCAACCGGAATTCCGGCCACGGTCGTGTAGCGCGGCACAGGCACCATGGTGTCTCCGTGGCCGCCTAATACGAACCCCTGGACGTCCCGCACCGACACGCTCAAAGCTTCCGCGATGAACGTCCGGTAGCGGGCCGTATCCAGGACGCCCGCCATGCCCAGCACCCGATGCTTAGGAAACCCGCTCACTCTGAACGCCGTCTGCACCATCGCGTCCAGCGGATTGGTCACCACGATCAGGATTGCCTCCGGCGAGTGTTTCGCCGCCTGAGCGATAGCGCTGTTGACAACCTCGTAGTTAGCCCTCAGCAGGTCGTCGCGGCTCATGCCGGGCTTGCGGGGAAAACCGGCAGTCATCACCACCAGGTCCGAATCCGCGGTGTCCGCGTAGTCGTTCGTTCCCCGGATCTTGACGTCGTAACCCTCGATAGGCCCCGATTCGAGCATGTCCAAGGCCTTGCCTTGCGGGATGCCTTCGAGGATATCAATCAGCACTACATCCGCCATTTGCTTGTCCGCCAGCCGCAGAGCTACCGATGCGCCAACGTTGCCTGAACCAATCACCGTCACTTTTTTGCGTGTCATAGGCCCCCAAGAGACAATTCAGATTTTAGATTTTGGATTAGATTACAGCCCTCAGCGACCGCTTCCACCTGTCGTTCTTCGCTGTTCCGACCCCCGCCCGGTCTCGCTACACGCGTGTGAAAGCAAACGGGCCGCGACTCAATCCCACAGCTGAAGTTGAGCTGCCCGCTCACATGAAGCAATCAGCAAGCAGCAGTAGGCAACGCGAAGCAAGCTGCCCTAATCCAAAATCAAAAATCCGAAATCTAAAATCGCTGCAGGTTCTCAATAATCGCGCTCGCAAAAGCGCTCGTACTCAGCTTCTCGACGCCCGTGATGCCCTCCATGTTCATCAGCCGCTCGAGGTCGTAGGTGACGCGATGCTGCGCGACGGTTGCAGCCAAGGCGTCTTCGATCAGCTTGCCGACTTCTGGCCAGCCGATGAATTCAAACATCAACGCCCCGGAGCGGATGACGGCCCCGGGATTGATCATGTCCTTGTCCGCGTATTTGGGCGCCGTCCCGTGCGTTGCCTCAAAGACTCCGAAACCATCGCCAATGTTCGCGCCGGGCGCAAGACCCAACCCGCCGACCTGGGCGGCGCAGGCGTCCGAAAGGTAATCGCCGTTCAGGTTGGGTGTGCAGACCAACTGGTATTCATCCGCGCGCGTCAGGATCTGCTGGAGCATCGAGTCGGCAATGCGGTCGTTCACCAGCGTCTTGTTCTTCCACTGGCCCTGGCCATGGCTTGTGTAGAGAGATTCCAGGCAGTCGTTCACTTCCTTGTAAACCTGCCGCTTGAAACTCTCGGTGGCCATTTCAAGTCCAGGCTCGAGCAAGGCCGCGAGCGCTTCGACTGAGGCATTCGGATCTTTGTCTTTGCCCTCCAGCACCCGGCGTTCCCGTTCCGTGACGACGTGCTGGCGGAACTCCTGTTTGGCCAACTCGTAGCCCCAGTCGCGGAACGCACCTTCCGTGAACTTCATGATGTTGCCTTTATGAACGATGGTCACGGTCTTTAAGCGGTGTTCAAGGGCGTAGCGGAGGCCGCGCCGCACCAACTGCTTGGTACCCGTGATGGAAATGGGCTTGATACCAACTCCCGAATCGAGCCGGATCTGCTTTTTAGCGCCACTGCTCGTGAGAAGCGAGTTCAAGAACTCGATCACAAAACTCGCCTGCTCCGATCCCTGGCTCCACTCGATCCCGGCGTAAACGTCCTCGGTGTTTTCGCGGAAAATGATGATGTTCATGCGCTCCGGATGCCTGACCGGAGAGGGCACGCCCGGAATGTACTTCACCGGCCGCCAACACGCATAAAGGTTCAAAAGCTGACGCAAGGCCACATTCAAGCTGCGGATGCCGCCACCCACCGGCGTAGTGAGCGGGCCTTTGATCGCTATTCGGAAAGTCTTGATCGCTTCGAGCGTGCCCTCCGGCAGCCATTCGCCGAACTTCTTGAATGCCTTTTCGCCCGCAAATACCTCGTACCAGACAACCCGGCGCTTGCCCCCAAAGGCTTTCTCCACTGCCGCGTCAAACACCCGGCGTGACGCCTTCCAGATGTCCCGGCCGGTGCCGTCGCCTTCGATGTAAGGAATAATCGGGTTGTCGGGAACTACGAACTTGTCATTGACAAAGTCGATGCGTGCCCCGTCTGTGGGGACGGGAACGCTGTTAAATGAACTCATCGGGAGTATTGCCCTCCACCAACATTATAAATAGTAAATTGTAAATAGTGAATTGTGAAATGGCAGATCACCGCGGCGGTCGATCCCCCTCACCCCGCGCTCCGCGCCACCCTCTCCCCCAAGGGGGCGAGGGCAATGGTGCTGGACGTTGACCGTTTCTCCCCTCGAGGGCGAGGGCTGCAGTTCTAGACGCTGACCCTCTCCCGCGAGGGCGCGAGGGCGGGTAAGGGGGTCTGGGCATCACCAAATTTGCCGACATTCCGTAGAATTCCCAATTCACTATTCACTCTTCAGAATCTTGCGCAGGACGGCGGGCAGAATCCCGCCATTTCGATAGTAGTTAACCTCGACCGCAGAATCCAGCCGGGCCACGGCCTGGAAGCTGCTCCGCGACCCGTCCGGGCTGGTGACTGATACTGTAACCTGGGAGCGGGGGCGGATGTCGTCGCCGAGTCCGGTAATGTCGAATACTTCCCGCCCGGTTAGAACCAGTGAAGCGGCATTCTCGCCCTCGACGAACTGAAGCGGCAGCACTCCCATACCCACCAGGTTGCTGCGATGGATGCGTTCGAAGGTCTCTGCCAGCACGGCCCTGATTCCCAGCAGCAGAGCCCCCTTGGCCGCCCAGTCCCGGGAAGAACCCGCCCCATATTCCTTTCCCGCAATCACCAGCAGCGGCACGCCCTCCTGCTTATAGCGCATGGCGGCATCGTAAATCGACAGGCGTTCACCGCCCGGGAAATGGATAGTGACGCCGCCCTCGACTTCCGGCACAAGCTGGTTCTTAAGCCGGGTGTTGGCGAAGGTGCCGCGCACCATCACCCGGTCGTTGCCGCGGCGCGAGCCATAGGAGTTGAAGTCTTTCTTGGCCACGCCGTGCTCGATCAAGAAGCGTCCCGCGGGGCTCTCCTCCGCAATGCTTCCCGCAGGTGAGATATGGTCGGTGGTGATGGAATCGCCGAGCAGGGCGAGGACGCGTGCGCCGTGAATCTCGGAAATCGGTTCGAGTTCCGGGCTGAGCCCGAAGAAAAAGGGCGGTTCCTGAATATAGGTCGAATCGGGCCGCCATTCATAGAGCGCGCCGCCCGCCACCGGAATGGCGTTCCAGGTGGGGTTTCCGTCCCAGACGTTCGAGTAAGACTCGCGAAGCCCGCGACGGCCAGATGTCGCGCAGGTAGACCGGCGCACCGGCGCGGTCGCTTCCGAGCGGCTCGCTTTCGAGGTCGATATCCACGGTGCCCGCCAGGGCATAAGCAACCACGAGGGGCGGAGAAGCCAGGTAGTTAGCGCGCACTTGCGGGTGGACTCTTCCTTCGAAGTTGCGATTTCCGGAAAGAACCGCCGCCGCCACCAATTGGTGCTCTGTGACCGCCTTAGCCACCTCGGGAAGCAGCGGGCCGCTGTTCCCAATGCAGGTGGTGCAGCCGTAACCCACCAGATTGAACTGGAGCGCGGCCAGCGGTTCAATCAATCCCGCTGCCTTCAAGTACTCGGTCACCACCTTCGAGCCCGGCGCCAGGCTGGTCTTTACGTAATGCGGGACTCGCAACCCGCGATCCGCTGCCTTCTTCGCCAACAACCCTGCTCCCAGCATGACAGAAGGATTCGAAGTGTTGGTGCAGGAGGTGATGGCGGCAATCAGCACCGACCCGTGCTTCAGAGTGGCTTGATTCCCGTTGAATCCGACCGTAGCAACCTGCTCACTGGCTTGCGGCGAGAGGCCAAATCCGCGCTCTTTCACGGGCGCGACGAGCGCCTTGCGGAAAGCGCCTTTCATGGCCGAAAGTGGCACGCGGTCCTGCGGGCGCTTGGGCCCGGCAAGACTCGGCACCACAGCCTCAAGATCCAGTTCGAGTGTTTCGCTGTACTCCGGATCGGGCGTTTCGCTGCTGCGGAAGATTCCCTGCTCCTTCGAGTAACGCTCGACTCGCTCGACTTCTTCCTCGCTGCGGCCCGTCTGCCGCAAGTAATGCAAGGTTTCCTCATCCACTGGGAAGAATCCCATCGTGGCTCCATATTCGGGCGCCATGTTGGCCACTGTGGCGCGATCTGCGAGCGTCATCTGCGAGAGGCCGTCGCCACAGAACTCGACGAACTTGTCCACCACGCCTTTTTTCCTCAGGATCTCGGTTACGGTGAGCACAAGATCGGTGGCAGTAACTCCGTCGCGCAGCCTGCCTTTCATCTTGAAGCCCACCACTTTCGGAGTAAGGAAGTAGTAAGGCTGGCCCAACATCGCCGCCTCGGCCTCGATGCCGCCCACTCCCCACCCCAGCACTCCCAGTCCATTGATCATGGTGGTGTGGGAGTCTGTGCCCACCAAGGTGTCGGGAAGCCACACCACGTCGTGCCCGTGCTGTTGTTCGAGAACAACCTTCGCCAGAAACTCGAGGTTAACCTGATGCACGATTCCGGTGGCTGGAGGAACAACTCGGAAGTTATCAAAAGCCTTCTGGCCCCAGCGCAGGAATTCGTAGCGCTCGCGATTGCGCTCGAATTCAATATTCGCGTTGCGCTCCAGCGCCTGGGGGCTGCCGAAAAAATCCACTTGCACGGAGTGGTCGATCACCAGGTCCACGGGCACCGACGGGTTGATCCTGGCCGGGTCCCCGCCCAAGCGCTGCATGGCCGAACGCATCGCAGCCAAGTCCACAATGGCGGGCACCCCGGTAAAATCCTGAAGAATGACGCGCGCCGGCTTAAAAGGCACTTCGCGCGGCGCCGGATTCTTCGCATTCCACGCGGCCAGCGCCGTAACATCCTGCTCGGTAATCAGTGTTCCGTCGCAGTTTCGTAGTACCGATTCAAGCAACACTTTGAGCGAAAACGGCAACTTGGAAATGCCGGCCAGCCTGCCTTTTTCGAGACTGTCCAGCCGATAAATAATTGCGCTGCCGCCGCCGGTGTTGAAAACGGCTCGCGCCCCAAACGGGTCGTGCCTATTCTTCTCTGTCACGGTTCATCCTCCAAAGCCCTCTTTCTATGATAAACCCTGCGAGTTACCCAGTGAGAAAAAAGTGGCGCTAACCTTTAGAGACCCGTTATAGTTCTAAACGGAGCAGGGGGAGCATGGCGCGCTCCGTGTCTCTTTAAAGGGGCTGCACCCGGCCCGATGTGGATTTCGGCCCTGTTTTCTAGTTTCTAATTTCTAGTTTCTGATTTTGCAAGGAGTTCCGATGCCCGATCTAAAGCCTGGCAAGTATGCTATCTTCGAGACCAGCCTTGGGGAGATAACCTGCCAGTTATTCCCCCAGCACGCTCCGGAAACTGTAGAGAATTTTGTTGGCTTGGCAACAGGAACGAAAGAGTTTACCGATCCGAAGACCCGCCAGCGGGTGCGGCGGCCCTTTTACGATGGGCTGATCTTCCATCGCGTAATTCCTGATTTTATGATTCAAGGCGGCTGCCCGCTGGGGACAGGAACCGGCGGACCCGGCTATCAATTCAAGGACGAATTTGCCAAAGGAGTAGGCTTCGACGAAGCGGGCAAGCTCGCCATGGCCAACGCCGGCCCAGGTACAAACGGCAGTCAGTTCTTTATTACGCTTGCGGCCACAAGCTGGTTGAATAACCGCCACACCATCTTCGGCGAAGTCGTGAAGGGCCAGGAATTCGTTGGAAAGATCGGCGCTGTGGCGCGCGACCGGAATGATCGGCCTAAGACTCCTGTAGTATTAAATGCGGTGAAGATTGTGGATGTGACTTAGAAGACCCGTCTCACTTGCGATCCATTTCAATCTCACCAACTGCCTTCTCAAAAAGGATCGCCTGATCACGCGAACCCTTTGCGGCATCATACGCACGGATGCAATCAAGTTCTTCCAACCGGTCGAGTAGTGCCTGGTAGTCGGCTATATCCAGGACCACGCTGATTCGATTTCCCTGCTCGTCCACTACGAACCGTTCCTTAAGCTTCGCCATTACCATTTCACCTCTCGCATAGCTTAGAGCAGTTTCGATTTAAGTGTATACATATCCACAGGAGTTAAAGTAGTTTGTGCATTCGCTTGGGGAGACCGTATTGAGCAACTCCCCGATTTCCTTCCAGAGGGTATCGATATCGCGTC
>JBELAJ010000315.1:0-9560 GCA_049508935.1 Terriglobia bacterium | reverse complement strand
CGCTTCGCGCCCAGCCTTACGACTGACCACGCATGACTCGGGGTCGGTGTGGCTCGCTAAGCCTTCACCGTACGGCTCTTTCATCCGCTCCTCCACGCCGGTTTATCCCGGCGCACCTACTCGTGCCTCAGCGCTTCCATCGGGTCGGTCTTCGTCGCGCGGCGCGCGGGGATATACGCGGCCAGCAGGGCGACGCCGGTCAGGATAAGCGCCACGATGCCGAACGTCAGCGGGTCGGTGGGCTTCACGCCGAAAAGCATGCTCGACAGGAAACGAGTCAAAGCAAGTGCGGCAACCATGCCGACGCCGACGCCAGCCAGCGCGGCAGCCAGTCCTTGACTCACCACAAGGGCGAGCACGTTGCGGCTTTGGGCGCCGAGCGCGATGCGTATGCCGATTTCGTGGGTTCGCTGCTCGACGGTAAAGGACGTCACGCCGAGAATGCCGACCGCAGCCAGCAGGAGCGCGCTGGCGGCGAAAATGCTGAGCAGCAGCAGCTCGAAGTTCTTCTGTGCTGTGGATTCAAGCATTACCTGGTCCATGGTCTCGATTTTGGTGGCGGGCAATTGCGTGCCACGAGCCAGCAGGGCTTGCTCGACGGCCTGGCTGACACTCATAGGCGTCACGCCAGGCTTCGTTCTCACAGCGATGCTGGCGGGGTACATCTGGCTCAGCATCTTGATCCCGCCGCCGGGAACGTTCGCCCAAACCTGGTACATGGTCGGGGGCGGGTCAGCATCCAGCAACTCGCGCACGTCGCCGACCACGCCCACGATCTCCGTGCTGCCTTGCTCGAGCGGCGGGCCCAGGCTGGCGCCGATCAGAATCGACTGGCCCACGGGGTTCTCGTTGGGCCAGAACTTGCGCCGCATGGCCGCATTGATGATCACCGTGTGGGGCGGCTCCTGCTCGCGGAACTCTCGCCCGGCGAGTAGTGGTATGCGCAGCGTCTCAAAGTAGTTCGAGGAGACGAAACACCAGAGCACGTCTCCTGTGAACTTGAAGCTTTCGAGCCGCGGCTGGCCGGGGATATCGAAGATCATATCGGCGATAGCCTGGGTGGGCAGGGAACTGGCTACCGTCGCCTGTTCGACACCGGGAATCCGCTCGACGCGCTGGGCGGTTTGGTAGGCCAGTTGACCCACCGCGCCGGCGTTCGCGTTTTCCGGGCCGACCAGCGCCACTTTCAGGGTGAGAAGGTTCCGCGGGTCGAAGCCGGGCGCGGCGCTGTGCATGGCGATGAAGCTGCGCATGAGCAGCATTGCGCCGCACAACAGGACCACAGCGATGGCCATTTCTGCGGCCACCAGCAGGTTGCGCGTCTGGCCGTGCTTTAGCCCTGTTCCGGTCCGCCCGCTCGCTTCCTTTAATGATGAGACAAGATCGAAGCGCGAAAGCTGGAACGCCGGGACGAGACCGAAGAGAATACCGGTAAGTAGCGAAACCACCACGCAGAACGCGGCGACACGGGCGTCGAGTGCCGGAACGCGCGCCATCTCCTCAATGCGTGGCAGACCGCCAGGCGCGAGGGCGACCAGCCCACGCACGCCCCACGAGCCAAGCCCGAGGCCGAGCGCCCCGCCAGCGAGTGCGAGCAGCAGGCTTTCAGTAAGCAATTGGCGTATGATGCGCCCGCGGCCCGCCCCGATGGCGGCGCGTACGATGATTTCCTTCTGCCGGCCGAGAGCGCGAGCGAGCAACAGATTAGCCACGTTAGCGCAGGCAATGAGCAGCACGAGCCCGACCGCGCCGAGCAGGATAATCAGGGCGGGCCGTATATTGCCCGTCAAACGCTGCCGCATGGGAATGGCGCCGACGCGTTCGTCGTTGCCGAGTTGCTCGGGATGCGCGCGGACGTAACGGTCGCCAAGGACTTTCATCCAGGAATTGGCCTGCGCGAGTGTCAAGCCGCGCGGAAGCCGACCCGCCGCCGTCAGCACGTGCGCCTGATCGGTGCTGTTGGGGTCGGCCTGCAAAGGAACCAAGATATCGGCCGGCGGGTAGGGCCTGAAGCGAGGCGAGAGGACGCCGATCACCGCGTATGATGCGCCGCCCAGTGTGATCGATTCACCCACGACAGAAGCGTCGCCGCCGAACCGGCGCTGCCACAAGCCGAAGCTCATCAGCAGGACGTTCGCGCCCCCCGGTTGATCTTCGGCGGCGCTGAACGTGCGGCCCAGCAGGGGCGTCGCACTCAGGAGGTGAAAGTAATTGCGCGAGACTTTCAAGGCCTCTGCAAGTTCGGGCCGGTCGCCGCCGCTTAAGTTGAGGCTGCTAGCGTCTTCACCGTAGGCTGCGAGGTCCTCGAAACCAGGGTTGTTTTGCAGCCAGAAACTGACCATCGGAAGGTTATCTGAATAACGCCCGTTCACATTCGAGCGTCCGACATTCACGATGCGGTCCGCATCCGGGTAGGGCAGGGGATTCAGAAGCACCGTGTTGACCACGGTGAAGATGGCTGTCGTCGCGCCAATTCCCAGCGCCAGAGTCACGACGGCCACAGCCGTGAAGCCGGGATTGCGGCGCAGTTGGCGGAGGCCGTAGCGAAGATCTTGAATCAGCGTGCGCATCGCGTTCTACAGAGTGCCGGCTTGGCAAGGCATGATAGAGCCAGCTTCCTTCTGCATAAGCTGGGTTTATCCCGCAGCTCGTTTTGCATGGCGAGGCTCAAAGCTGATTAGCAAACGGGACCCGGTGGCCGTCGCCAGGCGTTGTAGTGTCCGCATGGAGGGGCGCGTCCGTCCGCTTTCCAGGCGAGCAACTGTGGGCTGTGTGGTTCCCATCTTTCGGGCCAATTTCTCTTGAGTAAGCCCGGCGCGATTCCGCGCGCGGATCACCGCCTTCGCCAAAGCGAATTCCTCCTCAAGAGCCTCATATGCCTTCCGGTACTTCGGCTCATGCATCCACTTTTTGTGCAGTTCGGATATTCGGGCCACGGATATTAACCGTCTCAACCGTCCACGCCATAGACTAATATACCAGAAAAGATATATTCGCGACAGTCAAAACGAGCGACGGATGCCTTACTCATACCGCAGCGCTTCTAATGGATCGACCTTGGTCGCCCGGCGTGGGGGGAAGTACGAGGCGAGGACGGCCACGCGGTCAACAGCAATGACAGGGCCACAAAGGTGATCGGGTCTCTGGGCCGGACGCCGTAAAGCAGGCTCGCGAGCAGCCGGGTAAGCGCCAGGGCGGCAACAATCCCGGCGCCGACGCCGGTAGCAGTAAGAAGCAGTCCTTCGCGAACAACCATCCGCAAGATGTCTTCGCGGCTCGCGCCCAGCGCCGTACGGATGCCGATCTCGTGGGTGCGCTGGGTGACCGAATAAGAGAAGACTCCGTAAATGCCGACTGCCGCGAGAAGCACTGCAAAGGCAGCGAAGATGCCCAGCATGGTTGCGGAAAGGTGTTGCCGCCATAGCGACTCAAGGACGACGTCCTGCATGGTTCGGACCTGAATCACGGGCTGACCCTGGTCGACTTCCCAGATCGCGCGGCGGACCGCTGCGGCGACATCGGTCGGATTCGAGGCTGTGCGGATGGCGAAGGTAACGAGGAAGGATGCGAATGGGATTTGGGCGTAGGGAACGAAGATCTCAGGGTCCACCTGCGAATCCACAGAGTCCCATTTCGAATCCGCAACCAGACCCACAATCAATGCGGGAGCATTGTTCCGGCAAGCCCCTGGGACTTGCTTTCCCACCGGGTCCTCGCCCGACCAATAGCGACGCGCCATGGCTTCGTTAACGATGCGAACGCAGGGCGCGTCCTTTTGATTGTCGGTCTGGCTGAAATCTCGTCCCTCCTTCAAGGGAATTCCCATCGCCTGAAAGTAGCCGGGACTTACGCTGCGAGTTTCGACGTAGAAAAGCTGCCCGGGACCGCCTGACCAATTCGGCGGGTCGGGGAAATCCACCGAAGTATGAAATCCGGTAAAGGGCAGGTTATTGGCCATCCCGGCCGCCCTCACGCCCGGGATAGCTTCGATACGTTCAAGTAGGTTGCGGTAGAAGGCCGCAGACTGCGGGCCTGGCGCATACTTGTAGTTCACTAAAGGCACGCGCACCGTTAAAAGATGGTCAGGCTTGAAGCCCGTGGGCGCTGCTTCCAGACTCCTGAAGCTTCGGATCATTAAGCCTGCTCCAACCAGGAGGACTAGCGCGAGCGCCACCTCGGACGCGATCAGCGCGCGTTGAACTCGAGATCCTCCGGCGCTGGTTCCGGAGGTCCGCGCGCGCTTCTGAAGAGATTCATTCAAGTTTGGACGGGAGACTCGCAACGCGGGAAGCAAGCTCACGACGATCGCGGTGAGCAGCGCGAGGGCGACCGCAAAGGCGAGTACAGGGAGATTAATCGCGATTCGATGCACGGCCGGCTCAGTCAGAGTGTACCTGGGTATGAGCTTTGCCATCGCCGCGAGCCCCCACCACGCCAGGAGGAGCCCGGCGGCGCTGCCCGCTCCCGCCAGCAGCAAGGCTTCGACCAGCAATTGCCGAATCAATCTCAGGCGCCCGGCGCCCAAAGCCGCACGGACGGCCACTTCTCCTTGCCGCGCCGCACCGCGGGCGAGGAGCATGCTGGTGACATTGGCGCAGACAATCAGTAGAACGAAGACAACCGCTCCGAGTAATGACAGGATGGCCACGCGCAAAGTGCTGCCGATTTCCCGGGGTCGGAACGGCTTCACGACGGCGATCCATCCCGCAGCCGTCTTGGGGTACTCGATGCCGAGCCTGTGTGCTGCCAGGTCCATCGAGGCTTCAGCTTGTTGCAATGTAACTCCCGCCCTCAGCCGCGCGATCACTCCCAGCGAGAGGTGCTCGCGGTCGTCCCTCTCGGCGGCGCTGAAGGTGAGGGGGATCCACGCCTGGGTGCTGGGGTCGGGATACTCGAAATCAGCAGGAGCAATGCCTATCACCGTGTACGGCTTGCCGTCGAGCGCGAGGGTTTTGCCTATGATCTTGGGATCTGCTGCGAAATGGCTGAGCCAGTATGCATGGCTGAGGACCACAACCTGGGTCTCATTCTCTGTAAAGGTACGACCGAGGAACGCCTTGACACCTAGCAGGTGAAAAACATTGTCGGATATTGGGCAGGTCCAGACCTCGTCGGGCTCCCCGGACCCGGTCAGCACTCGGAATTCCCACCTCTTATACGCGGCCAGACTCTCAAACGCCGGGCGCTGTGCCTGCCAATCGTTGAACTCTCCTGCGGAAACTGAATTTTCTTCCGCTTGTGGGCTCTTAGTGGTGATCTCTACGAGTTGGGCTGGGTTGTGGTAGGGCGTGCCGTGCAACAGGACTGCATCAACAATGCTGAAGACCGCCGTCGTGGCTCCGATTCCCAGGGCGAGGGTGGCCACAGCGACGGCCAGAAATCCGGGACTGCGGCGAAGTTGCCGCAGGCCGTAGCGAAGGTCTTGAATTAGAGTGCCCATTGTTCTCCTGAATTCCCGCGAGTGGCGGCTGACCCTGCTGTCATCCTGAGCGAAGCGAAGGATCTGCTTTTCTTGCCCTAGCCTCGGCCGTCCAGGGTGGCGCCGAGCCGCAGCGCTTTACACGCACACTGTAGCACAAGGCGCACAAGCCGCAATCAAATTGCAGCGCCGAACCTCCTTTTTGCAGGTGCGGCCGGGGGCGTGTGCCCTCCAGGGAATTGGAAAACGACAGGGCGCAAAGCGTATAGAACTTACACTTGAATGCGTAATAGTTACCCACGCTCGGCATTGCTCACCAGAGAAGGTCTTCCCTTTCTACAGATGGTATCCCTTTTGCTCCTGATTCCCGGGGTAAAGGAGGTGCACATGAGCATAAAAAGTCTAATGATTTCCGCGTCTGTCGCGGCCGTGTTTTTGGCAGGTTCCGCGATTGATGCTCAGGAGCCGGCTGGGGGCGCTTCGTCCTCAATGCCCGCAACCTCAAACCAGGTTCAGGAAACGTCCTCCAAGAGCGCAAAGACGAGCACGAAGGAGAAGCACATAAGCGGAGCCCTTGTGGACATCGGGTGCATGTCCAAGACTTTGGGCGGGAGCGATGGCGCGCCCGCAGCGCCAAATCCTGCCGCGAGCCCCGCGCCGCCCGGTGCGTCGAACTTCGTAGGAACGGGTGGTCAAGCGCCTGGCGGTGGTGGTCAAACTCCAGCCGGCGGGCCAGGCGGCCCCGGGGCAGGTAGTCCGTCAACCCCTGGTGCGGGTGGTATGCCTCAGCCTTCCGCGGGAGGCATGAGCCCTGAGGAGCAGGCCAGGGCGGCGCGAGCTCAACGAATTGACAACGCCGCCAAGCAGTGTACGCCGACGGACCAAACGCAAGTCTTCGGCTTGGAAAAAGGCGATGGAGAGGTGGTGCAATTCGATCCCGCCGGCAACGCCAAGGCAAAAGACGCGATAAAAGACGCCAACCTCGAGCAAGGGAAAAAGCTTAAGGCGAAGGTCACCGGAACCATGGAAAACGAGAACATGGTGAAAGTAGCCTCGGTCGAGGTGAAAGGGAAAGGCAAGCACAGTCCTGCCGGCTCCGGAGGGATGTGAGGCGAGAAGGGATTACTTGCCTGTGATTTTTTCCAAGGTGTGATGGAAACGGGCGCTCCACGTGGTGTCCGGTTCCTGGATCTCCACCCAGAAGGCGTGCTGGTGCCAGGCTTCGCGAGTCTTGTCCCAATAGTGTTGCCTCAGGTCGGCGAGGGCCTTCGCACCGCCCGCCGGGGCATAGGTATTATCCACTTGAAAGTCATCGGGCGGCTCCGCCGGAAGATCGCTGCCGTAGGGATACTTTGCCTCTAAGGTCACTGCTGCAGCCCGCCAATACGCCTGCGCCACTTCTTGCTCTCGGGAGCGGCGTTTGGCATTCCAGGTTGGATTGTCGTCGACGAATTCGGCGGGAGCGTCATTACGTAGCTGCATGACGGTGTGCGTGGAAAGTGACACAGCCAAGAGAGACGCCACCATGATGAGGAAAAGTCCTGCTCCGATAGCCAATTTCACTATCAGGCCCTTCCGGTCCGGCTCTCTTGCGCTGTGCATCGACCCGACGGATAGTTTCGCCATGCGTCGCGCGGCGAGGTCCTCGAGTTCTTTTCGCTCCGACTCAAATTGCATTCTCAACTTTCTCTGCTGGGCCTCGAAGCCCGCCGCGGCGTTTGACACAACCTGGTTGAGGGCTGCGCGTTTCGTCTCCGCCAGGCCGGAGAGTTGTTTCGCCAATTCTTCCATGGCCCGCCCGGCATTCCTTACTTCAGCGCGTACCTTATCCACCGCCAGCTCGGTTTGCTTCTCGAACTGCTCGGTCATGCGGTTGCCCAGTTCCTGGGCGACATTGTCCAAATCGACGGCATGCAACGCGCCCCCTCCTTGGACGCTCTCCGTCAGCGACTCCACCGCCAGTGACACGGCCTTCAAACGCTCCTCGGCGACGCCGGTCCGAGCCAGGAAATCTTCTTCCCGCGCCTGTCCCGCCGCCTGCGCCTCTGCGATCGCATCTTGCGCGGCCTGCTTGATGGCTCGCACTTCCGCATCTGCCGCCGCTTGTATCTGCTCCGCCTGTTCGCGCAGCGCCGCGGCAACCTGCTGGCCGGAATCCTCTTGGCTCACCTGGCCGGCCGGGGCCAGACCGGTCAGGGCCAAACTGGACAGTTGTTTCTTGGTCTCCTCCACAGCCTGGCTCGAATTCTTTACTTCCTCCCTCAACTGCTCGACCGCTGCCTCGGCCTGCTCCTGGAGCCGACGGGACCATTGCCCTTCCAGTTCCGGCGCGATCCTCTCCCAATCCTCCGCCTTCTTCGACAGTTTCGCCGCAATCTCGTCCGCCAGCGCCCCGGCACGCCCCTGGAGCGCGTCCACGGCTGCCTTTGCCTGTTCCTGGATTTGCTGGGACCACTTTCCTTCTAATTCCCCGGAGACCCTCTCCAGATCCTCCGCCTTCCTTGCCTGCGTGACTTGGAAATCCTCCGCCAACGCCGACATGCGGGTATGCAGCGCTTCGACGGCTGCGGCGGCCTGCTCCTGAAGCTGCTGCGACCAGCGCGCTCCCAACTGTTGCGCGATTCCCTCCAAATCCCCCTTCTTCGCTGCGTGTTGCTCCTGGAAGTCCTCTGCCAGCGCCCCTACGCGCCCCTGTAGCGCCTCCACTGCCGACTTGACTCCCGTCAGGCGCTCTTCCGCAGCTTCGGCGCGAGCCAGGAGATCCGACTCCCTGACCTGCTCGACCGCCTTCAATTGCGCAATCGCCTCCGCCGCAGCATTCTTGATGCAGTTCACTTCGCCATCTGCCGCAACCTGCATCTGCTGGGTCTGCTCGCGCAAGGCCTGCGCCAGACGCCGGGCGTATTCATCTTGCGTCGCTTGACTGAGGGAAGCGAGTTTGACTTCCGCGAGGCTAGCCAACTGTTGCTTGCTCGCTTCGAGCCCCTCACTCGAATTCTTCAATTCCTCTCGCAGCGTTGCGATGGCTTCTGCGGCGGCTTGCCGGATCGACTGCATCTCATCGTCCGCCGCCGCGTGCATCTCCTGCGTCTGCTCGCTCAAGGCTTGCCCCAGCCGTTGGGCGTATTCGTCGCGGGTGGTTTGGCTGAGGGAGGCCAGTTTCGCCTCTGCCAGGCTGGCCAACTGTTGCTTGCTCTCTTCGGCAGCCTGGCTTGAGTTCTTCAGTTCCTCCCGCAGTATTGCCACAGCCGCTTCGGCTTCCTCCTGAAGCTTATTCTGAAGGTGCGCGATGGCCTCTGCGGCGGCTCGCCGGATCGAGTCAACCTCTCCGTCCGCCGCCGCGTGCATCTCCTGGGTCTGCTCGCGCAGGGCTCGCGCCAAACGCTGGGCATACTCATCTTGGCTGGCTTGGCTGAGGGAAGCGAGTTTGGCTTCCGCCAGGCTGGCCAGTTGCTGCTTGCTCTGCTCGACGGCTTCGCTCGAGTTCCTCAGTTCCTCGTGGAGTGTGGCGACGACCGCGTTGGCCTGGTCCTGAAGCTTGCTCTGTAGTTGTGCGACAGCTTCACCGGCGGCTTGACGAATTGACTTGACCTCGCCATCTGCTGCCGCGTGCATCTCCTGGGTCTGCTCGCGCAAAGCTTGCGCCAGTCGCTGGGCGTACTCGTCTTGGGTGGCTTGGTTGAGGGAAGCGAGTTTGGCTTCCGCCAGGCTGACCAACAGTTGCCTGCTTGCCTCGACGGCTTGGCTCGAGGTTTTGAGTTCCTCCCGCAGCATTGCGACCGCCGCTTCGGCTTCGCCTTGAAGGTTACTCTGCAGTTGAGAGACGGCTTCTGCAGCGGCTTGCCGGATCGACTGGGCCTCGCCGTCTGCTGCCGCGTGCATTTCCTGGGTCTGCTCGCGGAGGGCTTGCGCCAAACGCTGGGCATACTCATCTCGGGTGGCTTGGCTGAGGGAAGCGAGTTTGGCGTCGGCCAGGCTGTCCAGTTGCTGCTTGCTCTGTTCGACGGCCTGAATTGAGCTCCTCAGTTCCTCTTGGAGCGTGGCGACGGCTCCCTGGGCCTGTTGCTCGAGCTTACCTTGAAGCTGCGCGATGGCTTCTGCGGCGGCTTCTCGGATCGACTTCACCTCACCGTCCGCCGCG
>JBELAJ010000314.1:0-9563 GCA_049508935.1 Terriglobia bacterium | reverse complement strand
CTCGGCGTCGGGCAGTGGAAACTTGGTTACAGAGAAACGGAGTGATCACCATCACTCAGAACAAAAAAGTGTTACCCATTTTCCCAGAAAAAACTGCTCATAATTAGGTTGCCCCCACAGCCCGTTTCGGCGTGAGCCCATCGCGGGGTACAAGCTATCAGAGTTTCGTGCCGTGCCTCTTGGAACGGATGCGGCCCTCGTTACCTATTTCGCCCACGTCTCACTCCCGAACGACGACACTGAGTATCCAATGGCCGTGGGGGAGTTCTGGGTGAAGCGCGCCGGCGAATGGTTCATCCGGGGCTTCTCAGGCACATTAGTAAAGTAGATTATTCCGTTTCAGTTAAGTTTGTCGTTCGGGGAGGCCGACCGGATTGGCATTGTTCCGCCTGCGGAGCATCGCGAGCTCGCTCGGACTGTTGGCCGGCGCATCTCTGGCACTGACCCAGGTGGCGCCGGCGGTTCGCCCCACGCCGCCCACACGCGATCCCCACACGCCTGGCTATGTCACTGCCACAGAGTTGCCTGATGGCAGCAATCCGCCGGCGAACGCGGACGGGAACTTCATTATCGGCCCCACTCATCAGCCTGCCGCTGAAATGTCCGTGCATGAAGGAGTGCCGCAAGGAACTGTGTATGAGTTCACCATGAACTCGGCCGACAGCAAAATCTATCCGGGCATCGCACGGGATGCTCAGACCTTTGGCACCCCTGATCCCGCTGATCCTGCGAAGCTGGTGGTGACCACGAGCCATCCCGCTCCCTACAGCCGCCAAGTGGCGGTGTACGTTCCCAAACAATACGTCCCAGGCAGCGCCGCACCCTTTATTGTCGGCGCGGACGGACCCGACCGCGCACTGTTCGTCGCCCTGGATAACCTGATCGCCGAGCATCGTGTCCCGATTATGGTCGCCATTTCCATAGGCAATGGCGGGGGCGACGCCCAGGGCAGCGAACGCGGCCTGGAATACGATACGATGTCAGGCCCGCTATGCGGAGTTCGTGGAGACTGAAGTCCTGCCTCTCGTCGAAGCAAAATGCCACGTTAAACTCACCAGGGACCCCGAGGGCCGGGCGACAATGGGCGGCAGTTCCGGCGGCTCCTGCGCATTGATTATGGCTTGGTATCACCCGGAGCTGTACCACCGCGTGCTCACGTATTCGGGCACTTACGTCAATCAACAGTGGCCTTACAATCCCGCAACCCCCCACGGCGCATGGGAGTTTCATGAACACCTGATCCCGGCGAGTTCTCGCAAGCCGCTTCGAATCTGGATGGAAGTGGGTGACAGAGACCTGCTCAATCCGAATATCATGCGTGACGGCATGCATGATTGGGTCGTGGCCAATGAAAACATGGCCAAAGCACTCGCCGCCAAAGGCTACCATTACCAATTTGTTTTTGCCCGCAACGCCGGCCACACTGACCGCACCGTGAAACAACAAACCCTGCCTGAGGCTCTGGAATATGTTTGGCAGGGTTATGCGATCGGAAGAGTGAAGAACTGATTTCGGTGCCGTTACCGTCACCGAACTCCGGATTCAAGCCGACTTCTCGCCGGTGTGGATTACTTCAGGATAGCCATCCGCCCAAAACCACCGGGCGCCACGTCTGGGCACCGGCCCTTAGTTGTCGAGGAGGGGTACTTGATAGCTCGTTAACCGTGGCAGGCTGATCGGACGATTCCGATGCTAAAACGTGAACCGCGTCTGCAGTTCCAACCGCCGGTTGTCAGCGGATTCCGAAAAGCCCGTGCCGCCGAGGCTGCCGACGCCGTAGGGCTGATTGGCCTGGCCGAAGCGCGGCGATTCGATGTTGCCGATTATCGGGCCTGGATTGTTGCGGTTCAGGATATTACGCATGGACATCGAAATGGTCAGCAAGTAGCGGCGACCGGACGACGAGGAGTCGGCGCGCGGGCCGCCGAGGTTGAAGGGACCGCTCTCGACCCGCCTTCCGTAACTACCGTACGCGCCGGGTGCTCCCCTGCTGCCTCCACGCTCTTTTCCTCCGAAGGCGAAAACCTTCGAAACACGCAAGTTGAAAAGGACAATTCCGGGTCCGCGGCCAAAGTTACGTGAAAGGATCCTCTCACCCGGTGACGGATCTGGATCGAGCAATCCATACCTTGTCGAAATCAGTCCTGGCTTACTTAAATCTGTCGGCAAGCCAGGCCGTGCATTGAAAAGAGTGTCGCCGTAGAGATCCTGCCCTGTGGTGATATCGAATGGCCAGCCGGAGTTGGCCACCAGAAGCGGGTTCAAGCGGAAGCCCCAGGGCATGCTGATGGACCCGCCGAAGGTCACACGATTTCGAATGTCGGTGGCCGCCGGCGCGTATTCGCCCGCCATGCTGTAAGGGTTAGCCGGGAACGTTCCCAAGCTGTCGGTATTACTCATGGCGTGGTTATAAAGATAGGAGCCAAACAGCGAGAAATACTTGCTTGCCTGGGAATTGAAGTTCGTGATCAGTTGGGTTTGGTTGTAAAGCCCCGCCGATTCCATCAGGAAAACGGGGTTGGAACTCCCAAGCGGGAATACGCCGCTCCCTGAAAGTTGCGGGTCGTAAGTTCCCGGCAGCGGAGCGTTGATGTCTTCAGAGCGCAATTGGTGCAGACCATGGGTGTCTGCGGAAGTTACGGCTACTGTTGTATGGGCGGGCAGTTGTCTCTCGAAGGCTGCTGCGGATTGCATCAGGTATGGCGCACGCAACCTCGGGCTGACCTTTTCGATGGCCTGTTGCGGCGCCAGCCCGGCGAGC
This sequence comes from Terriglobia bacterium, assembly GCA_049508935.1. Lineage (GTDB taxonomy): Bacteria > Acidobacteriota > Terriglobia > UBA7540 > UBA7540 > CAVROP01. The sequence continues at coordinate 6,802 of JBELAJ010000314.1, read as the reverse complement.
GTTGCGAGGGAGGGAACGGACGGAAAGAAGTCCGGGTTGGTCACGACGTACTGCTGCTGCACCTGGCCGTATTGTTCGGCCAAAAGAGTATTGGTGACGGCGAAACGGTCGTAGAAGACTCCGAAGCCAACCCGGATGACATTCTTTGCAGCGGCCTTCCCGGATACGCCTCCCGGAGCCCACGCCAGGCCAATGCGCGGCGCAAAGTCCCGCCAGTCGCTGATATTCGTCTGTCCCTCGTAGCGCAGGCCACAGCTCAGGGTCAACCTGGGCCGCGCCCTCCAATCGTCACCGACGAAAGCTCCCACATCCCATTGTTTGACGGAGAGTTTGGGGTTGCCGGTCGCGATGGTGAACTGCGATGCGCCCCCGCCGAGACTGCGGACTTCGGCGGAGGCTAGGCCCATTTGTTCGAACAACAGAGTGCGGCGATAACTCTCAATAGAATTGATGTTGACAAGAGCCGGCTGACCGTCGGTGCCGAGCACGGGTTGGTTCTCAGCATCCAATTCGGGCCCGATACCGCCGGTGAAGATGTAGGTGCCACCGAAATCTACCGGCGATGTCTCATTGAGGTAAGCGGCGCGGAGCCGCAGGCCAAATCTCCAGGTGTGATTTCCACGAAGCAGGCTGGTGTAGTTTTGTAATTCGTAGTCGTTCTCGATGCTGAAGGAATGGCCCGCAGACGCTCCCCCGCCGATGAAGGAGCCGAGAACCTGGACCGCAGGCGGCGGTTCTTCCGCAACCGTCGAAAGAGGGAGGTGATAGAACTGAAAGCGGGTCTCATTCACCATGTTGGAGTTGAGCACAACCGTGTTCGCCACCTGCACCGTCTGGCTGTTGCTGTGGTTGTGGGTACCAGTCGAGACGAGGTTGAAGCCGCCTACACCGTCGGGCTGGATATCTGCGGTCTCAAAACGATAGCGCGCGGACAGAGTGTCGTTCGCACTAATTTGCCGGACGAGGCGAGGGCTGAGGATGAGGCGCCGCTGAGGGACTCGGAACACCTGCGTGAAAGGATCGATAATAGCGAGCGTCGAAGGGTCGAGCGTGCTCCCGTTGATGATCGCGCCGTTGTCGATGGCGGCCCGGTCGGCACTCAGGAAAAACGAGGTCCGCCCATTGAGCGGCCCGGTCACGCTGGCGCCGTACTCTTTCAGGAGGAAGGGCGCCTTTTGGGCGGCGTACGGATTGCGCGAGTTCCAGACGCTGTCGCCGAAATTGTAGTAGCCCGTGCCATGGAACTTGTCGGCGCCCGGCTTGGTGAAGATCTCAATGCGCCCATAGCCGAGCTTGTCATATTCAGCCGAAAATGGATTCTGGTTGATGCGGATTTCGCGGATCGCGTCCTTGGAAGGCAGTTCGCCGCCGCTGAAGCCGTCAATGTAGATAGCGCCACCATTGGGTCCAGCGGAAGGCCCGGCAAGGGCCTGGAGGTCCGACTGCACATCCTCCGGATCGTCGCCCAGCGACTCCAGATCGCTGCCCCGCAGGACGAGAGCACTGACGTTACCGGCTGCGGTGGTGCTGACGGTGGGTCCTACGTTCCCTTGCACGGCGACCTGCTGCGGGGCCATCACTACTTTCAACTGTAGATTCACGGTTTCGACGCCCGATTTCAAGGAGAGCTTTACGGGCTCAGGGAGTGCGAGGCTCGGCGCGGAAGCTTGAAGCTCATAGTCGCCGGGCGGGAGCGCAGAAAACAAGTATGTTCCGTCCAACCTGGATGTCGTTGTTTGGGTTGTGCCTGACTTCCCTGTGAGTGAGATCGTGGCGCCCGAAACCACGGCGCCGCTCGGGTCGGTTATGATTCCACGGATTGCCGCCTCTTGGCCAAACACCGGTAGGACGGATATGAACAAGACGAATGATAGGAAAACAGCGTTTTGCACGTTCGCCTTCTGAGCGAGGCAGGACTGCTGCCAAGCGTATCGCAACCTTACAGTCGTTCTTCCACTCCACCCGCAACAACACTTCTGACAGCTCATGGGTGAGGCTCGTACACCCGGATTTCGGCCGCTTGGTTGCCCCGACGCGGCACCGCGAGGTAGAAGCGGTTCAATTGTGGCACGAATAACGACGTCCGGGCGCCGCTCCTAGTCGGAATTCTACTGGCCAAGTGGTAGCTGTCGGGACCGCGCTGATCGAAGATATCAATGAACCCCTCGCCCCCGGAGATGTAGATGCGCTTGTGGGCCGAGTCATAGAAGAGGTCGTCGGCGTCTGCGACGGCAGGCTGGTTTGCGACTTGGCCGCCAGATTCCGTGTCCAACACTATAAGCCGTGGGGGTTTGCGGGTCACAACGAACAGGCGATGCCCGGCGTCATCGAGCGCCATAGGGAAGTTTGCTGCCGCTTCCAGCCGCCAAATGGCAATCACGGCGCGTTTCGCGCGGTCCACGACGGCTATGGTGTGATTGGCGTTGGGCAAATTGACGAAAATCCTCTGCCCGGACTCCTCGATGCGAAACGATTCGGGATGTGCGGCCAATGCAATATCGGCGAGCTTATTGGCGCTGGCCGCGTCTAACACACCCAGTGCTCCCTCACCATACCCAACGTAGATCTGATTAAGAGCAGCGTCGTACCGAACATTGTCGGCGTCGCTCGCGAAGGCTGTAGTCGTTAGTAACTTATAGGAGGTGGCGTCGTAAACTCTGCACGTCCCGTCGTCGCCATTGGCAACGAAAAGCTTGTTCTCCTTCGGGACAAAGAAGACTCCTTGCGGCTCCCGCAGTCCTGTAACGCTGGTTACCCGTTTACCTGCACGGAGATCGAGCACCTCCAGGGTGTTGTTACCCAGTGCAGATACGAACAGGCGCAACCCCTGAACGTCGACACCCATATGATCAATGCGGCCTTCAACATCGGGGAGCGGGATGGCCTGAACTTGATGGAAAGCGTTTGGCCCCGCAGCCTGGAGTGGGCCTGCAAACGCAAGGACGCCAACGAGAACTGCAGTGCATGGTGCTCTCATAGCCCCTCTCGGTAACCGTATTCCGCGCGAAGGTGATATAACCCATCGCTCCCAGCAAATGTGACAAGACAGTATAACCACAGAATCTGAATGAATCCTGAAAACCGCATGGCACCTAAGGTCCTCCAGACAGCTTCGTCTGTTCTTGGCATCATTCGTGAACGGGGAAGGGTTCCGAAGTCCGCCTTGACTGGGAGAATAACGTCACCCAATGGTCTACGAACCCACTTGGGTGGTTAGGCGGGTGCCTGTGCCTGAGTCGCGATTCAATTCAGACCAACCCACTACCGAAAGGCGATCTGTACAGCCTGGGTAGAGTCCGTACCCCATTCCCACCGATGGAATCTTAACAGCCTCGTTCGTTTCAACTTGGTGAAATCGGCTCCAGGTTAACGTGCTCTGACACTGCCGGCCTCGCTTTTTCTGTTAAACGGCTTAAAGCGCGTTGGCTCTTCGGTCAGAAAATGATAGGGGCAGAGCCGTCTCCGATCAAGGTGAACGGCGCCCAATAGACCGGTGAGCTGTTAGCCGACCTTTGAAGATAATCCAGTTTGGCTTGCCGGAGCGCGAAGGCTTTGTCTTGTCCTTGCGCCAAGTGCGAGTAGAAAGCCTTCATCAAAGATTCCGTCGCGGAATCATCAACATCCCACAGCGCTCCGACCACACTTTTGGCGCCGGCAAGCAAGAAGGCTTCCGCTAGTCCATCGATTCCCTCTTCACCTTCGAGCTTTCCGTTCGCCGTATCGCAAGCTGAAAGCGTCACCAAGTCGGCCGATAAGGAAAGCTGAGTGATTTCTTGAAATGGATTCCCGCCTGCGCGGGAATGACGGCGGACATAACTAAGCGCGCAGGCTGAAATCGGCGGACAGAATCGGACGAAGCGCAGTGGCAAGATGCCGGGTCGCTCGGGTGCTGGCAAGGCAGGCGCGTACAGTCAGCAAAGGGGAGCCCAACATCACGCGAAATGCCATGCTGTTGTTGATGCTACCGTCCGAGTTGAGCGCGCGGTTGAAGTCGGGGAGTTTGCGGTCGAGCGAATCCGAAACGACGCGAACGACGATTGTTGGCACGCCAAGTTTGTGCGCTGCTGAGAGAATGCCGTAGCTTTCCATGTCCACGACCTGGGCGCCGGTCCCGGCGAGCCGGAGTTTGTCGTCCTTCGTCGTGGCGACGCGTGGAGATGTAATGCCTAAAACCGGCTTGCACACCACGTTTTGGGCTTTCAAAAGCGCCGTCACCTGTCCAGAAAGCTCTGGAACGCAAGAACAGGCAGATCCACCGTTCATCGCCGAGAGGCAGCTTGAGTACATAACAATCGCTGATTCCGCAAGTGAATCCGTAAGGCTCCCGCAGTGACCAATTACAATAGCAACATCTGCGGCCTCGCCCGGCTGTTCGCGTTCCGAATGCAATTCACGGCGACGAGAGAGTATCTGGGCCGCGCGTTCCGTCGCCTGCTTGGGTCCCATGCCGGTGATGAAAAACTCGAGCTGATTCGGTCCCGCGGTAATCGGGCCGGCATGGTTCGGTGTGTCCCAGCGTGACGCGCCGACGAGCCGCGCCAATGGGTCTGCTTCCGATTTCGAAGCGGCGAATACGAAGATTCTGCTCATGAACTCTGAATACGTGCCCCGAACGATTCAAAAGACCAATATATAGAGAGATTTGTTGCGTTGTCGAGGTTTCGCTGTCGATCGCGACTGATCGGTGTCCATGCAGGGGCGTACCTTGTCCATGACAATCTCCGAGTTGCCCGTGATCCAGGCTTGAACGTAAGAGAGGACACCCAGATCACATGTACGGTTTGCTTAATCAGACCGTCGAGAGCCGACATAACCACGACTTGATTGATGCCTGAAGCGTTTGAAAAGGCTTCCATCAACGCATCGAGCTTCGTGTTTTCTTCTGACTCGGCCGCGTTAATAAGTGCCCTGCGAAGAGCTTGCTGCAGCGGGCTGGACATAGGGCTGGGTGGTCCAAGTTCCGCAGCGATCTGCGCGACGTTGTCATGACCCGCAAGCTCACGTCCCGGTGGTTCTGCCGAAAATCTGGCCCGCGCATTTACAACCTCAAGCGCGTCTGGAACTTGGGTTTGCGTCCACAGCAGGCTGGATGTGCGCCACATGCCAACGTAGTATTGGGCACTAAGGGCCACTTGGTCTTCCGTGCGGAGATGCCTCGCGAGCTCCCACCCGCGTGCGAGCATCGGTAACTCGTCAGGTCTAAGAGCAATTCCGGCCGAGAGCTCTGACTTTGGATTCCTCATTGAACACCATTTTTCCAATAATTTCACGCCAGCAGAGCGGTTAGTCCACGAATCATTAAGATGCTGACAAAGTGCGTGGATGCTTTCGATGTCTGGGTCAGAGGACAAGGTCAACGCGTAGGCCGAATAGAGATCGAGCATTGGATGGGGCCCAAGGGAATGGGACTTCAGGAAACCCTTCTCCATCCCGAGGCGACCCTCCAGCAGTGCCAGCCGAGCGACTTCCGTGGATCGCGCATCTGAACCATATAGAGACCCGCTGCCCTTCCCGGGCACGATCAAAACACTCGTTGACTCAATATCGAAACGGCGATTCGACCAGTCATCATCAATGCTGTCCAAATAAACTTCGGTCCGCCACCAAGAAGACGCCACCGTCAGGGAAATTAATTCCATGCGCACTCGCATGGATCGGGCAATCGATAAGCTGATCTTTTTTGGAGGCATCACACCAGGGATCCGCGACCGGCTGAAAACGTCCGCAGAGTTCGCCGGGGTCGATTTCAACCTGGCAGACAATCAGGAGACGAATCGCATCAATTTCGTCAGTGTCAGTTTGCCTGTGGCACTCGCGGGTTGCGATCTGGTGGTCCGGCGTTTGGAACCGGAGTACAACGACTGGCTGAGGAAAGTGCAGCGAGATGCCAGGAACCGCGACTACGAGATCGCCAAGCACCACTGCTTCCCTGATAGCCTGCACTGGCCGAGCCCAACCCGATATTCCACCAAGCACGATTCCGCACGCGAGGCATTTGCTCGTGCCCTGGCAGTTTCGGAAATGATGCCCGTCAGCGAGGCGGATCTCAGGCGCATGACGGATTGCGCCAAGACTCCGAAAGACATGCGCTACGCGCTTTTCCAGGTGGGCGCGTCGCAGTTCTGGCTCTGGCCGTTCTTCGCACCCAATGATCCTGCATCGCCCGTGAAGCAGAAACCACAGAACCTGGGCAGCAACGTGGCCGAGGCCTGCGACGGTGTCGCCAAGAGCTCTACGCTCCAGGATGAAGCGCAGCAGTGGGTCGCTTGGTTCCACGAGAATTGGAGCGGCATCTTCCGGGCGCCGGAGGCGCTGGAGGCCCGCAACAAGGCACTTGATTCGTTTTACCAGAGGAAGGGCAGGACCCGGGACGTGCGCCACACCGAATTGTGGGACGAGATTATCGAGATTGTCCAAGAATGGGATTTCGGAGCCTAGCCGGGAACAACAATGAAGTACTTCGTGCATCTAGCCCTCGACGAATTCGGGGCTGAGGTGGCGGGCAAGGTCCACCGCGAACTATCAACGGTCTCATCCCCGGAGGTCGAGCGTCACACTTTCGTTTGGTGCGGAAGCGGGGCGGCACCCGCTGAACCGGATTACTGGGCGTCACGATTTCCGCCATGGAATGACGCCGTGGAATGGCCGTTGGACTTGATCCCCCAAGGATCGGGTTGGAACCTAGCCCAACTTCCGCGGTCCAAAGGATTTTTTGGGCAGTTCCGGAGAGTAATGCTTTTGTTTGCAGCGCTCGTTCCCTTTCAGGCCTAAATAGTGACGAATACACACAAATATATTCCTT
>JBELAJ010000313.1:0-10685 GCA_049508935.1 Terriglobia bacterium | reverse complement strand
CCGGATCGTACAAAGGAAGATTCTCAAGATGACATCCCGAGAGAGAGTCCTGGAGGCGTTTGAACACCGCCAACCCGATCGCGTCCCGGCATGGTGCGGGGCATCGCCGGAGTTCTGGAAAAAGGCGAAACAGGTCTCCGGACTCGATGACGAAGGGCTGCGCGTGCGCCTGGGGGATGATTTTCGCCGCGTCTATGCAGTCTATGCGGGGCCGGAATTTACCCTTCCGTCGGGTGCGACTTCACGCACCATCTTTGGCATCGAGCGGGAAGGGTTGGGGTACGGGCAACCCATGTGCCATCCCCCGGCGAAGGCGACGATCGAGGAAGTCCACGCTTATCCCTGGCCGGACCCAAGCTGGATGGATGTCTCCCTGATCCGGCAGGAGGCTGAAAAATACCACGGGGAGTATTCCATCCTGGGGGGAGATTGGTCGCCCTTTTTCCACGATGCGGTGGACTTGCTGGGCATGGATCTGCTCTTTCTGAAAATGTACGATGAGCCGGAGCTCGTGGATGCCGTTTTGCAACACGTCGTGGATTTTTATGCAAAAGTGAGCGAGCGAATTTTCGACGCCGCAGCCTCCGCGCTCGATATCTTTTTTATCGGGAATGATTTCGGCACGCAACGGGGCCCGGCGATGAGCCCCGGCCTGTTCCGGCGCTTCATGTTTCCCCACCTGCGGCGATTGTCCGGATTGGGGCACGCCTACGGACTGAAAGTGATGATGCACTGTTGCGGCGGATACGCCCCGCTGATTCCCCTCATGATCGAGGCCGGGCTGGATGGCCTGCACGCCGTGCAGCCTTCCTGCGACGGAATGGACTTGGCCACGCTGAAGCGTTCATTCGGCGAGAGAATCCTCTTTAACGGGGCGATTGACTCTCATCATGTTTTGATTCGGGGAACACCCGAGTTCGTCCGGCAGGAAACGCGCAGGGTTCTCGATATCATGAAAACAGCCACGATTACATCCTCGAGGAAACGCCGGTAGAAAATGTCTTCGCTATGTTCGACGCCATCCGCGAATTCGGCTCCTACTATTGAATTCTTCCCAGGGCAAAGAACGTGTTGCGGAATTAGAAGTCTGTCCTCCTGAGCGAAGCGGAGGATCTCCGAAGTGGCTTGCCTGGCGTGACACCTAAAACAAACTGCAGGGATCCTTCGCTTCCCTCAGAATGACTGGGAATGGGCTCAGGATGACACAGAACGAGCCCAGGATTTCAGCCCGCCGGCGCTTTCACGTGTGGTGAGAACGTGGAGATAAGTCTCGCTACCTCCCGCTGGTCGAGACAAGAGTTTTGTGTACGTTCCACTTCGTCTCCAACTCTTGCTCAAGCCATGCCACATTTTTATCGCCGTGGCACAACAAACAAGCATTGGGGCTTTGCTGGGGTCCAAACTGTTCCGCCATCCGCGCGTTGGGGATATCGTCTATCCGATGCGTCCTGGCTCGTGACATCAGCGCGTCCATGATTCTGGGCATATGACAGGAAATGCACTGGCTCCCCTCGGAGTCCGGCAGATGGCGTGTGTGCTGCTTCAAAGCTGCGGCGGTTTGGAATTCGTCATGACACTGGGTGCACATCCGATTGGGCTCACTGCGGAAAAGCAGGGAGGTCGGATTTGACGCCGCGTCTTCGTGATGAGGATCGTGGCAGGAGACACACGTCGCTCCCCCCTGTTTGAAACAACTGCTGCGAAGGAAAGACTCCACAATAAAACTCGTTTGGCGGAAGCGGCCGTCTTTGTAACGGCCGTTCAGGAAGAACTCGGCGTAAGGTCGCGACTTGTATCGCTGGAAGAATTCATCAGGGCCGCGGGAATAATTCAACTCACCGTCCGGCCCCGGTGCGCGGATGGCTGACTGCATATGGCACTGCGAGCAGATGGCCACGGATTCAAGGCTCGAGATGCGAGTGAAATCGACTGGAGCGTCGAGAGGATTTTTCTGATAAGCCTTGCCTTGCAGATGCCAGGCGACGTGTTTTCCTCCCGGCCCATGGCACATCTCGCAGCCAATTCCCGGCTCACGAAATTGCAGGTTGTGCGGCTCAAAACCTCCCCTGCGGGTATTTCGCAACTGGCTGGTGTGGCACACCGCACAGTTCATCAGGTAGTTTGTGGCAGGACTGAATTTCTCCCAGAAACGGGGATCGTCGCGCTCCGTGCCGGGGGCGTCGATGAGTTTCCAGAAATTGACCCATTTCCGGTAACGAAGGTTGTACTCGATGGGAAAAACCTGAAGCTGTCCATCCGGCAAGCGCGTCACGTAGCCTTGCTGCCATTTCGAGCCGATAGTGTAGTTCACGGGGTAACGATGCCAGGTGCGGTCCGATTGCTTGATCTCGAAGTAATGCCGTCCGTGGTCAACTATCATCCGCGCGAAGGGCTGGCGGTCCTTACCTTGGATGAACTTGTAAGTTCCGGCGTCGTCGATGACCTCATCGCCAAGATAAAAAACGTTGTCTTGAGTGAAGTCTCCAAGAACGTTTTCAGGCGCATAAGGTCGCAGCATGCGGGCCATTCCGGTATGTGACCAATTCTGATAGATGTCCTGATGGCACATCGCGCAGGCCGGCGACCCGGCGTAATCAGCAAGCTCGGCCTTGCCTGGTGTGCCGGCAGGTTCCGCTTCCGACGCTGGGGGATTGGGCTGACCGAGCGCTGCGAGATAGTCCACGAAAGTCTGCTTGGGGTGCTGCCGGGACTGGTCAAATATGGCGTGCAACTTCGCTAGCGCAGGCTCCTTCAGAGAACTTTCTCGTTGGTAAACTACCGCCATCCACTTGGCCGCCTCGGTCAGGCTTCCCAATGCTATGTCATCAAGTCCGATCAGATAGTCAATTTCCAGATCGTCGGGATTCAGGCTTCTGGCGCGCGCAAGAAAGCTGATTGATTCCTGTAGTTTTCTTGATCTCTCCTCGCCTGGCGGCAGGTCTACGCCTTCAGAGGTTCTGACCCGGCCCAGAACGAAATAGCAGGAGGCTCTCAACTCCTGGTGAACCTCGGGCCATTTCTTTTCAGGAATAGTTCCGGGACGGTCGAAGCGATCCAAGTAATCCAGTGCATCTTTGGCGCTTTGCTCGGCCTCGGCATTCCGGCCGGCTTTCACCTCAGCGTTTGCTAACGGCACCAGAAGTAGCGGCGACTCCGGCAGGATTTGGAGCGAGACACGGCCAGCCTGCAACGCCCGGTCGAGTTCCCCCAGGTCAATATAAGCCTTGGCCGCGATTTCGTAAGCCTCAGGCAGTAGCCAGGATTGCGGGTATTTCTCAAGTAAAGCTTCAATCAAGTCCGCTCTTGCCCGCGGTGTCCGCGCGCGGTAGATTTTCAGAACTGCGTCCCGCTCCGCCGGGTCGGTGATCTGATCGATGACGGTGAATCTCCGGCCGTTTTCCAGGACCAACGTGTCGGTGTTCTGGGCGCGCACGCTATCAGCAAGAAAGAACACCAACAGCAGTCCAATCAGCGTGAGGAAATACTGCCCCTCGCTGCCCAGGCATCGTACCAAGCGGCGTACTACCTCCCCAGGAAGCATTTCCACCGCCCATTCAGGGAATCGGATTCCGCTGGCAAGTCTCAAGCCGTCAGGTTAGAGATATTTTGGCCCCGCAACCCGTACCAGCAAATACTAAATCTCGAGGTTATACCTGTCAACAAATTGCCGGCTCAAAGTGCGATGTCGTAATCGCCCAATTGCAGAGGATACTTTCCATACTGTCGAACCAACTTGACCACATAATCGTAGCTCTCACCCGAGACGCTGCTGGGGACGGAATGATCGGACTGAAAGATGAAGCCGCCGCCTTTCGCCGCATTCAGTTTGGTCAGCACAACCCGCTTCAACTCGTCACGGTTCCCTGCCGCCCACACCATGACGTCCATGTTGCCGCAAAAACCCATGCGATGGCCGAAGCGGCGCCGCAACTCGACCACATCCAGGCCCGCCTTGGCTTCGAGCGGATTGTAGGCGTTGATGCCAATCTCGATGAAATCCTCGTAGATGCTGGATGCGTTGCCGCAGCCGTGGTAGATCACCGGCAGGCCGTGCGCGTGGCATTCCTCGACCAGCGCCTTCACTCCCGGCTTAAAGTACTTCCGCCAATAAGCAGGGGAGAATAACATGCCATTCTTATACGCCACGTCACCCCAGACCACCATGCCATCGAGCAAGCCTCCCGCCGCTTTGATCTGCGCCTTCGCGACCTCCAGATTGAAGGCGTTGATCCGCTCGGCGAACTTTCCGATTTCTTCAGGGTACAGGCCGATCCAAAGCATGACGTTTTCCGAACCGACAATGCGCCAGAGCATTTCGTGGGCTTCGCAAACTCCGCCAAAAATCGGAAAGTCCGGCCAAGCCGGCTTCAGGCGATCGACGAAGGGATCCAGGTTGCGCACAAACCCGTCGCCCACTCCGTTGATCTGGTCATCACCTCCGTGGAAGTAACGGCGTTCGTCCCATGGGTCGTCGAACTGGAAAGCCTCCATCTTTTTGACTGTGTCGGTTTCAAAACTCAGAAAATCCGGCATGGGGTATGCCAACTTCTTCCGGATGAGCGCTTCGAAGCCGGTTCGAACGACGACTTCTTCATCGTTTTCTACAACGATTTCAAAGGGCTTGATGTGGGGATCCAGGTTGGGATTGAACTGCATCCAATCGAGGTCGTAATAGCGGTAAATATCGGTGTCCGCCGCCAGCCCGAGTTCTTCGCGCCAGCGGCGGAGGAAACTTCCCCAGAAGAAATCGCTGATGGGCACACGGTCCGGTTCCTGGTGACTGAGCGCCTTCTTCATGCGCTCGACTTTCGCCAGGCAGTTTGTAGTTCTTTGCATAGTCTTTGACCTTCCATAAATTCTCAGTCAATGGACTTATCCAGTCCGTAGATCCGAATCGCATTGCCGTGCAAAAGCTTGCGCTGATTGCTCCCGTCGGCTGCGGCGATGATCTGTTGAGTTACGTCTGCCCAGGTGCGCAGGTCGCTGCTGATGGTGCAGACCGGCCAGTCGCTTCCCCACACCACGCGATCCCAGCCAAACTGCTCCAGGCAGTGCTCCACGTAAGGCCGCACGGCTTCCAGGGTAGCCTGACCCGGCGCGCAATAAGCGAGCACACCTGAGATCTTGCAGGCAACATTTGGGAGTTTTGCAATCTCGGTGATGCTCCGGCGCCAGGAGTCGATCTCACCGGAAGCGATGTCCGGCACACCGCAGTGGTCCAGGACGAACTGCACGTTCGGACACTTGGAGGCCAACTTGGTCGCCAGGGGAAGCTGCCTTGCGAGGACGCAGATATCGAAGCTCAGTTCATATTTTTCGAGCAAGCGGACGTTCGAGCTAAAACAGGTCCGCTCGGACAACTCATCCGGCTCGGTATGCAGGATCCTCCTGAAGCCCACGAGTTTCGTTGATAGGACCGACTCGACGTAGGCTTCGAAGCCCCGCTCTTCTTCCGGCCGGCAATTGGCGATGATCCCCACGATCAGCGACCCGGGCGTGCCTGCGAGCGTGTGTACGAAGCGCGTTTCCTCCTGCCAGCACGGGTCGTCGGCGCCCGATTCCATGAAGACGGTTCGCCTTACTCCAGTCCCCTCGATCGCCATCAGGTAATCATCATACCGAAACGCCTTCCCGGCCAACTGGGGAATGCCGACGGTCCAGGAGTAAGAGAATCTTTCCGGGTAGATCAGGTGCTGATGGGTGTCAATGATGGGAATCGTCCTACTCATCGGGTCGGCTCCCTTGCGCTGCCGTCTTTCCGACTGCCCTCCTCGGCGGGAAGAGGGGCCGGGGGCATAGGCGATAAACTAAGCATTTCTGACGGGTCCCGAAGGGACCCAAGATCATTAGCCGTAGGTGAAACCTACGGAAAGTGCCGGCTACGAGATTCAGCCAACCCCGCAGGGGTTGAATTCGACCCCTTCAGGGTCGGGGTAAGCAGAAGGAAATGGTCATTTCTCCGTAGGTTCCACCTACGGCTAATGATGTTAATGCCCTTCGGGCATTCAAACTACAAGGCCTCCGCTTAGTTTAACGCCTATGCCCCTAACCCCTCCTTATCAAGGAGGGGAATCGTTTTCATCTCTGAACTCCCTGCTGATCCGTTCCGTGTCTTCGCCGAGGTCGGGCGAGCCCTTCTCCGAATAAAGCCGCTGGCCGTCGATGCGAATCGGGCAGCGAGTGGTCTGGTAAGTCGTTCCGTTAGCGCGGCGGACCGTCTGCAACATCCCGAGTGCTTTGAAGCCGTCGTGCTGGAACAGGCGCTTCCAATCCAATACTTCGGCGCACCAGATATCGGCTGGTTCGAGCCTCGCCAGCCACTGGGCCGTTGTGCCGGTCTCAAGGTGCTGTGCGAGGATGGCTTTGATGCGGTCGCGTTCTGTGAACCAAGTGGCGGGATCCTCAAAATCGCGTAACAGCTCACAGCCGAGCAAGGCGCCGAGTCGCGTGACGCTTCCCATCGCCAGCGCGAGGTATCCGTCGCGCGTTCGGTAAATGCCGTACGGCGCGCCAAGGTAAGCGTGAGCATTGTTCGAAGCGGTGCGCTGGGTCGGCTGGCCGCCGTCGTGAAAGTAAGTAGTAATCGTTTCGAACTGAAAATCAAGCAGCGATTCGAGCAAGCTGACATCCACCAGTCCGCCCCGGCCGGTAATCGAGCGGCGAACCAAGCAGGCCAGAATACCCTGTGCCAGATGCATGCCGCAAAGTATATCCGCGATGGCGAGTCCCATCGGCACCGGCCCCTGCCCAGCGTCGCCGCTCAGCCAGGTCAGACCCGACAGGGATTGCAGCAGCAGGTCCTGCCCAGGCAGGTCGCGCCACGGACCTTCTTGCCCGTAGCCGCTGATCCGCCCGTACACCACCTGCGGGTTCAGTTGCTCGACGCTCTCGTACCCCAATCCGAGCCGCTCCGCGACGCCTGGGCGAAAGTTGTGCATGACCACATCGGCCTGCCGGATCAGCGTTCTTACTTGCGCGAGACCCTCGGGTGTCTTGAGGTCAGCGACGAAGCTCTCTTTGTTGCGGTTAATGGCGTGGAAAACCGTGGACTCCCCATCCAGGACCACGTCCGAAACGTAGAGTTGCCGGCACAGGTCGCCCTCGACCGGCTTCTCGACTTTAATCACACGGGCGCCCAGGTCTGCCAAGCGAAGGCTGGCGCAAGGACCGGAGAGGAACTGGCTCAGGTCGATAACCAGGATACCCTCGAGGGGAGCTACGGGGTCTGCCGCCTGCGTCACTTTTTTAGCACCTGGTCGAGAAAGTTCTCCGGATGTCGGTACTTCACGGTCTGCAAGTGCTCGCAATAGAGAACCAGGACACCTTCGTTCTTGAATACCTCGTAGCTCACCCGCACCAGGCCCATATCCTTGTATTTTGGCTCTTTCGACAGGTTGGTTCGAATAGTATAAATCGTGTCCCCAATAAACACGGGCTTGATAAACCGGAGCCTGTCGTATCCGTAGCTGAAGGTGTTGACATTATTGTGGGCCATCAGCCCCAGCCCGTAACTGAACACCATCGAGCCCGCCACCAGCCGCCGGCCGAAGATGCCTTTCTCTTTGGCGAAGATCTCGTCGCCCACGTACGGGTGCATGTCCAATACGAGGCTGTTGAAGAGCATCGCCTCGCCCTCGGAGATGGTTCGGCGTAGCGAGCGGTCCTTCCGGCCGATCTCAAAGTCCTCGTAGAGCCAGTCCTCGGCATTCCAAACTTTAATCTGCTGGTGTTTTTCCAGCGGCGTGTTCTCGGGCATGGATTAGTGCCTCTTGAATTAATTTATTGTCTTCGCCAACCCGCGGGGCGGCTTTGGGACTGAAGAGAATCTCGTTATCGATACGAATCGGGCAGCGCGTGGTGTGGATTTCCACTCCCTCACGCCGAACGATCTGGTCCATTCTTAGAACTTTCCATACCTCATGAGCGATGAGCCGGGCATAGTCAAACACGTCCGAGCACCACACGCCTGCTGCCTGCAAAACCGCGAGCCATTGACCAGTCGGCCGAGTGGCCAATTTTTCCGCGAGTTCTTCCTGGATCTCGTCACGGCAGGTGAACCACGTCGCGGGGTCCCGATACGCTTCGATTGGTGCGCATCCGATCAGCCGGGCGATCTTTATCAAGTCGCCCATCGCCAGTGCCAGATAACCGTCCGCGGTCGGATAAATTCCGTAGGGCGCTGCCAGATACGCATGAGCGTTAGACCGCCTGCTTCGTTGGGGCAGTCGCCCGCCGTCGGCCAAATGCGTGGTGATGACCTCAAACTGGAAGTCGAGTATCGACTCCAAAAGACTCACCTGCACCAACGCGCCCCTTTGGGTCCTGGCCCGGCGGATCAACGCTGCGAGTATGCCTTGCACGAGGTGCGAGCCGCAAAGGATGTCCACCACCGCCAAGCCCATCGGCACCGGCCCTTGATCCGCATTACCGCTTAGCCAAGTCAAACCTGATAGCGATTGCAGCAAAAGGTCCTGCCCGGGTTTGTCTTTCCATGGGCCTTCGCACCCATAACCCGTAACCTCGCCGTACACGATGCGGGGATTTATTTGACGAACCGATTCCCAATCCAACCCGATCTTCTCCATGACGCCTGGCCGGAAGTTGTGAGTCAGGACGTCGGCACGCGCAATAAGCTGCTTGACGTTAGCCAAGTCCTCCGGGTTTTTCAGATCGGCGGCGTAGCTTTCTTTGTCGCGATTGATGGTGTGAAATACCAAGCTGTCGCCATCCACGAACAGGTTCTTGATGGCGATTTGCCTGCCGCCTTCTCCACTCTTCGGCCGCTCGATCTTGATGACGCGCGCTCCCAGATCCGCAAGTCGCAATCCCGCCGAGGGGGCGGCCATATACTGGGCAAACTCGAGAACCGTCAGGCCATCGAGCGGCCGCATGGCTGCCCCTCCTTCTGCGACTCGCGGTAGAGCGAATCCAGCCGCCCGAGCAGCGTCCGTTCGTCACCCCCCTGGCGCAGGTAATCCCGAACTGGGGCGCCGGCGCCATCCTGAAAGCGAAGATATCCGGGATAGCGAGGCCGCAGAAAAGCGCGATCGAGCGCGGGCAGAGTATTGATGAAAAAGTTGCGGCATGCCGCGTTGACGCGTGTGTCGGTCCAGGCGGTGCGATGTCCCGGTTGCCCTCCGTTCTCGAAGTAAAGCGTGCGCTGGCAACCCGGATCAGCCACGAAGGCCGCGTAATCGAGAGCAGCCTCAACACCCGCGCACCGGGAGGAGACGGCCAGTCCCGCCCCGCCCAGCGTTGTACGGCACTTTCGACCATCGATTTCGACCAGGTCTCCAAACTCGAGCGGCCTTCGCGCGTAACCGTCTCTCGAGTAGTTGTTGTAGCCGTAAGCGAAGGGACAGTACGCGAAGCGGTCCGTGACCGTCATCGCTTCATAAACGCGAATCGGATTAAGGTCAAAGAAGAGCGGATCCAGGGATTGCGCCAGCTCCCGCAACATACCCAGCGCCTGCACGCCAACCTCCGCCGACACTACGCGCTCCGCACTCTGGGCGACGTCCTCTCCCAGAGTCGAGCAAACCATGTAAAAGTTCATCAGCGTGTCCACGGGGATGCCCGGAATCAGCACCCTGCCCGCGCGCGCGAGTTTCAGCAGGTCATCCCAAGAACGCGGCAGGTCGCTCGCCGCAATCATGTCGGGACGCCGGGAGGCGACGGGAGCAGCGGTATCAATCGGGAGCGCCCAGAGATGCCCGTCGATACTGTAGCTACGGGTGGATGATCCCACAGAGTGTGCAAGCTGATCATCCAGGAACGGCGCAGGCAGGTGCTCGTCCAGAGGAAGAAGTAACCCAGCGCGCGCAGCGAATCCGACCCAAGGGTGGTCGATCACGAGTAAGTCGTAACATGCTGCCAAGTGATCAAGCCGCCGGTCGGCGAACTCTTGGAGCGACCGCTTTTCCCACGTGATCTCTACGCCGGAGTGAAGTTCGCAATAGCGTTGCGCGGTAGCAACCATGGGGGTGTACCCGCGGCTATGATTCCAAGTCATTCCCCGCAGGCGAACCGGCTCCGCTGACTGTGTCATTGAAAGTCCGCCCCGTAGGTTTATACACTTTCTTGAGGTAGAATTGCAACGGGCGACGGGTTCCCGCAGTATCCTAAGGTAGCTCGTAGCGCTGGCCATTGCTCGCTGCGGGGAAACGCGGCCCCTTGTCATTCCGAGCCCTTCGCTGTCATCCTGAGCGAAGCGAAGAGCCTGTCCTGAACGAAGTGAAGGAATCTCGCTCCGGTCTGTTTTCAACGCACTGCGAGATTCCTCGTCGCCTGCGACTCCTCGGAATGACTGAAATTCGCGTTTGCAGAAATTCGCTCGAAAGCATGTCGGATTCGGAGATGCGAGCAGGAGGGAAATCGACTTTCGACTTCCTTGTGGTCTCCATGAAAACCAGCGAGGGAATCGAGGGCGCCTCATTCGGCTTTGCTGGACGCGGAGCAGAAATGGCCGGCGAGATCGCGGCTTCCGCCTTGAAGCCATTTTTCCTGGGGAAAGATCCCTGGGCACGCGAGAAGCACTGGCAGGACTTTCGGACGTACGACCGTTGGTGGAATCACGTTCCAATCTATGCTTACGGCCCCTTCGACATTTGCCTCTACGATATCGCTGCCAAGGCGGCGGGCTTGCCGCTCTACAAACTCCTGGGCAGTTACAGGGAAAAGGTGCC
>JBELAJ010000312.1:0-9600 GCA_049508935.1 Terriglobia bacterium | reverse complement strand
ATCAACTTATGGCCGTGGGCCGCCATGGCGATGAGGTCGCAGCCCTCGCGGCGCGCAGTT
Organism: Terriglobia bacterium; assembly: GCA_049508935.1. Classification (GTDB taxonomy): domain Bacteria; phylum Acidobacteriota; class Terriglobia; order UBA7540; family UBA7540; genus CAVROP01. Next base: position 9,540 of record JBELAJ010000312.1, on the reverse strand, counting down.
TTCAATATCGCTTGCGCGGGCTCGCCACGATCGTGCCGCGCCGTCACGCTGAGGCCTTCGCCCCGCAATGTCTGGGCTACGCTTTCCAAATACTGGCGGTCCTCCTTTATCTCCTGCGAGTCGGACAGATTTAAATTGTCCTGCCATTGCGCCGCCCAGCCGGTGGAGACGTGGAGCAGCAGAACCTCCGCGCGAGTGAGCATCGCCAGCTCCCGTATCTGCGGAAGCAAAACACTGTCGGCTTTGCTGTGATCGAGTGCCACGAGAATCTTCTTGAACATGTGGACCTCTGCCTACCCGGCCAAGTCCTTGACGCTCAGGACCAGGAGATAGACGTTTAGGGCGGCAATGACTCCCGCCGTCAGCCAAGCCAGGATCTTAAGCCAGAGCGGGTTTACGAATTCACCCATCCATCCACGATTGCTGGTGAACTGAACCAGCGGCACCACGGCGAAGGAGAGTTGCAGACTCAGGATGACCTGGCTGAAGATCAAGAGCTTGGCCGTTCCGCTTCTTCCGAAAAACGCCACGGCAATAATCGCTGGAATAATCGCCAGAAGGCGTGTGATGAGACGCCGCAGCCACGGCGCCAGGCGGATATTCAAAAACCCTTCCATAACGACTTGGCCGGCCAGCGTACCGGTCAAGGTGGAGTTTTGACCGGAACAGAGCAGGGCGATAGCAAAGAGCATGGCGGCCAATTGCGTGCCGAGCAGCGGCGTCAGAGTGTAATACGCATCCTGGATCTCCGCCACCTGATTCAGCCCGTGTCGATAAAACGTGCCCGCCGCCATGATGAGGATCGCCGCGTTGATGAAGAAAGCAAAATTGAGCGCCACAACGTAGTCGAGCAAATTAAATCGTAGCGCCGTCCGGACTCCCTCCCTGCTGCGCTCGATTGCCCGCGTCTGGACCAGCGAGGAATGGAGATAGAGGTTATGGGGCATCACCGTGGCCCCCAACATTCCGATGGCAATGTACAGCATGTCTTGATTGGTCAGAAGCTGCGAAGTGGGAAGAAAGCCTTTCCCGATTTGAACCAGATCGGGTTTGACCAGAATCAATTCCACCAGGTAGCACACCCCAATGGTTCCGATAAGGCCAACCACCAGAGCTTCGAGGTACCGGAATCCTTTGTGCTGGAGGTAGAGAATGGCCAGGACATCGAGCGCCGTCAAGCAGACGCCGATCAGAAGTGGAATATGGAACAGTAAGTTGAGGGCGATCGCCGATCCGATCACTTCCGCCAGATCGCAGGCGGCGATGGCAATCTCGCACAACACCCAGAGGAACAGGCTAGTGCGGCGGGAATAATAACTGCGGCACGCCTGGGCCAGATCCATTTGCGCGACGATGCCGAGGCGCGCGGCAAGCGCCTGAACCAGAATCGCCATTAAATTGGACAAGAAGAGGACGAAGATGAGTTGGTAGGCAAAGCGCGAGCCGCCGGCGATATCCGTCGCCCAGTTTCCAGGATCCATGTACCCGACCGCCACCAGAAAGCCCGGCCCTGAAAACGCCAATACCTTTTTCCAGAAGGACGCACCGGTAGGTACGCCTACAGTCCTATGGACCTCAGGCAAAGAGGGCATCGAGACTGAACGGTCATCGGACGTGACGCGCGGTTCTTCCATGTTCGCGGCCGAACATCACAAGTATAGACGACTTCAATTAAGTCGCGAATTCCTCTGCCGCCCCCCCACCTAGCCGTTGAAGCCTACGTTCTACCTCGCTCAGGAATTCCTGGTCCTTTATTGCAGGCAGGTTAGCGCGGACGTTCTCAACGGCTGCGCGCCGGGCCGTGCCGGTAAGGTCGAGCGCGACGGCAAGGTCCGGGGCAGCCAGCGGAATCGTGATATCGCGCAAACTGGAAATGACCTCGAAAACCTCCGCGCTCATTTCCGCCGTTTCGAGGGGCACCGAGGTCGCATGCTTGCTGGCTGTTCCGATCGATTGCACGCGCGCGACTTTCTCGCTGTCTGTGGATTTTGGCAGCCTGAAGGCCCTCATCACCTGTTCGTAGCTCTGAGCGTCGGCGTCAATGTTATCGAGCAGGCGTTGCCGAAGTGCGGAGAGCCGGCGCTGTGATTCTCTTAGTTGCGGGTGATGCGCTTCGAGCGACTGGCGCTTCAGCGATATTCCGCAAACCATTTCGCCCAGCGCGGCTGCCAGGCCTCCTGAAAGCGCCGCAATGCTACCGCCCGCAGGCGTTGGCGTCGGCGCCGCCACGGCGCTCGCGAACGCCTCGACCATCGAGCGGAAGGTTCGAGTCCCTGCCGAGGCCGGAGCGGCCTGCTCCCGGATAATCTGCTCAAGGCGGTTCTCGAAAACCAGTTGGGGATGATAATTCTCCACCCTAAGGTACTGAACGGCGGTGTTTTCGAGTGCCCTGCGGGGAACCAGGCCAACAATCTCACTACTTAGCACTTCCACGCCTTGGGCTGCGGCCTCCCGGCTCACGGTGTCGAACACGGTCGCGATCGAGGTGGTTTCGAAATCCGTCAAGTTCATGGAGACCTGGCCGAGGTGGCGGGATTTCAGCTCCACACCCATGGCCTTCACACAGGGGAACCCGCCGCTCGAAGCACGGATTTTCTTGGCAATCGCTTTCGCCAGGTCCACCGCGGGCGTATTTAGATTGATGTTATAGGCAATCAGGAATTTCCTGGCGCCCACCACGGTTGCGCCCGCGGTGGGATGCAGCGCCGCCTCGCCGAAGTCGGGAAGCCGTTCGGGGTTGGTGCGAATTTCCTCGCGCAGGCCTTCGAATTGGCCCTGCCGGACGTTCTCGAGATTGCGGCGTTCCGGCCGGCGCGCGGCCGCTTCGTACAAATACGTCGGGATCTTGAACCGGCGCCAGGCCTGCTCCGCCACCCACTCGGCAATCCGCACGCAATTCTCGAGAGTGGCGCCAGAAATGGGAACGAAAGGCACAACGTCCGTCGCGCCGATGCGCGGGTGGGCGCCGCGCTGAATATTGAGATCTATTAGCTCGGCCGCTTTACCGATTCCGCGCAGAGCCGCTTCGCCTATGCTTTCGCGCGTCCCGACCAAGGTTATGACACATCGGTTGTGATCTCGGTCCATCTCCCGGTCCAGGATATAAACGTCCGGTCCGTCCCGCAGCGCCTGCACAATGGCCTCGACCTTTTCAGGATTGCGTCCTTCACTGAAATTGGGAACACATTCGATAATGGTTTGCATGGCTTGTGAATTTAGCACGAGGGGCTGTCCGTTGTCAGTCGTCAGTAGTCAGTAATCAGTTGTCAGTTCTCAGTTGCCCATGGTCTGTAGTTCGTTGTCTATGATCCGTCGTCATCCCTATGTGTCATGCTGAGCGCAGCGAAGCATCTCTGCAGTTCGGCGCGGGTCGCTCAGGGAAGAGCCACTGCGGAGATCCTTCGCTCCGCTCAGGATGACAGCGGGGAGGTGTTCGCACAACGGAATACTGACAACTGACTACTGAGGACTGACAACTTTCCCTGCCTTCACCGTCATCCGGCAATGATTCACGCCGAAGTAGTATGGAATTTCCCGATAATCACTAACGTCCATTACAATAAGGTCGGCCTGCTTGCCGGGTTCGAGTGAGCCAAGGCGGGCCGCCCTGCGCAGCGCCCAGGCCGCGTTGATGGCGGCTGCGTTGATTGCCTCCGCCGGCATCATGCGCATGGCGGAGCAAGCCACCGAAAGCATGAACTGCATATTCGGAGTGGGGCTGGTCCCGGGGTTGAAGTCGGTCGCGAGCGCCACGATGGCGCCGGCGTCAATCAGCTTTCGCGCAGGCGGGTAGTTCTTCAGGCCCAGGTGGAAATTCGCACCCGGAAGCAGCGTTGCGACAACGTCTGACCGCGCGAAGGCGCGGATGTCGGCACTCGAGAGTTGATCGAGATGATCGGCGGAGGCTGCTTTGAAATCCAGCGCCAGGCGACTGGCCCCGGTGCGAGTGAGCTGCTCGGCATGCAGACGCGGAACGAGGCCCTGCTGCTTCCCTGCAGCCAGCACGCGCCGGCACTGGTCCACGCTAAACGCGCCGCGGTCGCAAAAGCAGTCAATGAATTCCGCCAGTCTCTTCCGCGCCACGGTCGGAATTAAGTCCCGGATCACGGTTTCAATATAGTCGTCGGATCGCCCCGAGTATTCAGCAGGCAGGGCGTGCGCAGCGAGCAGAGTGGGCACAAGCTCAAGCTGAGACATTTTGCGGAGCCGGAGAACAACTTCGAGCAGCTTCAATTCCTGTGTGATTTCGAGGCCGTAGCCGGTCTTAACTTCCAGGGTCGTTGTGCCATGGGCTGCAAACTGCTCCAGAAAACCTTGTGCCTGCCTGACCAGCGAATCAATGGAAGCCTGGCGCACTCTTTCGGCCGAGAGCTTGATTCCACCACCCTCTCGAGCGATTTCTTCATAGGTTTCGCCCCGCAGCCGCGCTTCGTAGTCCCCCACGCGGCTTCCGGCAAAGACCAAGTGGGTGTGCGAGTCGACAAAGCCCGGCATCACCACCCATCCGCGACAATCGATGGCCTCGGCCTTCAGCCTCCGTGCCTTTGCTTCCAGAGCGCGCGTTGAACCGACGTCAAGGACCCGAACCCCTTGGGTCAGTACCGCGCCTCGCGAGACGATCCCGAGTTCCGAGAGCGCCTTGCCACGCCGCGGTCCGGGCGGGCCCGCGAGGGTGAGGATTTGACTGGCGTTGCGAAAGAAGAGTGAGCCTGTTTGCGCCTTTGCGCCTTGGCGTGAGCTGTTTTGGTTTTTTGACACCTTCATTGTCTTTCTAAAAGAGGGGCGGCAGAGCCACAACGCGAGTCCTGACTATCTTTATTGCAGCTCGCATTCTCTGCTAAAATCACCGTTAACAACCTCGGAGGACAGCAGCGATGCCCCAATACGAATATCTCTGCAAGAAATGCAATAAGACGTTCAGTATGATCATGACACTGGCAGAGTACGACAAAGGGAAAGTGGCCTGCCCGAAATGCAAGAGCAAGAAGGTCGAGCAACAGGTCGCTTCGTTCTTCACGGTCACGTCCAAGAAAAGCTGAGAAAAGCAGGAGTCAGGATTCAGGAGTCAGGAGTCAGAATACGCGGCCACGTGCATGGCAGTCAGTGGTGCACCTGTATGCGACGACGGCTGCTGCGTACCTACTAACCACCACCCACTTTATTCTGACTCCTGACTCCTGAATCCTGACTCCTGCCCGTGTTTATTCCTGCCTTCCGGGCGAACGCTGCCGCGTCTTCATAACCTGCGTCGACGTGCCGGGCAACGCCGATTCCGGGGTCGTTGGTCAGCACACGGTTAAGTCGCTTGGCCATTTCCGGGGTGCCGTCCGCCACGGTGACTTGTCCCGCATGCAGCGAATAGCCGATGCCAACTCCTCCACCGTGGTGGAACGAGACCCAGCTTGCCCCCGAGGCGGTGTTCAGGAGCGCATTCAACACCGGCCAATCGGCAACCGCGTCGCTGCCATCCTTCATGCCTTCAGTCTCGCGGAAAGGCGAGGCGACAGAGCCGCAATCCAGGTGGTCCCGGCCAATGACAATGGGCGCCTTCAGCTCACCCTTGGCCACCAGATCGTTCATGCGCTCCCCGAACAGCGCCCTTTCGCCATAGCCCAGCCAGCAGATGCGCGCCGGCAGTCCCTGAAACTTGACGTGTTTGTGCGCCAGCCGGATCCAGCGGTCCAGAATGGGATTGTCGGGAAAGAGTTCGAGGACCAGGTCGTCGGTCCGGTAGATATCCGCAGCTTCGCCAGAGAGCGCGGCCCAGCGGAACGGTCCGCGTCCTTCGCAGAACAGCGGCCGGATGTAAGCGGGAACGAAACCCGGGAAACTGTATGCGTCCTTGACGCCGCCATGCTCGAACGCCATGGTGCGAATGTTGTTGCCATAGTCGAACGTGGCCGCGCCTAGCTTCTGGAGTTCTAGCATGCCCGTGACGTGGCGCGCGATGGACTCGTAGGAGCGCTTCAGATAGTCGTCGGAATTTTTTCGCCGCAGTTCGGCGGCTTCGTCCAGTGTCAGGCCGGCGGGGATGTAGCCGTTCAACGGGTCGTGCGCGCTCGTCTGGTCCGTGAGCAGGTCAGGCACCACACCGCGCCGCGCGAGTTCGGGGATCACCTCCGCGCAATTGCCCACCAGGCCCACCGACACAGCGTTCTTCTGGCGGACAGCGTTCTTCAGAATGCGCAGCGCTTCGCTTAAATCGTTCACGCAGATGTCGCAGTAGCCGCCCCGGATGCGGCGCTTGATTTTCTCGGCGTCCACTTCCACGCCCAGGAAGGCCGCGCCGTTCATGGTGGCGGCCAAAGGCTGGGCTCCTCCCATGCCGCCCATTCCTCCGGTGACGACCAGCTTTCCTGCGAGGTCGCCGCCGAAGTGCTTGCGGGCGGCGGCGGCAAAAGTCTCGAATGTGCCCTGGAGAATTCCCTGCGTGCCGATGTAGATCCAGCTTCCAGCGGTCATTTGGCCGTACATCATCAGGCCCAGGCGTTCGAGTTCGCGGAACTTTTCCCAGGTGGCCCAGTGCCCCACCAAATTCGCGTTGGCGATGAGCACGCGCGGCGCCCATTCGTGAGTTCGGAAAACGCCCACCGGTTTGCCGGACTGCACGAGAAGGGTCTCGTCATTCTCGAGCTTTTTCAGGGCTTCGACGATAGCGTGATAGCACTCCCAATTCCGCGCTGCTTTGCCGGTGCCGCCATAAATAATCAGGTCCTGCGGCCGCTCGGCCACCTCTTCGTCAAGGTTATTCATCAGCATTCGCAGGGCAGCTTCTTGCTGCCAACCCTTGCAGGAAATCCGGCTGCCGCGCGGCGCGCGAACGGGCTGATAGGCGATTGCCGTTGACTGGGCTTTATCCAGGATGGCATGCTCCGGCATAGGTCTCCTCCCGTGTCCAATCTTAGCTCAATGCGAGGCGAAGCGACACTGGTTATGCAGACGAGCCGCAGGTCAGTTTCCGGCGGATGATCGCTGCTGAGCTTTCAGTCGCCTGTACTGCATATAGAATCCGAGGCCGAAGACAAGAACTGCAATAATCCAGACGGATGGAGAATGCCGCATCATGGATACGGGATCGAAGCCTATGGCCGCCCCGTTTCTGCCTGGGTGTACTGTCCAGGTAAGATAAACGCAGACGCTCATCGGCAGTACAATTGCAGCTATGAGCAGTGCTAGCATGCCCGCGAGTACACATTTCAGCAAAATCATGGTATTAACCCCTTAGCGAGTGGGCGCACTCAAGTCTCAGTTCTTTGGAACCGTTTCGCCGGGCTCGACCGGCTTGATGGTGCTCTCCACCCGGAACAGTCTGTAGTTGGTGTAGCGATGCTCGTTGCGCAGGGTTTCGGCGTTCAAGATAGCCGTTACGACAACCGTATGGGGCAACCAAAGCGGAGTTGCTACCTCCGGAAGGTGAACTTCGCCGAATTCGACTTCGGTGGTCTGCTGCCTCAGGCCGACGTCCCAACGCGGCGCCAGCAGGTCCGTGCGCATGCGGATGATTTGAGAAGTCGACACGTCAATCCATGCGATCCCCTGGTAGAGGATCACGACTGATCTCCCATTCGCCACAACTTGACCGAGAACCGTAGCCCATCCAGGCCGCTGGGCAAAAGCCACCACGTCGGTCATGTGCCCGTCGAGTTCTTCCTGTCCTAGCAATCTGAAATTCGCAGCCGATCTGTTACCCGGATGGAACAGAGTCCAGAGGGTGGAAAAGCCGCTGGTCAGGCTGAAGTCACGCTCGAGTTGTTGCGGCCCGGTGCGCCTTCCCTGGGAATCAGTTCGGTACTCCTCAAGAGCGACGTTCCCGCTGCTTTCGTGTGCCAGGATCATATAATTGAAAGGTCCAAGCCGCCGGGTTTGGACAGATCCTGAGTGCTCAAGCGTGATCGTATGCTGAGTTACATCCTCCTGGGAAATCAGGTTCGGAAGGCCGTCAACAGCCGCCTCGACGTTCGCTCCCACCTTGCCCAGAATCCTGGGAAGCTCTTCCTGGCTCTCTGCAGCCCGAAGCCGTCGAAGTTCCGGAAAGGCGCTCAGCAGTTCAACCTGTGAATACTCAATGATCGTCCTGGCCCCGTCATATACGTGCTGGTCCGTGGTGTCTTGTTCCAGAACCTGGGCTGGGCGAGGTGCGGCAGCGGAGCGTTCTACCCAAAACACCGCTCGACCCACTACTACGACGAACAAGCCGGCTAGAATGGCAAGGCTGTGCCACTTGGGTTCTTGGGCGCTCATTTCACTGTTGGACAAGTGGGAAATCTGGAGAGACTGCGAACGTTCAAAACTCGTGGGCGGCTTCATACGTCACACCCTTGTCGCGGGCGATACCATGGGTGTCCCCCACTGCCGGAACGAAGCGTAGCACAGCAACTGACGAAAGGGAAGGGTAGTGTCCTAATTTAACCGGTAGCGCCGACCTTTAGGTCGGCAGATGCTGGCCTAAAGGCCAGCGCTACGCCGAAACGAAGACACTACCAAGGGAAGAGAGCGCCTCGCCCGGAGGAACGCTTTCACCTTTTACCGTTAACCCGTTTGAAAATCGAACACCACTTTGACGGCGCGATTCCGGTGCTTTTGGCGGCCAACCACCAAGGCGTCTTTGTACTGGTCGAGGCGGAAGCGATGTGTTATCAAGCGCGCGGTGTCGAGTCTCTTTTGCGCGAGGAGTCGAAGGTAAATCTCCATAGCATGCAATGACTCGCCTTCGAAGCTCTCAATTCCGAAGGCATTCGAGCCGACCAAGGCAATCTCTTTGAAGTAGAGTGGCGTCCACTCGAAGCGCGCCGGCTGGTCCACGCCGGTCACTACAATCGTCGCCCTGGGCTGCGCCACCCGCACCCCGATCTCGAAAGATTCCGGCGAGCCTATCGTGTCGTAGATGACGTCAACGCCGCGCAAGAGCCACGGCTCGCCTTTGTGAGGGCGAAGAACCTGCGCGCCGACCATTCCTGCGATGATCTCCACGATCTCGGACCGATCGCGGGTTCGGATGACACGCTCAGCGCCCAACTCGAGGGCCAACTGTTCCTGATGCGGGTAACGAGCGATGGCGACCACGCGAGCGGTAGGATAGAGCGCGCGGAGAATGGTAATCGACAGGAGCCCGAGCGTCCCGCAGCCATAAACCAGGGCCAGGCCACCTTCGGGCGGCGGCGACTTGAAGATGGCGTGCAGGCTGACCGAGAACGGATCCGCCAGCACTGCCTGGTCGAAGCTTACGCCGTCCGGAATCGGGAACAGTTGAGACTCGTGGGCGGCCAAGAGCGGCGCGAAGCCTCCGGAAGCGGCGCGGCAATTGCCGATGTGTATGCCGGGCGGCAAGTGGCCATCGGTAAAGTGCCGGCAGGAAAAATACTGCCCGCGCCGGCAGGCATCGCAAGGCGGCGTGATCCCCCGTGGCCCGCACGAGAGCCAGGGATTCAGCACGACGCGCTCACCGACGTGCCGGCTGGTCACGCGCGGGCCCACGCGTTCAATGGTGCCCGCCACTTCGTGTCCAAGCACGGCGGGAAATGAGATGAGCGACGTCAGGGG
>JBELAJ010000311.1:0-9617 GCA_049508935.1 Terriglobia bacterium | reverse complement strand
AGCCGCGGGTGCTCAAAACTTATCAGCCGGGGGCGATCGGCTGGCGGCCGGCGCGGCTTCGCTGGCTGCTGTGGCTGTTCATCGATCGGGCCGAGTACCAGGCGAAGAACGACGAGCAAGGGTTGCGCGATTACGTGAACAAATGCATGGGCGGTGAGGCGGGTGTGGAGGCCCTGCACCATGAACTCGTGCGCCTGCTGGAGGAGGAAGTCGCGGCGGTGGAAGCGGCGTTCGCGGAGGAGGTCCAGGCGCAGGAGGAGAAGGACGGGATCGAGCGGGACGCGTGCCTGGCTCCGGCGGGGGAGACTTGGGAGATGCTGGCGCGGCAGGAAATGGCTCTCGACCGCTCGATCGATCGCAAGGTGAAGATTCTCCTGACCATGCGCAAAGAACATGCCCAGCAGTGTAGGGGCGGTTCGCGAACCGCCCCTACGGGACCGGCAACAATCCCTCCCGAGGATCAGCCGGACGACCGGGAGGCGCAGGTAGCGCCGACCTTCAGGTCGGCACGTGCTGGCCTAAAGGCCAGCGCTACGACTGCTCGGTCAGAAAGTCCGAAAAAGGAAAACGCCGGCGAAATCTCAAAATCGCCGGAACAAAGCGAGAATGTTATAGAAAACAAAAGACCAGCGGCGGAGGAGGTCAGGGCATGAGACGTGGCGCGGGCGTCCCGCCCGCGGTCTTAGGGGGCGTCTCGCCCCCGGCCGGAACTCGCCGGAAGAGCCCGTCCAGAGAGGAGCGAAGGAGTGCCCACGCCGACGACGAGGGCGGCCACAAGGGCCGCCCCTACCAGCCCACCGAAAGTAGCACAGGCACTCCTGCCTGTGCGGGCGAGAGCAGTGCAGTGGGCCAGGAGACAGGCAAGAGTGCCTGTCCCACTTTAGAGAAAGTCTGCGAACGAACCGGGAATGCTAAAGAAAAGAAAGGATGACTTTAGAGACTGGCGCAGCAGAGTTCTCCGCCGGGAAGGCCCCAGCAAATCCAATCGGCTGCATCTGAAACCGGTGCTATCATAATCGGCGGTCTGCGACGGCCGGCAATGCCGTTCGCAGCCCGCTCGAAGAAGGGAGACCCGATGATTGAACAGAGATTCAACGCGATTTACGGCACCACTCCTGAGGTGGTGGTTCGCGCGCCGGGGCGCGTGAACCTGATTGGCGAGCACACCGATTACAACGACGGCTTCGTGCTGCCGGCGGCCATTGACCGAAGCATCGACTTCGCCGGGCGCAAGCGGGCCGATCGGATCGTCCGGTTACACTCTCTCGACTTCGAGGGTTACGTCGAATTCAGCCTCGATGATATCCAGAAGGACAGCGCGAATCGCTGGAGCAATTACGTTCGCGGGGTCTCGAAATACCTCGAGGAAGACGGCCACCGGCTCACGGGCGCCGATATGGTTTTTGGGGGCAACGTGCCGCGCGAGGCCGGCCTCAGCTCTTCGGCGGCCGTGGAAGTGGGCACGGCGGCATTCTGGAAGAAGTTGCTGGGGCTGGAGCTCGATCCGGTCTATCTCGTCAAACTCTCTCGCAAGGCGGAGAACCAGTTTGTGGGCGTGCCGTGCGGCATCATGGACCAGTTCATTTCCGGGCTGGGACGCGCCAACCACGCGCTCTTCCTCGATTGCCGCGATCTCCACTACCGCCACGTGCCCCTGCGCGAAGACGTGAAGATTGTCGTGTGCAACTCCGGCGTGAAGCGCGCCCTGGCGCAGTCGGAATATGAGGTTCGTTTGAAGCAGTGCCGGGAGGCGGTAGCCCGGATTGCCGCCACCGGCCTGGCCGTGACGTCGCTTCGCGACGTGAAGCCCGCTGACCTCGAGCCGGCGCGTTCGGTCTTGAGCGACGTCCTGTTTCGCCGCGCCCGGCACATCGTGACCGAAAACAATCGGGTACTCGAGGCCATCAAGGTCCTCGAGTCCGGCAACCTCGAACGCTTTGGCGAACTCATGAACGCGTCGCACGCGAGCCTGCGCGATGATTATGAGGTCAGCTCGAAAGAGTTGGATGTTTTGGTCGAGATCGCCTGGAAACAGCCCGGCGTTCTGGGCGCCCGCATGACCGGCGCGGGCTTCGGCGGCTGCACCGTTAACCTGGTTCGCCAGGAGGCCGCCGAGCCGTTTGCAGAGGCTATTATGCGGGGCTATCACGACGCCTTGGGGCTGAAGGCGGAGGTTTACGTCTGTAAGGCTTCCCAGGGTGCGCTGAACGCTTGAAAATGCGTGAAGCGCCTTGGACTGCGGCGGCTTGACGCCGCCTTCCCAATGCGCCGATAGAATCCGTAATCAGAAGAGCAGTGAGTGGTAAGACCAGCTCGCTTTGTAACTCCGCGCCCCGTCATTGGTTCCAAGGCGGCGTCAAGCCGCCGCACTCCAAGGTGCCTTCGGCACGCAGCTACAGCAATCCCTTCCACTTGATCTGCAGATAGTGATTGACGATCTCCGGCGACAAACGGCCGGGGAGAAACTCCATCGCCAGCGCTCCCTGTTCTCGCATGCGGCGCAGCAGGAGTTCGCGGCGCTGAATCACCTGTTGAGCGACCACGTACTCATACATCTGGGCCGGAGATTCCGGCCGCCGCGCCACGAGCGCGCGCAACTCAGGCTCGCCCACCACGGCGAACAACACCAGGTGCCGGGAAAGCAGGCGGGACGCGGCCTCGATGACATCCGGCGTCGCAGCCGTCTCCGCCAAGTCCGTGAGCCAGACCACCAGGCTTCGCCGCCGGTGGCGCGCCAGCAGAGAATCCGCCGCCAGAGCGTGATCAGCCTCGACTGCCTCACCCGAGACCAGTGCCAACTGCTCGAGGATGTGGCGAAGATGCTCCGCGCCGCGCGCGCAGGGCAAATACGATTGCAGCTTGCGGCCATAAGTCAGAAGCCCCGTGGTGTCGCCCGAATGCTGCGCCACGTGGGCCAACGTCAGCGCCGCGTTGACCGCGTAATCGAGCTTCATGAGCGGCGGGGAGGTGGGCAGGTGGGTAGATGGGCAGATCGGCAGATCGGCAGATGACGAGGTGGGCAGGTGGGCAGATCGCGAAGTGGTCAAGTTCGGCTCCTGACTCCTGACTCCTGATTCCTGACTCCTGGTTCTCGCCAGCATCAAGCGGCCGGCATCCACGACCAGGATGACGGATTGGCTTCGTTCCGTTTGATAGACCTTGCTGATCAGTTTGCCGCGGCGCGCCGTGGCGGTCCAGCAGATGTCGCGAGTCTCGTCGGCCTCGCGAAACTCTCGCAGGCTTTCGAACTCGCGTCCTCTGCCCACCAGACGCTTCAGTCGCTTCTCCTGTTCCATCTGGCGGCTGCGGGTCAAGAACAGAGTGTAGCGCTGTGGTTCCCGGAGGTTCGGGTAAATGCGAAGCGTCTGGCGGGCGTCGACCGCCGCCCACCGCTCTGCGAATCTTGCCGGGCCGTGATAGCGCAGAAAGATCCTGCCCATAAGCATGTTGCCGCGCTTGGTGGGATGAACCGAGTAGGCGGCCACGGCGCTTCCTTGCGGTGGAACAGTCAGCGTGAATTTGGGGAGCGTCGGGCACATAGCTGTTGGAACATCGTCTTCAATGCTGACCTCCACCGCTCGCGCACCGTGGTTGGCGACGCGCAGTTCAACTCGGGAGTCAATGTCCAGTGACAGCGGCTCGAGCCAACGGCGGCTCACCACGATTTCCCTGGGTTTGGGCAGGCGCGCGAGATCGGCGAGCCAAACCAGCAACGCGACGCAGTCCCAGAGCAGCAGAGCGTACAAGGCACGCTGGTCTCGCCACGCCGGACCAGTCCACACCAACCCTAGGAGCAGGGCAAGGAAGAAACGCCACTGGAACGCGACAGGCCATCGATGGCCACTCGTCGCAGAGGCGCTTACCGTGGGAGGAAGCAGACGGCCCGGAGTGGTGACGGGTTGTTGGAGCAGTCCCGATGGTTGCCCCTGCACGCCCGCAAGGGCCGCCCCGACAGGCTCGATCATTTGGGAACCTCAACCGCGGCCAGCACTTCCGCGACGACCTGATCACTTGTGATGCCTTCCAGTTCGGCCTCGGGCTTGACCATCAGCCTGTGGCGAAGCACAGGAGGCGCCGCGGCTTTGACGTCATCGGGAATCATATAATTCCGACCCTCCATGGCTGCCAGAGCCTTCGCGGCGAACATCAGGGCGACGGTGGCGCGCGGGCTGCCGCCCAGGCTCAGGGCCGGCCAGTCGCGAGTCCTCTGGACAATCGTGGCTATGTAGCGGAAGATTCCCGGCTCAACTGCCAAGGCCGACACCTCGCGGCGCGCGGCGGGCAGCCAATCGGGCTCGACGGGCGCAAGGCCCAAGGCGTCGATGTGGTGCGGGTCAAATCCCTGCTGGTAACGCTCCAGGATCTCGACTTCCTTTTCCGCATTCGGATACGGAACTCGAATCTTGAAGAGGAATCGGTCGAGCTGTGCTTCCGGAAGCGGGTAGGTCCCCTCGAACTCGATGGGGTTTTGCGTGGCGAAAACCGTGAAGAACGAGGAGAGCGGGTAACCAGTGCCGTCGATCGTCACTTGGCGCTCCTCCATCGCTTCGAGCAGCGCGGACTGCGTTCGTGGTGGCACGCGATTGACCTCGTCAACCAGCAGCAGGTCCGTAAAGACCGGGCCTCGGTGCAGCGAAAACGTACTGCTGGAGAGATTAAAGACGTTCGCGCCAAGCACGTCGGCGGGCATCAGATCCGGTGTACACTGAACGCGTTGAAAGCTGAGGCGGCAAATATGAGCCAGCGCTTTCACCGCCAGGGTCTTGGCAATTCCGGGAACTCCTTCCAGCAGCGCATGTCCGCCACAGAGTAAGACAGCCAACAATTGGCTGATGGCTTCCTCCTGGCCTACGATCACCTTGCCAAGCTCCGTCCGCGCGTGGGAAATGAACTTCTGAACTTCTGCTGGCATGGAGTCCTCCTCACCGTCCTGATCGTCAAGCGTCGCATGTGATTCTGAGCGAGGAATCTCTGCAGTTCTTTCGAGGTCCGGCGTGATTCCGCCTCGCAATGCAAGAGACCCCTCACCCGGCCCGCTCCGGCTGATGAAAGCGCCGGCAGCAGGCCACCCTCTCCCCAAGGGAGAGGGCTGTGCAATCGCTGGTGATGTTCATCCGATCTCCCGATCATCGGATCACCCGATCACCCGATCTCCCGATTCCTCATCCTTCCAGCCCGAGCCGGTGGGTGGCGTCGTAAAGCTCACCTACCCAGATCAAAGCCTGCGGCTCCTCAACCTGCTGTCGCTTTACGGCAGACTCAATCCGCTCGAGCGTTTCGGCAAAGCCGGGGATCATCCAGCCCGGCCGTTCGCGCATTCTGAGGACTAACTCCGCGGCGGAGGCGGTGGATGGTATCCCCAGTCGCCTGGCGAGCATGAAATGAAAGCGTGTGTAAGCAATGTCGAGCGCGCCGGCCGCCGCGCCTTTGCGCTGGTAGAGCGCGCCCACGGTTTCGATGAACTCCAGGGGCGAGAGTCGCGGCAGGCGGGGAAGCGGGCGCAGTGCGCCGCTGCGCCGCGCGTAAGTGATCAACACGAAAGCAGCGAGGACGAGAAGCTGCAAGAGCGCCCACGGCAACGGAGTGCGCGACAGGTAATGCCATAATCCCGGGCGCACGCCGTGAAAGTACTCGTCCCACAAAATGCGGGTTCCGGGTGCGGCGCCGACTGAATTCAGGAACAAGGCCAGGTTCGACGCCCGGGTGATGCCGAGGTTGGTCAGTGGTGAATCGGACCCCCACCAGATGATATCCCCGGATCCATCGCGCAGCTTGGCGACGGTAGCACCTTGCTCGCTGCCGTAATACCGTACCTGGCTCGCGCCCAAATGAACCCAATGGGCCGGTGCTTCCATTACGATGTCCGGGGCGTGACTCGTAAGAGGCGCAGGCACTTCGGCGGAAAAGGTCTGCCACGTGTCTTCGAGCGGAGGCGGCGGCACTACACTCTTTGCTCCGATCATCGCGGCCCCCTTCAGTCCGGTGATCAGCAAATGGCCACCCCTCGCCACAAACTGTGTCAGATGTCTAAGGTCGTCCTTCGAGGACGGAGCGACCGGGCCGGCAATGATGAGCACGATGTTCCTAGAAGACTCCGGCAGGTCCTCGGGAGGCCTTTCCCAACGTTCCACACTATAACCCGACTCCGCCAGGAGCGTGTAGGCGACTTTAGCGCCATCCGGCGCGGCGGAGTAGCTGGAAGGATAACCTTGAGACGAACCTTGGTTTTTGGGAGAAAACAGAACCGCCAAGAACGTCAGGAACGCCAGCAGAACAACGGCGATAAGCAGAATCTTCTTGTCGGCGGAGTCGAGCGGCACGCTCATCGCAGCGACTCCAACTCCGCCAGGGCAGCTTCATAATCGCGGGCTGAGGCCTGAGCGCAGCCATACCAGACCCGTTCGAAGCAGTCGGTGAGCGCAAGCAAGTGCGGGCGGCGCGCAGAATCTGGCGACAAGAGGCGCGCGTACTCTCGATGCGTGCGCGACGGGTCCACCTGCCACGCGCCGGCCTCACCGAGCGCCAGCACCGCCGCGCCGTAGATGACTCGAATCGCGTCGCGATATTCGCCTCGCGCGGCGGCGCTCTGAGCCTCCTGGATCCAGTCGCGCGCAGGCGTAGCGCGTACGTCTCCCGTTGGGGCAGGGAAGCGCCGGTAGGAAACATGGGTAAGAGCGTGTGCGAGCCACGCCAAGAGAATCAGGCCAAGCACAATCACGATTCCCCAGCGCAGGACGTTGGTCACCTTGGGATGATTCCCGGCGCGATCGAGGAGTCCCGTAACCCATTGCCAGAGCCGATCCAGAAGCTGGTCCCAGAATGGTTCCGATTCGGCACCCTCGCGCACGAATCGAAACTCGTGCCGCTTCAGGATTTGATCCAGCCTGGCGCGCTGCGAGGAGTAATCGGGCGCTGAGGTTCCGGACATCGCGCGCGCGTCCTCGAGCATCCTTTCGATACGGTTGGAAATCTCATGCGCTGCCCTCGCGGCGTTGCTGGGGTCGCGAATGATCTGATCGATCGCTGCACCCAGTAGACGAGTAGAGATGCTGAAACGCTGCCCCCGCACGACCACTGACCAGGAGTCTGGCAACTGCTTGCGCAGTGCACCCGCCTGCTCCGGATGACCTTCGAGGCGGCCTGCTAATTCCGACCAATGTTGAAGTTCCGTGGTGTAGCTCTGCAAATCGAAGGGTGCCTCGCCGGTGCTACTAGAAGTCGGTGTCTTGAAGTCGGATTCCTGTTGGCCTCCGCCCGACAAAGGAATTTCAAATGGCAAAGGGCAAATGGCAAATGGCAAATGTAAAACCATTTGAACTTTGCCATTTGCCATTTGCCATTTGAAATCGCTGTGCTGCGCCCCGAAGCTGCCCCGCGCAAGCAGGAGGAACCATACCGCGAGTAGTGGGAGGCGCGTTATGCTCACGAAATAACCGGAGGAACAGGCATAGCTGGGGTCGGCGTCTTCACTTCCTCATGACCGCCTGTATCTGAGATGAACAAGTCCAGCATGGCGTTGATCTTGTGCTGAAGGTAGAAAATCCCGAAGAGAAACGTACCCGTTCGAGAGAACAACTCCTCGTGTTGCATCCGAATGCCTGCTGAAAACATTCCCTCCTGCCGGGGCGCCAAGTGGTCCAGCAGGATGCGGCGCACTTTAAAGCATTGCACGATGAGGATGAGTCCCGCAACCAGCAAGATGCCGGGATGCAGCAGCGGGTAAGCGTTCTCCACTTCGACCCAGGAGCCCCACTTGACGCTTCCCAGGATGGGAAGAGAGAGGCTCGCGACGAGCGCCGCCAGAGCGACGGCGATCGGCAATACCTCCAGCTTCTCCCTGGAGTGCAGATTGTTCAGAGCTCTGCGGCGGATCAGAAACCAGATGGGTGCATAGAGCCCAGCGGTGAGCAGGGTCAAGAGACACATCCCAATGATCCCGGCGTCTGCGAGCGGCGCGCATTCGTTGGAAGTCGGCTGAGCGGCGGCGCTGTGCGGCTGGGCCGCATCGAGATTCGACATCATCAGTTGCAGGTCGAAGCCCTCTTTGCGGACCCGCAGGTCGTAGTAGGCGAGGGCGAATCCAATCATGAACAACGGCGCCGTGGCGGCGGCGCAGGTCCCTCCCACCAACATGCTAGGAATCGAGAGCCAGATGCTGGGATACCCGCCCTTGACGGTCACGAGCATGACGGCGATGGCGAACGGTGACTGGCAGAGAAAAACCACTACCACGCGGATGAGCAACGTCAACACGCCCACCACCAGCAACCGCCAAAGGAAACCGCTGGTCAGCGCGACGCTCCGCTTCAGCGCCTGCCGCGCGCTGAGATTCTCGAGCACCAATGCAGGAACAGCGACGCTGTAACGCACCAGGAAAATGATCAATAGGATTCCGGTGATGATAAACCCTGCGAGGAGCCCCAAACCCAGAAGGACAGCGACCCACACCAGGGACCTCGGCAAGTTGCCCATTAGAGCCAGAGAGAATCCGAGTAAGACTCCTGCCAGGACGAAGACACCGAAAGTGCGGATCATGATCGTCAGGGTCACGTTGATAAGCCGCCCCAGCCTTCGCCGCACAGCTCGATAAGACTCACGAATCGTGGTCGTCCGTCCTAAGTGGATCTCCGAAAGCGCATGCGTCGTGGCCCCCAGGGCGAGCGCGTAGACGATGTAGTACGCAAGCAAAATGGCCAAAGTGCTCAAACTGGCCCTCGCCATAAAAGCGGCCATCTGGGCGGACGGCAAAGGACGTGCGCCGGGAACGAAGCGAGGCGGTCTAAGGTAGATCTGCATCAAGAGATTCAGACCCACCAGGACGGCTTCAGGCGCCACCATAATCCCGGCGAATAGCCAGAAATGCTTGCGCAAGTAGCTGAAGGTTTGATCGAGCAGCTCCCCGAGGCTTAAAGGAGCCAGATTGACGGTGGACATGAGATCCTCGTTGCAGCAGACGGTCTATTGTAATCGAGGTAGGCTTCGCCGCGTGCATCCACCGGACACATCGTAACATTCAGCACCCAGTATAGGGTGGGGAGCCCCAGTTCGTAGGGCTTCACAGGCTCGAGCAATTCGATCGCGGCGATCCCTTTCTTCAGCGCAGAAGGTGAATGGCTGCCGGTCGGCACAACGTCGGCGCCCAGGCTGCTCCAGACGTGGAGGGTTGGCAAGCAGTAGCCATTCAGCAAAGTGTCCCAGGGCACCTCTCGATGGAGGTAGTCTGCGAGTTCGCTCGCTTTCGCGCTGCTCATTTGGAGTCAGCGGGGTCATCGGGCTTCTTTAGCTCAACCACCTGCACCCTCCCCGGGTCGGGAGGGGCCGCAACAGTGGCAGACAGTGCCGCCTACGGCTGGGTGCGCCCCTCATGATACCACACCGGGTTTTCATCACAATCTCTTTCCTGCACCTTACCTTTCTCGGATGCAGTTTGCGCATTACAGTGTGAGGGCGAGAAAAGAAGGCCCTCAAAATCAAAAAGCGAAGGTCTACCATGAACATCAATCGACACCTCAGGTTTTGTGGGCTCTTTGCTCTCGCGCTACTGGCCATCTCGACCGTCCCAACTGCTGCGAGCGCTCAAGTTTTTCGCGGCAAGTTCACCCTGCCCTTCGCGGCCC
>JBELAJ010000310.1:0-9633 GCA_049508935.1 Terriglobia bacterium | reverse complement strand
ACTTCCGTTCAAGCTATTCGATTGGGTGCGGGCGCGGCGGCAGGCCTGGCTGGCGATCGCCGTGGGCCTTGCGGTTGCGGTCATCTTCATTTCCGCCTATCTACGACGCTAGCCTAGATCGTCCATCTCGCCTTCGGGAAGGGCGGGGCTTCGGACTCTGCGTGGGAACTCCCTTTGCATGTCATTCCGTGCCCTTCGCGGTCATCCTGAGCGAAGCGAAGAGCCTCTCCTGAACGAAGTGAAGGAATCTCGCGCTGGGTGCTCAGGGTAAACTCCGCGAAGAATCTCGCTCTGAATGTTGTCTGGTAGGGGCGGTTCGCGAACCGCCCCTACTCGAGGGTCACGTCATTCCCGCGAAAGCGGGAATCCATTGTGTTCCGGACCAACAATGGACCCCCGCTTTCGCGGGGGTGACGTTGCAGGCGATTCTTATTCCTTTGTGTGGGCCGCAGGCCCACGATCATTCGGAATGACAGCCTTGCGTGACGGACTCAAACGGGCGCCGAGCGCTACAAAAACCGGGTACGTTTCCAAAGCACCCAACCACAGGTGAAAAGGAAACCCAGCATAGCGAAGGCCAGAAGCGACGTCCAGAAGAGATTTATTGCCATGAGCGGGCGATGCGCTCCTCGAGCCATGAAGAGGAAAATTCCGACTGCTGCTGCGACTATCGGTACGTCCCACCAACGCCGGCCCGTGCGGCGTTCCGCCGACTCTGAGGCCTTTGTGGGCTCAGCATCGAGTTGGTAGCGCTCCTCTTCGCGCCTTTGACTGGCGCGCCACAATTCCTGTTCAGAGGCCGGCGCCTCGGCGAGGCTGATGGCCACCGCCCCCGCGATCATCGTGGCCGAGGCGGCGATGATAAGCACCTGCGCGGCTCCGCTCTTCCCGCTCAGCTCTCCGAAAACCAGTGCGCCCCACGCCAGACCCCAAAGCTGGTTGGTATTCGATAGCGGGATGCCGCGCCCGATGCCGATATATTTCGCCGCGTATTGCTGGAAAAGATCTCCCAGCACCCAGCAGAATCCTCCCAGGAAAAGCCAAAATAGCGCGGCGCGCGCCTGGGCAAGCTCTTTGAGGAGGGGACTCAGGCCACCGCGAAAAATCAGCGCCAGGGCCGACATGGTGAAGAGTTCACCGACTGTGAAAACCGTCACAAAAGAAAGCGGGTTCATGCCGCTGATGTAAGCCTTGCGATAGGGGATGTACATCGTCCCCCAGAGAAGTCCTGCGCCCAGCGCCGCGAGAACGCCAGCGCTGGAGCGATGCGCGGTCCCGGCGCCAGGCTGTGCTGTGGCATAAGCCAGCAAACAAGCTCCAGCCACGATCGCCACGGCGCCGCCCAGGACCTTCGACCCTTGGCGGATGCCGGCCCCGCGCAATTCGTTGAACAGGAACCATCCCCAAAACAAGCCTACCAGGCTGTTGATGTTCCATAACGGGAAAGCCACTGACAGCCCCACGTCGCGGATGGCGAAAACCGTAAGCGTATTGGCCACCGCCCAAAGGGCGCCCGCGAGGATGGCCCAAATCACCAGGTGAATTCTTGCCCTGAGGTCTTCGAAGACGTATCCCGTGCCTTTCAGAACGGTGGGAAGCGTCCAGCGCGCCACGAACACACCCACCACCATGGCGAGCGAAATGACAAAGGGCGACATTCCTACGGCCACTAGCTTGGTCGGAGCTTCCGCCCCGCCCAGCCACGCGCCCGCAGCGAGGCCGGAAATCACACCCACTCCGTGCATCGAGCGCGCGCCGGCGGAAACTGAATTGTCAGTTTTTGTGAGCAGGCTGGTACCCTCTCAGTGTAGGTAAATGAGAAGCACAACGCCAAAAATCAGCACGACCACCGGCAGCCAGAAATGGCTATCGGTGAGAATCGCTCTCCATAGGCCGGATTTCACTGCGCTCCGCCTCGACAAAGAATGTGCTGTACCAAGAGCATAAGATTGTACACTATTTGGACTTAGGACCCGCATTTGTTCGGCGAGGTGGTAAGGTTGGTGTCATTCTGAGCGAAGCGAAGAATCTCAGCAGTTCAGGTGATTACTAACTACCGAGATTCTTCGCTTCGCGCAGAATGACAGAGCCGAGTCAACTTGGAGGAGTTCCCATGCCCAACAAAAACTATCGCATCGCCCTGCTTCCCGGAGACGGAATCGGTAAGGAAGTGATCCCTGCCGCAGTGAAGGTCTTGCACGCAGTTGCGGGCGCAAGCGGTGAGCATTTCTGCCTGTCCTTCGAGGAATTCGAGTGGGGATGCGAGTACTATCTCCGCACGGGCCGCATGATGCCTGAGGATGGTCTCGAGCGGCTTCGCCCTTTCGACGCCATTCTGCTGGGCGCCATCGGCCATCCCACGGTTCCCGATCACATATCACTCCGCCAACTTCTACTGCGCATTCGCTTCGGGTTTGACCTGTATGTCAATTTACGTCCTATCGAGATTCTTCCAGGCCTTGAGCCGCCGCTGCGGGGGAAGAGCGCCGAAGACATTCGAATGCTCTTCATTCGCGAAAACACGGAAGGTGAGTACTGCGGAGTGGGAGGCAGGTTCAAGCAGGGCACGCCCGATGAAATCGCTGTGCAGCAGTCCATCTTCACGCGCAAAGGCGTGGAGCGCGTGATCCGTTATGCCTTCGAGCAGGCACGCCGGCGTCCTCGCAAGCGCCTGGCGAGCGCTACCAAGTCAAACGCCATGGCCTACACGATGGTCTTGTGGGATGAAGTGCTCCGCGAGCTTACCAGGGAGTATCCCGAAGTCCACGTCGCCAATTACCACGTCGATGCGCTGGCTGCTCGTATGATTACTCACCCTGAGAGTCTGGACGTGGTGGTGGGTTCAAATCTGTTTGCGGATATCCTTACCGACCTGGGGGGCGCCCTGCAGGGCAGCCTCGGCCTTGCGGCCAGCGCCAACCTGAATCCGGTCGAGCGCCTCGGCCCTCCCTTGTTTGAACCCGTGCACGGCAGCGCCCCCGACATCGCAGGACGCGGCATCGCCAACCCCATTGCCGCCATATGGACGGCGGCGTTTATGATGGAGCATCTCGGTGAACCGGAGGCCGGCGCGCGCATGCTGGATGCTCTCAAGAGAGTAACGGGCGAGCGCCGCATTCGCACTCCCGACCTTGGCGGCAGTGCCACTACGGAAGAATTTGCCGCGGCTGTGATCGCCAACATCGTTGGATCGCCGTAGGGGCAACCCTCGTGGTTGCCCGCTCGAGTTTCCACATTTTGCTGGCTGGCCATATGCGGCTCTGCCGCCGGCCGCAAGGCGCGGTAACAGCCAGCCTAGATGTAGAAGCTCGACCGGGC
The DNA here is from genome assembly GCA_049508935.1 of Terriglobia bacterium. Lineage (GTDB taxonomy): Bacteria > Acidobacteriota > Terriglobia > UBA7540 > UBA7540 > CAVROP01. The sequence goes on along the minus strand of JBELAJ010000310.1, from coordinate 6,315 downwards.
GACTGAGTATGAGCGGCAGACGGTCCGCCCCTCCGCGCGAAGGCGCGACGGCAATCACTGTGTCGAAGCCAGCGCCTGATCGAGATCCTCGATCAAATCTTCGACAGCTTCCACGCCCACCGAAACCCGCACCAGGCCGTCGGTAATGCCGATAGCCAACCGCTGCTCGCGTGGAACGGCCCGATGGCTCGTGGAAGCGGAATGAACGATCAGCGAGCGTGTGTCGCCGAGGCTTGCCGCGCGCTTGAAGATCTTCACACTATCCATTACTTTCTTCCCACCCTCGTAGCCCGCTTTTGCTTCAAAGCTGAGCATGGCGCCGAATGCCGTCATCTGTCTCTTAGCGATGTCGTGACCGGGATGGCCTGGCAAGCCGGGGTAGTTCACGTGCTCCACCCGGGGATGGCGGGCGAGGAATTCCGCGATCGTCCGCGCACTCGAGGATTGAGCGGGCAAGCGCAGGTGCAGCGTGTGAGTGCCGCGCAGGATCAGCCAGGCATTGAAGGGGCTGAGACATCCGCCGAAGTCGCGAAGCACTTCCTGGTTGAGCCGGCGAATGTAATCCTCGGGGCCGATCACCGCTCCCGCCATGGCGTCGCCGTGGCCGCACAAGTACTTGGTGGCGGCGTGCACGACCACCGTGACGCCCAGGTTGAGCGGTTGTTGGAGAACGGGCGAAGCGAAAGTGTTGTCGATCATGGAGGGTATGCCATGCGCGCGGGCCAGTTGGGCGAGGGCCTCAATATCGAGAATTTCCAGCACAGGATTGCTGGGCGTTTCAAAGTAAATCAACTTGGTGTTGGGCCGAATCGCCTCTTCAAATTCCTCCACCCGCGTAGACTGAACAAAAGTGGCGGAGGCGCCCAGGCTCGGCAGCATCTTGTTGAGAAAGTCGTACGCGGCCCCGTAAAGCGACCGGGCCGCAACCACGTGGTCGCCCGCTCGGATGTATCCCAGGATTGCCGACGAAACAGCCGCCATACCGGAAGAAAAAACCTGGGCGGCTTCGCCGCACTCGAGCGCCGCGAGTTTTTCTTCCAGCGCGTGGAGTGTGGGATTACCGTAACGCGTGTACATGTAGCCGGGCTTCTCCCCGCCATAGACGGCGGCCATCTCGTCGGAGTCAGCGGCTGCGAAAGTCGTGGCTTGATAGATGGGAGTATCTACAGCTCCAGTCACCGGACAGGGCGACTGCCCGGCGTGAACCGCCAAGGTTGCAAATCTGTAATGGTTCTTCATTCGGCACCTCTCGATTGCCTGAAGGAGTCAGGAGTCAGAAGTCAGGAGTCAGAATCAGCAACCGTGCTCCTCTTCAACACAACGGCTGGTCAGTGATTACCTCCGATCTCTGTCAGCGTAATACTCACGGCGCACAATGGGAAGAGCCAATTGCGCGAACTCCCGAAAGTCCATTCCGGAACCGCTGGACATCGTTTTGGGAAATGATCTAGACTTTTCTATGGATAGATACGATGCCGGGGGTGAACTATGGCCTATTGTCCCGAATGCCGAACCACACTTGACATCGAAGACGATGTGGAAGAAGGGCAGACGGTGGATTGTCCGGAATGCGGAGTGGAACTGCAGGTGGTGAACACGGATCCCGTCGAGTTGGAAGCGCTCTCAAGTGAGGAAGAAGAGGAAGAGGAGGCGTGGTGATTTGAGCGCTCGCACACCCTTGGATCTTGCCTCCAACTCTGTGCCAGTCTGGTTGAGCCGAACGTCGCCGCAGCCGTCGCGCCGTGGCGTCGTGTGTTGGTTGCTCGCCGCAGCTTGCCTCGTGCCCGCGTCCGGCCTGGCTGCGAAGAAGAATAAAGCCCCCACTACCAAAACGGTGACCGGGCAGGTGCAGGATCCGGCGGAGAAAACTCTTGGGGGCGCTGAGGTGACGCTCAAGGATCTTCAGACGGGCAAGACATTGGCCATCTACGCGGACGAGAATGGGCAATACCAATTCACCGACCTCGATCCGCACCACGATTTCGAAATCCAGGCGAAGTTTAAAGGCGTCGCTTCCGAGACACGGCAGGTCAGCACCATCGACACCCGCTGGAAAGTTGTGATCAACCTGACCATTCCCCCGCCCGGTTCCTAGCTTGTGCCCGGCACAATCACGGATAACACATGGGGCAGAATCCTGATTGTCGCGGGGAGTTCCTGTATGAATTCGCCGTCTCCGAAAAGTTCCAGGCGGGAAGGGCTGCTCAAGGAGACTTCAGGTGTTTGAAAGTAGATAATACGCGGATGCCTCAGGTGCTGCCCGCGATAGGCGCTTGGAACCCAGCGCAGAAGTTCCCATTTCCCGAGGTAAGGCACAATGCAAACGTCCAACAAGCCGTCGTCAAGCCGGGCGCGCGGCGTCAGATGAATTCCTCCACCGTAGGAAACATTGTTGCCTACCACCGCAAAGATGACATCCCCGGAGTATTTCTGCACGTCGGAATGGATCTCGAGCGGTTCCGGACGATAGTTTTCGAGAGAGCGTAGGATTGACCAGCCGTACGCCCAGGAACCCTTCAGCCGATGGACGCGCTCGTTGGCATAGCGGGTCACCACCGAATCGAAACCTGCGCCGGCAATGCAACTGAAAACCGTCTCTCCCACTTGCCCCAAATCCACGCGGCGTGTGTGGGCTGAGCACAGCACTTCCGCCGCCGCCCGCGCATGCACCGGTATTCCCAGGCCCTTTGCGAGGTCGTTCCCGCTTCCGCAGGGGATAATCCCCAGGGGAACGTCACTTCCCATTATTCCGTTGAGGACGTAGTGCTGCGTCCCGTCGCCGCCGAGCGAAACGACGGCATCGGGTTTCTCAGCCGCAGCCTGCCGCGCTAATGCAAGCAGATGCTGCGAGTCGCGGCTCTCCTCGACGTCAGCCGCGATGCCCTGGCGCCGCACCACCTCGAGCGCCTCGCGCAATACCAAACGCGCTTTGCCTCGGCCTGCATTAGGATTGATGAGAATGATAAGGCGCATGAACGGATCTGCGCTACCGTTTTCCAAACACTACTTTCACCGGTGGTCGTGTACCGATCCGAAAGACGACCTCGGGGTATTGACTCGGATCGAACTCCCACGTCGGGTCGGTGAGCCGCTTCCAATCCGGTTGCTTCGAGTCGCCCGTCGCCATGGCAACGGCGCCTTCCTTGATCTTCCGCTGGGCTTCGGCATTTGATGGGAACAGCTTCAGACCAACCAGCAGCCGAAAGAGTTTCTGCTTGCCGGAAACGTGAAAGGAAATCTGCTCGATTACCGATGGAAGCCCTTTGTCCCTGAATCGTGCTTCGAAGTCCCGCTGCGCCTGCGCGGCGGCTTCTGCGTCGTGGAAGTCCGTGATGATGCGGCGTGCCAAGGTCTTCTTTATGTCGAGCGGGTGCTCCTTGCCCGAACCCACGGCCTGTTTAAGCTCCTCGATTTGCGAAGCCGTCATATCCGTCAGCAGCAGGTAATACCGCCACATCAAGTCATCGGAAATGGACATCAGCTTGCCGAACATTTCGCCGGGCGGCTCATTGATGCCCACGTAATTGCCCAGCGATTTCGACATTTTCTGCACGCCGTCGAGCCCTTCGAGCAGCGGCATGGTCATGATGACTTGCGATTCCAGGCCGTATTCCTGCTGGATGGAGCGCCCCACCAGCAGATTGAATTTCTGATCGGTGCCACCCAGTTCCACATCGGTTTCGAGCGCCACGGAGTCATAAGCTTGGGCCAAAGGATAAAGAAGCTCGTGAATGGCGACCGGGCGTTGCTCCTTGAAGCGTTTCGAGAAGTCGTCGCGCTCGAGCATGCGCGCCACCGTGTACTTGGAACAGAGCGTGATCCAGTCGCGTCCCTTGAGCGCGCCGAGCCAGCGGCTGTTGAAGTCCACGACGGTCTTCTCGGGACTGAGAATCTTAAAGACCTGCTTTCGGTAGGTCTCGGCATTCGCGGCCACCTGCTCGGGGGTCATGGGCGGGCGCGTCACGTTCTGGCCGGATGGATCGCCGATCATGCCGGTAAAATCCCCGATAAGAAAGACAACGGTGTGTCCGAGATCCTGGAAGTGCTTCATCTTGCGGATCACCACCGTGTGCCCCAGATGAATGTCCGGCGCCGTTGGATCGAATCCCACTTTGATGCGCAGCGGCTTTCCCGTCCGAGCCGAGCGCTCGAGCTTGGCTTTGAGCTCTTCCACGCGGATCGTTTCTTCCGCGCCTTTGGTAAGATAAGCAAGCTGTTCGTCGATGGTCACGGCGTCAATAGAATCCTATCTGAGAGTGAATGTCTAAAGAGGAATAATACCTGTCGGGCGCTCATTTGAGGAGAAAACTTTCAACCGATGGAACCACCTCAATTGAGATGAACAGCCCTCTCCCCTGGGGAGAGGGCTGTTTCTCCGACCGTTGGTTCATGCTACACGGTTAGGCTTCTTCCGCCACCGAGAACTCGAGCTTATTCTCCGACCGGTCGATGCGCACCAGACAGACGCGGATTCGTTCTCCCAGGCGGAAGGCACGCTTCGTGTGCTCGCCGATGATGGCGCGCAGGCGTTCGCGGTAAACGTAATAGTCATCCGCGAGGCTCGAGAGCGGGACAAAGCCCTCCACGAAGAGGTCGGTCAGCTCCACGAAAAACCCGTATTTGATCAAGTTGATGATGAGTGCCTCGAACTCATCGCCCACGTGCTGCGCCATAAATAGCACTTTCTTCCATTCGATCAGCTCGCGCTCGGCATCGGCGGCGCGGCGCTCCGATTCGGAAGTTTCGAGCCCCAGGGCGTGCAGCGCTTCTTGAGCGACAAAGGCCGCGCCCGGAAGCTGTGGCCCGGGCTGTGGTGCGGGCGTCTCGCCCGCGGTCGCCCGGCGTACTCTGCTCCCCGTTCCCAGTTCCCTGTTCCCTATTCCCTGTTCCCTGATCTTACGAACGCTGCCACCCTCCTGCGCCAGCGCCGCCTTCAAAATCCGGTGCACGATCAAATCCGGATAGCGGCGAATGGGCGAAGTGAAATGGGTATAGGTCGGAGCGGCCAGGGCGAAATGGCCGACGTTTTCTGCCGAGTATCGTGCCTGCTTGAGCGAGCGCAGCATCAGGTAAGAGAGAATGCGCTCTTCGGGCTTACCCTCCAGGCGCTGGGTGAGCCGCTGATAGTTAAAGGGGCTGATTTTCAATTCGCCCTCGAGCGTCTCGTGAAAGCGCGGGTAGCGGTCGCGCTCATCACGCAGCCGCATGCGAGTGCGGCGCGCGGCGGGCAGTTCGATGCCCAGCGAATAGCCGAAGCCGGCCGCGATCTCCTCGAACTCGATCACTTTTTTTGCGTCAGGTTTTTCGTGGATGCGATAAAGCGAGGGAATTCCTCTAGTTTCCAGATAGGAAGCCACGGCCTCGTTCGCCGCCAGCATGAACTCCTCGATGATCCGGTGTGCGAAGTTACGCTCCGAGCGTGTAATGCCGGTCATGCGGCCGTGTTCGTCGAACTCGATTTCGGGTTCGGGCAAGTCGAAGTCGATCGAGCCTCGCTCCTCGCGACGGCGAGCGAGCAGGCGCGCCAATTCCTCCATCCGTTTGAACTCGGGAACCAGGGCGGCGTAACGCTGGCAGGCGCCGGGTTCGCCGGCCAGGATGTCTCGCACCGCGGAATAAGTCATCCGCTCGGCGCTGCGGATAATTCCGGGAAGCAGCTCGTATTCCACCAGGCGTCCCTCGGCGTCGAACTCCATCAGCGCGGACATCACCAGCCGATCCACGCGCGGGTTCAGGCTGCAGATGCCGTTCGAGAGTTCGAGCGGCAGCATGGGCACGGCGCGGTCCGGAAAATAGACGCTCGTGCCGCGCAGGCGCGCCTCACGGTCGAGCGCCGAGCCCGGCCGTACGTAGTGCGCCACGTCCGCGATGTGAACCTGCAGCAGGTAATGGCCCCCAGCTAACGGCTCCACATACACCGCATCGTCAAAATCCTTGGCTGTTTCGCCGTCGATGGTGACGATGGGCAAGCCGCGGAAATCGCGGCGGCCCTCGTGGTCGCCCTCGGGGATGAGCTGCGGAGCGGCGTCTGCCTCCGCCAGCACATCGGCGGGGAAGCGGTGGGGAAGATGGAACTTGCGAATCATGATCTCCACGTCCACGCCGAACTCCTCACGTTGGCCCAGCACCTCGATCACGCGCCCGCGAGGCAGCGCGGCAGGACGAGGATAATTGGTGATTTCTACGTCCACGATGAAACCATCGAGATCACGCGCGTCGCGGCGGTCATGGAGCAGGGGATGTGGCTCGGGCGACTCGCCCGCGGTCGTACGGGCATCTTGCCCGCGCTCTTGACCTCCCGCCGCCGCAACACTT
>JBELAJ010000031.1:0-27070 GCA_049508935.1 Terriglobia bacterium | reverse complement strand
GGTGCTGCCGCACCGGAAGATTGTTGTAGTCACGCGCAAAAAACTGCCCGAGCGTCGCAAACCTCGTTAGCTTGCAGCAACTTGCACGTAAAGCGTCACTCCAACTCAATGGTGAACACCCGATATAATCGCACAATCGGCCATTGAGGGGTTCCCAAGACCACGAGGGCTATTCTGCGCCCTCGAAGGTTCTGCTGGTAGCGCATGTTCTTGTCGGCGGTGAGAACGACATCGAAACCGGCTCGTTCCGCTGCGGCCAGCAAGTCACCGTTGGCGAGCGTGTCCCAACCAAGCTCCCGCGCCTTGGTGACCGTGTGGCCTCGAAGAAACCGGGCGACGCCGCTGGGGGTTACGTGGTCAAAGAGAATGAGCATCGACAAGGGACTTTGCGGCAGGGGCAGGCGGCGGGTCAAGACTGCGCGCGGCAAATCCGAGTACGGTGTTGATCTGTTCCCGCGTCAGGTCAAACTGCTCGATGATTTCGTCGATGGTGGCCCCCGCCTCAAGATTTTCAAATACGGCAGACACGGGCATTCGCGTGTTGCGAAACACCCAGGCGCCGCTTAACCGACCCGGCACGCTTTCCACGGCGGGGCATTGGGACCAATCGAGCACGGCCATCTCGTTACCATCCTCTTCCAAACTCTCTTTTATCATACTCCGGCGGCCCTGTCATTTGCGAGCCCCCCAAGCTAGTAGCGCGCACAACGGCTCCCTATGGGAGGAGAGATAGCCAGGACCTGCGAAGAAGCTACCCGGCCCGCTTGCTGCTTGCTCGCCGCGGCTTCGGCTTGCTCTTGCCCATGAGATTGAGCGCCACTGCGGCGCGGATGAGATCCTTCAAGGCTGCCTCATCGACATTGTCGCCTTCGTGGAGGTCGATGGCGCGCCTGACATTCCCCTCGAGGCTGGAGTTGAATAGACCTGAAGGGTCCGCGAGCGCCGCGCCCTTGGCAAATGTCAGCTTGACGTGGTCCTTGTACGTCTCTCCCGTGCAGACGATGCCGCCGTGGGACCAGACGGGTGTTCCGGGGTTCGTGGGTTTCACCCACTTCCACTCTTCGATGATCTCAGGGTCCGCCGCGTGTATGATTTCGCGCACCTTCGCGAGCGTCTTCCCGCGCCAGTCCCCAAGTTCTTTGATCCACTCATCAATTAATGCCGAGGCAGATTCCACCGGGACGGGCCTTTTCATGTACACCTCCAAGTCTCTCTCCTAATTTAGCTGAGCTTAGCGTACCCTGCAACCTCCGCAGGTGGAAGCCTGTCCCAAGCCCCCAGAGCACGCCGGTGGGCGACGCGGTCTTTCGTCGTGCGGCCGCCCGTTCAGGCGGTGCGCCGCCTGTTGCGCCAATTGGTGGCATACGGCAGCACGAACATGTACAGGCCGGTGATCAGGAGCAAGGCGAGGGGGAGCAGCGCCATGAAGCCCACCCAGAAGGTCTCCTTCTTCTCCGCCACGGCGACGAAGTTGACGATGACAGCCACCGTAAAGGCAATGGACCCCCAGCGGTGGGTCTGCCGAACCCATTTGTTCCAGTTCATTGGGACCTCCTCTCGAGACGAGCCCGAAGCGGATCACGGCTTTTGAGCCGCCTTCGGCGGCCAGTTGGGCGTTTCAATACCGAACTGCTTGGCGTACTCCGCCTTCAGTCGCTGCCAGCCGCCGAACTTTATCGCCTCGCCACCAACCATGCGGCCGATAGGAGTTCCGCAGAGAAGGCGATCCAGAACATCGAAACAGATGTGCCACCCGGCGGCGCCCATGGCGATGAAGCGGCGACCGATGTTGGTCCACAGCGTCAGGCGCGTGCCGCCGCCCAAGGCTTCGAGCTCCCAGCGCATATCGTGGTCACCCCAGTTGTACTCGAGCGCCTTGGGAGCTTCGGCTCGCGTCACTGTTGTTTCGGTAACGTGCGGCCTGGGCGCTCCTACCGTCGAGAGCTTCACCGTGGCTCCAACCGTACCCAGGTTCCCATCGGCTTCAAAGGGAGCCCACTCGCGCAGGTGAGCCGGGTCGGTCAGCGCCTGCCAGACTTTTTCCGGCGAGTGGCGCAGTTCCCGGACGAGAATGAGCGTCCACTTCTCTCCATCCTTGCGTATCTCGGCCCCGATGGCCGGACCCGGTGTGTACTGCTCGCGGTCGGTCATCTTCTTCTCCCTGTCTTCCTTTTCGTTAGTGTTGATTGATCCATCGGGTCCGCGGCCGTCGCCGCCCACCGGGCTGCCATCCGTCTGAACGGCCGCCCTACCAGCGCTTCAACTGGGTGAGCTGAATGAGGTTGCCGCAGGTGTCCTTCAGCATCGCAATGGTCGAGGCGGTCACGTCGGTGGGCGGCATCGTGAACTCGGCGCCGCGGGCCTTGATCCGCTCGTAGTCGCCCTTGACGTCGTCGGTGAAGAACATGACCGCGGGCTGGCCCTCGCGAAAGATCGCCTGCTGATACGCTTTGGCCGCGGGATTGTTGTTCAGCGCCAGTTGCAGCTCAGTTCCGTCCGGCTCCTCGGGCGAGGCCACGGTCAGCCAGCGATAGGGGCCCTGACTGAAATCGGTCTTCTTGACAAAGCCCAGTACCTCCGTATAGAAGCGCAGGGCCTTGTCCTGGTCGTCCACGTACACGCTGGTCACTTTGATTTTCATTTCGTTTCTCCTTTGTGATGTTCGCGATTCGGGCCGCCTCGTCTCCTCCTTGTCTTCCTTTTCGTTGCTGTTGACTGATCCATGCGGTCGAGGTGGCGTTCGAGAGCATCCACGTGCGCGGACCAGAACCGGCGGAACTGAGCCAGCCAGGCATCCACCTCCTGAAGCGGTTCTGGTTTCAGCCGGTAGAGCCGGCGCTGTGCGTCCACCGTGGATTCCACAAATCCGGCCTCGCGCAGCACTCGCAGGTGCTTTGACACGGTCGGCTGCGACATATGAAGCTGCCGCTCGATCTCTCCCACCGACTGTTGCGACGAGACCAGGAAGCTCAATATGGCGCGGCGGTTCGGCTCCGCAATGATTTCAAAAACAGATTCCACTCTCTTAATATACGCCTCAGAGCATATGCTTGTCAAGGTATATTCAGGCAGAGGCCAGGCAAGCGTAGCGCGGACCGCCGCGGGTGGCGCATACGTGCCGACGCTGTTCGTCGGCATGTATGCGCCTTTTGGGATCGCCGGAGGGGATCCGCGCCACGACTTGCACGGGGTGGGCCTTTATAGTAGCCTTGCGGCACGTCGCGGACCCGACGAAAGGCTGCGGCTTTTCTGCTGGGAACATGGGAGGAGCCGCAGACCTGTAAAAGACGCAGGTCTGCGCTACACACTGACTGTGGCGACCCTCCCCCTAAAATGCCGTTGACAGCATTATGCCGTTCATGACATAATTACTAATGGCCTGGGAAGTCGAGTTTACCGATGAATTCGGCAAATGGTGGGACCACCTGGCTGCGCCCGAGCAGAAAAGCGTTGACTTTACGGTCAGCCTATTGCAAGAAGTTGGTCCCACACTGAAGATGCCGCATTCTTCCGGCGTCTCCTCGTCACGCCACCCTCACATGCGTGAACTGCGCGTCCAACACGAGGGACGGCCTTGTCGAGTTCTTTACGCATTCGACCCTCGCCGGGCTGCAATTCTGTTGATAGGTGGGGACAAAACCGGCAACGACCGCTGGTACGAGGAATATGTACCCCTCGCCGACGAGCTCTATGACCGGCATTTGCGCGAGATCGAAAACGAACAGAAAAAGGGCTCGTCGTAAATGTTCCCCCTCAAAAGTTGGGAGGACAAGCATATGGCACGAAACTTTCGAGAACTTCAGGCGAAGATGGACCCCGCAAGCCGTGCCGAAAAAGTTCGCCGAGTGCGCGAGGAGCTGCAGCGAATGGCCCTGGAAGAACTTCGGGACGCGAAGCAACTTACGCAAGCTGATATGGCCGAGATGCTGGACGTGCCGCAGAGCTCTATCTCCCGGATCGAGCAGCGTACGGACATGTATCTCAGCACGCTCAGGAACTATGTTCACGCCGTGGGCGGCGAACTCCGTATTCAGGCCGTATTCCCGGATGGCGGAACAGTGGTGATAGACCGTTTTGGAGAATATGAGGAACGCACGTATGTAGTCCTGGCGCGAGCCGAGGGCAGCGGGCTATTCCGCCTGCGTGCGCGTCCCTTGAATCCTCAGGGAGCTCCATTTTCGACCAAGCCTTTTAAAGTCACTGGACTCATTAAAACAATGCGGGCCCTGCACCTTCCGGAACCTCAGATTGCCGGCATCAGGGACAGGCTGGAGAGCAAAAGTGGTGAAATTGAGATAGGGGGCTCGGCGTCGGGAGTCCAGCGTGTCTTTAGCATTCCAGACCTGGTAGCCGCGGGATTTCAGGAATTGAATTCGGAATGAGTCTTCCTGTAATTTCGCGAGAATGCGCACAAGGGTTGCGCTTTTCAGTTCGAGGTGACGCGTGCGCAGTGAACTGTGCCCTTCCGTGATCCAGGCAATAGGCGAAACCCCGCTCGTCGAACTCGCCCGCCTCACGCGCAGCCTGGACGGCAGGATCCTCGCCAAGCTCGAAAACTTGAATCCCGGGTATTCAAAGAAGGACCGGATCGCGCGCCAGATCATCGAAGACGCCGAAGCGGCCAAGACGTTGGCGCCGGGGCAGACGGTAGTCGAGTTGACGAGCGGAAACACCGGCACCGGGCTCGCTATTGTCTGCGGAGTGCGCGGATACCGGTTCGTGGCGGTGATGTCCAGGGGCAATTCCGCGGAGCGCGCACGCATGATGGCCGCACTGGGCGCGGAGGTGGTGCTGGTTGACCAACTCCCGGGCTCCGTCCCTGGCCAGGTCTCGGGGGGCGACCTGGAACAAGTCGAACTCGAAACACAACGCATCGTCCGGGAGCGCCATGCTTTCCGCGCCGATCAATTCAACCTCGAAGGAAACTTCCGCGCTCACTATCTTCACACGGGGCCTGAGATTCTGCGCCAGGCGAAGGACCGCATTCACGCTTTCTGCGATTTTGTGGGATCGGGCGGCACGTTTGGAGGGTGCTCAGCGGCCTTCAAGGAAGCGGTCCCGCAGATCAAGTGCTATGTGGTCGAACCCCAAGGCACTGCAGTGCTGGCGGGAGAACCTTCTCGCCGCCCCAACCACCGCATCCAAGGCGGCGGATATTCGATGGCCGCTCTCAAGTTCGTTAACCGTGAGATTGTCGATGGCTACTTGCAGGTGAGCGACGAGGAGGCTTTGCAGGCCGCGCGGCGATTGGCAAAAGAAGAAGGGATTTTCGCCGGCTTCTCCTCGGGCGCGAACCTGGCCGCTGCCCTTCAGCTTCTCGCCGGACCGCACCGCGGCCAGACCATCGCCATCATCATCTGCGACTCCGGCTTGAAATACCTGACAACCGATCTGTGGGGATGAAGAGGCAAGCCGGCTGTCATCCTGAGCGCAGCGGGAACAAACCCCTCACCCGGCTCGCTACTCTCGCCACCCTCTCCCCAAGGGAGAGGGCTGAATCAATCATCGTTGACGGCCCTCTCCCTTGGGGAGAGGGTGGCCCGCAGCCGGCGTAGTCATCAGTCCGTCAGCTGACGGAGACGGGTGAGGAGTTACTTCCGAGAATCCAAACGCCCGTTCCGTTCTCGAGCTGCTCAAGGAAATGCATCTGCGACGCACCACACTGGCATGGCTCACTCGTAGCGCAGCGCCACCATGGGATCGACCTTGGTGGCCCGGCGCACGGGCACGAAACAAGCCAGCAGTGAAATGCACACCAAGCCCAGGGCCATTAAGAGATACGTCAGCGGATCACTGGAGCTGATGCCGTAAAGGTAATTGGAGATAACGCGCCCTGCGCCCAATGCCGCAATCGTTCCCACTACGATCCCAACCAGCGTAACCAATAAGCCCTCACGCACAACCAGCTTCACCACAGCGTGCCGCTCGGCCCCGAGCGCCATGCGGATGGCTAATTCGTGCGTGCGGCGGCTCACGGAGTAGGACATCACGCCATACATGCCAATTGCCGCCAGCGCCAGCGCCAGCGCGGTAAAGCTCCAAACCAGCGTCATGGGAAAACGGATTTCTCCGAAGCGCTGCGCCACGATTTCATCCATGGTCTGAAGGTCTTGAACCGGCTGATCGCGATCCACAGACTGGGCCGCGTCCTTCACGGCGGCCGCGAGTGTAAGCGGGGCCGCCGCAGTGCGGACTTCGAAAAACATGTACGGTCCGGGATGCTGGTCGTAGGGAACGAAGATCTCAGGCTCGTCTTCCCATACCTGGTAGCGCTTGATGTTCTTCACCACGCCGACGACTTCGAACGTTTCCTGGCGCTCGTTCTGTTTTCCGTACACATTGGAGAGCATGTCGAGATGCTGTCCCAGGGGGTCGGCGTTCTTAGAATAGCGGCGCGCCAGCGTGTCGTTGATGATAGCGACCGGAACCGAGTGCTCGCTGTCGTGGAGCGTGAACTCGCGCCCCTGGAGCAGTTTTGCGCCGGCGGCCTGAAGATAGTCGGGGGTAATGCTGTACTCATAGGCCGCAGGCTCCTGGCCGGGCACGGGACGAGGTTGGCCCTGGGGAAGGAATAAGAACTCACCCAACATTGACATCGCTCCCGTGTGTAGAACTCCGGGCACTGCGGCAACTTGATCATGCACTTGGCGAATGTAGGTGATCTGTTGGTCCGGCTGCGCGTACTTGTAAGCCGGCAAGTAAAGCTCGAAGGTGAGGTCGTGTCTGGGCTCAAAGCCGAGGTCGAGGCTCACCAGCTTGACGAAGCTCCGCAGCAGCAGACCCGATCCCGCGAGCAGCACCATGGCGAGCGCGATCTCCGCTACGACCAAAGCATTCAGCAATCGCTTGTGGCTCGCAGCGCCGCCGGCGCTCAAAGCGCTCTCCTTCAGCACCTCTTGCACGCCGCCTTTCGTGGCCCTGAAAGCCGGCGCCAGGCCGATCGCGATGCCCGTCGCCAGCGTGAGGACAGCCGCAAAAACCACCACGCGCCAGTCAAGGTTGAGTTCCCGGATTCCGGGTAGGTATTTGAAATAAAGACTGCATCCCCAAGCGAGGAGCTTGGTTCCCGAATAGCCGAAGAGGATTCCCAAGCCGCCACCCAAAATGGAAAGCAACAGGCACTCCGTAAGCAACTGAACCACCAGGCGGCCGCGGCTCGCGCCCACGGCGAGGCGCACTGCCAATTCCCGGCGACGCCCGCTGGCTCGGGCCAGAAGCAGGTTGGCGACGTTGGCGCAGGCAATGAGAAGCACCAGACAAACCGCCCCAAGCATGGCCCACAAGGCAGTGTCCATGCGCCGGTGATAGGCATTGTGGATCGGCTCGACGGTGATGTTCCATCCCCGGTTGGCCTCGGGATGCTCCTGCGCAAGCTGGCGCGCGATGTCGTTCATCTCCGCCTGAGCCTTCTGCGGCGTGATGCCCTTCTTCATGCGCGCCATGGTTTGAAGCTGGCGCGTAGTGCGGGCGGGTTCCGCCAAATCCTGGGGCGTGAGGGGGAGCGGAACGAAAACGTCAATGCGGGAATCCCAGACAAAACGAAAATTCTCGGGCATGACGCCTACCACAGTGTAGGTCTCGTCGTCGAGGTTCAGCGTTTTGCCGAGGATTTCAGGGCTGGCAGCGAAGCGATTCTTCCAGAGGTCGTACCCAAGAATCGCGACGTGCTCGTGTCCGGGCTCGGCCTCGTTCGGCGCGAAGTATCTGCCCAGCACGGGCTGAACGCCGAACATCGGCAGGAGCGTCGCCGAGATTCGCACCCCGTCCAGCCTCTGCGGCGGCTGGGTCCTGGTGAGGTTAAACTCGTGAAAAAGAAAATAGGACACTTCTTGAAAGACGTGATTCCGCGCCGAGATGTCCTGGATGTTCGGAGCGGAGACTCCCGTCTGGATGTAGCCCATGCCCTTCTGGGTGCGACTCTGGCCGAGACCCACCAGTTGCTCCGGATCGGGGTAGGGGAGGGGGCGAATAATAATCGCATTCACCACGCTGAACATCGAAGAAGTTGCCCCGATGCCGAGCGCCAGCGTCATCACGGCCACTATGGTGAAAGCTAGATTCCTTCTGAGCACGCGCAGGCCGTAGCGGACGTCTTGAATCAAAGTAGTCATCGTTGCACCTCATCATGGGATCGGGTGATCGGGAGATCGGGTGAACGCATGATCGGGAGATCGGGTGATCGGGTGAACAGACCGTCGGAGCGCATGGTCCTCCTGCAGTCTCAGGATTATTGCAAAGCTGCGCCGTTCGGTTCTTTGTTCACCCGATCTCCCGATCACCCGATGCCTCTACTCGTACCTTAAAGCCACCATCGGATCGACGGCCGATGCCTTCCGTGCGGGGAGCCAGCAAGCGAGCAGGCCGGCAGTTGCTATCACGGCCGCGATGCCGGTCAGTGTTAAAGGGTCACGCGCCGACACGCCCCAAATCTGGCTGGAGAGAAGCCTGGTTAATGCAAGACTGGCGAGTTCGCCGAGTACGATTCCCAGCCCAACCAGGCGCAGTCCGCGCGAAAGCACCATGCGAAGCACCGCGCTGCGTTGCGCGCCCATCGCCATGCGAATGCCAATTTCGTGCGTTTGGAGCGATACCGAGTATGCCATAACACTGAAGACGCCGATAACCACCAGCAGCAGGCCGATGCCCGCGAATGCCCCAAGCACCAGAAGCCCAAACCTGGGCTGCGCATAGGCGTAGTCCCTCAGGAAACCTTCGATTGACCCGCCCCCCGTCGGCGCGACATCAGGGTCGACTGCCCACACTGCGCGACTGACGCTTTTTGCCACCGCCAGGGGATCGCCCTCCGTCCTCACCAGGAGGCCGCGGGCACCGAAACTGGCGATCGAGTAGGGCAGGAAGGCTTCCGGCGCCACGGAGCGCTGCAGGCCTTGGTTTTTGAAGTCCGCCACCACACCGATAATCTCAAAATAAGCACCATGCGGCGCGTCAGGGAAACTGTCAAAGGCCATGAACCGGATTCTTCTTCCTATTGGGTCGTCGTTGCCAATGAAACGGCGCACCAGAGTCTGGTTGACCACTGCCACCCGCCGCGCTGAAGCAATATCGACATCCGATAGCAGCCTGCCCTTGAGCAACGGGACGCCTACAGTCCGGAACCAGCCCTCGCTGCAGGTCTCGACTATTGAGTTCCAACGCTCGGAATGCGTTCTGCCCGGCACCTCAACCTCGCTTTGAGGCCCGCCGAAGGGAGGCAAAGTCCCGGCCTCGGCGGCGGCCACCACGCCCGGCAGGAATGCAATGCGCGGCAGAGCTTGCTGGAAGAAGATCGTATTCTGCTGGGTGGTTTTGTAGTGGCCCTCGGGGAAGAACAGTTGCGTCGCGAAAATGTTCTGCGGAGCGAACCCAATGTTCACGTGCTCGACCGCAAAAAAGGTTCGCATCATCAAACCGGCGCCAGCCAGCAAGACAATCGACAGAGCCACTTCCGCCACCACCAGACCCGCGCGCAAGCCGCCATGCCGGAAGCTCGTGATCACGCCGCGGCCTGTCTCCTGAAGTCGCGAGTGCAGTTCGCCGCGCACCGTATGCAGCGCGGGCGCAAGTCCGCAGAGAAGAGTGGTCGCCAGCGTCACGCACACCGTGAACAGCAGAACCGCCGAATTCAGAGTGATCTCCGATTCGCTGGGCAACGTGTCCGGAGGCATCGCGGCGAGAACCGCTTTTAACCCGCCGTACGCGAACAGGTAGCCGACCAGCCCTCCCAGCGCCGCCAGCAGCGAACTTTCCACCAGGAGTTGCCGGATCAGCCGCCGGCGGCTGGCGCCAATTGAGGCTCGAATGGCAATCTCTCTTTCGCGGACCGTAGCTCGCGACAGCAGCAAGTTCGCGACATTGCTGGATGCGATGAGAAGCAACATGCCAACGGCGGCGAGAAGGATATAAAGCATCGCCTTAAAATCACCCACGACGTCGCTGGCGAGTCCCACCGTCTGCACGCTGAAGTGCTTGGGATAATCTTTCGGGTACACCTTGGCAAGATGTTGGGCAATCACGGTCAGGTCAGCGGCGGCCGCTGCCAGGGTTACTCCGGGTTTGCGCCGCTCCTCCGGAACCAAGTACAGTGGCCGCCCAGCGCGCACTTCGCCACCGGTGGCGGTCGCCGCGTCGCGCCCTGCTCTCAAGGGCAGCCAGACGTCGGCGCCGAAGAACTGGAAACGCGGAGGCATGATTCCCACCAGGACTCTCGATACGCCGTTCAGAGTGAACGTAGTTCCCACGATCTTCCGGTCGCCGTGGAAATGCTCCTGCCACATCCGGTAATTCATGAGGAAGACGGGAGGCGCGCCAGGCTCACCGTCATCGGGTGTGATCCAACGCCCCAGTACCGGCTCCACACCCAGGAAGCGAAAAGTGTCGGTGGTGACGTACACTCCGTTCAGCTCTTGTGATCCGCTCGGGGAACTGTAGAGCACTTCGGCATGCGCGGTGCCTGCCATGTCGGAGAACACGTGATTCTGTTCCCGGTAATCGAGGAACTCAGGAAGCGAAAGGCCAAGCCGGCCATAATCCCCAGCCACGTCCATATCGTGGATGCGGAAAATGCTGATGCCGTCGGCGTCTTTGTAAGGGAAAGGGTGAAGCAAGGCGTTATCCAGCACGCTGAAGATCGCCGTATTCGCGCCAATGCCCAACGCCAGCGTCAGCACCGCGACGACGGCGAAGCCGGGATTCCTCACCAGCATGCGCAAGCCGTATCGAAGGTCTTGAAGAACCGTTCCCATGCTTCACCTCACGAGCACTGACAAGTGACGAGTGACGAGCACGAGACCGCGCCTGTCGTCATTCGCCCTCTCATTTGACGTACGACGTCGTAGGACGGTTTGGCGCCGTGGCCTCGAAGGGCGCATCTTGGGTTATGTGACAACTGGTTCGCCCCGAGACCATCAGAGGGAAGAAGGCACGAAAAGCGCCAACGTGTCCGACAATCCGGCCGTTTGTTGTCAATGAGTTAGCAGTAATGGCCCACAACGATCTGCGCTCCGTTGTCCGCTTTTGGGAAAGGGCGTCCCGAGTTCGGACACTATTACCCCTAAACCGGCCATGGCGCCTGGGGTATAATGCTGGTAGGCGGCCGTATTAGGTTGAGGTTGTAGAACAAGAGCCAGGTGCCTGGATGGGGGGATGCGATGAAGCAGGGGGGAGGCTCGAGACTGACGGTCTGGATTGTGGCTGCTACCGTCGCCCTGGGTATGGGACAAAGTACGGTGCTGCATTGCCCAGGCACGGCGGTTTTGGGGTTTGCGCAGCAACCGGCAGGATCTAACGATGTAGCCTCGCCGTCAGCGGCCCACGCCGTCAATGCCGAACTCGTTCCAATCGTGGTAGATTACCCCGCCCAGGGATCGATCTTCCCTCCCGAGATTACGCCTCCCACGTTTCTGTGGCGCGATGCCTCCAACGCCACCGTCTGGAGGCTCGACGTGTCGTTCACGGACGGCTCGGCGCCGGTTCAAGCAAAGTCGGCGGGGGAGCGCCTGCGAATCGGCGAAATCGATCCGCGGTGTATTTCCGAAAACAATCAGTTGCCCAAGCTGACGCCGGAGCAAGCCGCGGCGCGAACCTGGATCCCGGACGTGCCCACCTGGACCGCCATCAAGCTGCACTCGGCCGAGCATCCCGCCACCATCACAATCACGGGCTTTGCGGGCGGCCAGATGGAGCAGGCCGTTTCCCGCGGCGTGGTCGAGATCGAAACCTCGAAGGATCCGGTAGGAGCGCCGATCTTCTACCGCGACGTGCCTTTGATGCCCGCGGAACTGAAAAAGGGAGTCATCAACCCGCTGGCGCAAGGCGCTCTGCCCCTGCTCTCCTGGCGCGTACGTAATATCGCCGAACCGAGCAGCCGCCTGGTGCTGACGGGGATGCACACCTGCGCCAATTGCCATTCGTTCTCCCGCGACGGAAAAACCATGGGGATGGACCTCGACGGCCCCGCCAACGACAAGGGGCTGTACGCGACCGCCAGCATTAAGCCCGTCACGACCATCACCAACCAAAACGTGATCGCCTGGAGTTCCTTCCGCGACGAAACGGTGGCGACTTCGCGCGTCGGGTTCATGTCCCAAGTCTCCCCAGATGGCCGGTTCGTGCTGACCATGCTGCGGGGCATGGACAAAGAGCTGGCCCGCACCTATTACGTCGTCAATTTCAAGAATTACAATTTCCTCCAGGTGTTCTACCCCACGCGCGGTATCCTGGCGTGGTACGACCGAACGACGGGCCAGCGGCACGCCTTGCCCGGCGCTGACGATCCGCGCTACGTGCAAACGGACGGGGTGTGGAGTCCGGACGGCAAATATATTGTGTTTGCCAGGGCGGAGGCGAGAGAGCCTTACGAAGCGGGCAAGAAGCTGCCCGAGCACGCCAACGACCCGGAAGAAACTCAAATCAAATACGACCTGTACCGAATTCCTTTCAACGATGGTAAAGGCGGGGAAGCCGTGCCGATCGCGGGCGCTTCTCAAAACGGCATGAGCAACAACTTTCCCAAGGTTTCTCCCGACGGCCGCTGGATCGTCTTTGTGAAATGCCGCAACGCGCAGTTGATGCGGCCGGACAGCCAACTTCACATCGTACCGGCGCAAGGCGGTGTGGCGCGGCGCATGCGCTGCAATACGCCGCTCATGAACTCCTGGCACAGCTTTTCGCCCAACGGCCGCTGGCTGGTCTTCTCCTCTAAAAGCCGCTCGCCCTACACGCAGATGTTCCTGACCCATTTGGACAAAGATGGCAACGACAGCCCGGCGGTACTGGTCGACAACACCACGGCAGCCAACCGCGCGGTGAATCTGCCGGAATTCGTGAATATTCCGCCTGACGGCCTGATGAAGATCGACGTGCCCGCCGCCGAGTCGTACCGTCTGTTCGATATTGCCTCGGACCTGACGGCGAAAGGCCATCTCGAAGAAGGCATCGCGGAGTGGAAAAAAGTTCTCGAGCTGGATCCCGCCAATGCCAAGGCCCACAACAACCTCGGGGGAGCGCTGGTGCTCGAGGGGAAGATCAACGAGGGCATGGCGGAGTTGCGAGCGGCGCTCGAGATCGATCCTGACTACAGCGAACCGCAGAGCAACTACGCCATCGGCCTGATCCAGGAGAAAAGGCTCGACGAAGCAATGCCGTACCTCCAGCGATCGATCGAGCTCAATTCCTCCTACGCCAAGGTCTACGAGGCTATCATCTCCAATGTGGACTGGCCTCCCAGCCCTCCCAGGCCAAGCCTTAGGCTGGAGGATGTGGGCCCTGCCAGAGCAGACGAGCAGACCGGCCAGAGCGGCGGCCGGCAGAAACGCGAAAGCCTTGATGGGGAGTACCGGCAAAGCCTTCAGGCGGTGCTGGCTGCGATCATGGCGCCCGATGATTCCGCTCGCGTCGCGGCGAGTGAAGACGCCGGGCCGCTCCAGCCGAGAAGTTCGTCGAGCCTGCTGCGACCGCTCGCCTCGCCCAACTTGACGCCGGGCGGTAGCGCCAGGCCAGACCTCATGACCCTGATTGCCCACCTGGATATCCCGCGGCTGCGCAAACTCGCCGAGCAAGGTGATAAATCCTCAGACGAGAGCCTTGCTGCCCAGCGTCAGATTCTGCGCGTCTTCCTTCATACGTTCGAGGCTTCGCACGATCTGCTTGCCCAGAATAAAGTGGGCCCGGCCCTGACCTGCCTCGAGATCGCGGCCCAAGCCGCACCCGCGAATCCCTACATCCTGTATGCCCTGGCCAGGGCGCAAGCGCTTAATGGCCAGCAAAAGAAAGCGCTGAACACGCTCGAAGCCGCCGTCGAGAACGGATTCAAGAGCGGCGATCAGGCGGAAGGAGATCGCGCCTTCGAAGGACTGCGCGGGAAGGCGGATTTCCAGCGGGTGGTCGCTGGGATGAAAGAGAAGGCAGAAAGCAGCAGGCAGTAGGCAGTTGGCAGTTGGCGGAAAGCAGTAAAACGAATTCAAATGGCAAATGGCAAAAGTCAAATGGCAAATGTTTCGCGATTTGGCATTCCAAAGATGAGAATCCGCCGTTCGACAAATCGTAAACCATTTGCCATTTGCCATTTGAAATGTTCTTGCTTTTGCTTTGTTCTGCGCGGAAGCGACCCCTCACCTGTCCGCCGACGGCTGATGAAACCGCCGTCGCCGGACACCCTCTCCCCAAGGGAGAGGGCTACATCCCTTGACGAGCCCCTACGGTCCAACGATCCCAGCGCTTTCCTTGATGGTTAGAATCTGATTCACTTTAACGTTCGTGAACCTCTCCACTTTTTGAGTCGTGGGCCATTTTACTTCGATCAGGTCTACAATCTTGCTCTGTCCCAAACCAAAGTGCAGGCGAAAATCGCTTTGCGACATTACACTCGTGCCGCTGTGCACCTCGTCCATCTGCGAATGCTTGCCTGCCACCACGCGCACGCGAGCCCCGATGGCCGTGCGGTTGCACTTCGTGCCGATCAGCTTCACCTTGATCCAATTATTCTTGTTTCCACCGTCATTGCGCAAAAGCGACGGCACATCGTTCATGTTCAAGACCAGCACGTCGATGTCTCCGTCATTGTCGTAGTCTCCGAACACGCAGCCGCGGCTGGAGAAACGCTCGGCAATTCCCTGCCCCAGCTTCGCAGATACGTCCTCAAACCTGCCGTTCCCTAGATTGCGATAGACTACGCGAGGCGATTTGAACGCTTCCCCGATCTTCTCAATCTCGGGATAAACGTGGCCCGTCACATAGAGAATGTCAGGCCACCCGTCGTTGTCATAGTCCAGGAAGCCGATACCCCAATTCACGGTCTTGGTAATCATTCCCACGCCGGCCGGGTTGCTCACCTCCGTGAAGGCCCCGTCGCCATTGTTGTGGTAAAGATCTATCGAATCGTTGACGAAGTTGGTCTTGGCAATATCCAGCCAGCCGTCGCAGTCGTAATCGCCAACGCCCACGCCCATGCCGGACTGTTCCGCGCCGTCTTCGCTCAAGGCGCATCCCGCCATCACGGCCCGCTCGGTAAAAGTTCCATCGTGGTTATTCCGGAAGTAGAGACTGGGCTGGGTGTCGACCGCCACGTAAATATCCGGCCAGCCATCGTTATCGAAGTCGTAAGCGACTGCGGTTATCGAATAGCGCGGGCCTGGCTTGAGAATGCCGGCCTTTTCGCTCACGTTGGTGAACGTCCCGTCGCCGTTATTGTGGTAGAGAATATTCGAGCCGCCCGGGAAGCCACGCGGGCCGCACAATACAGGGACTCCGTGCCAGTCGCACGCGCCCCTCTGACCGAGCATGCCTGGCAGGTGCTCGAGATCGAGATCGATGTAGTTGGCCACGAACAGGTCGAGGTAGCCGTCGCGGTCATAATCCAGCCAGGTGCAGCCCGTTCCCCAGCGTACACGATCTTCGTACAGGCCCGCTTTCTGGGTCACATCTGTAAACGTTCCATCGCCGTTATTATGAAAGAGAATGTTATGGCCCCAGAAACAGCAAAACAGATCGTCCCAGCCGTCGTTGTCGTAATCGCCCACGCAAACTCCGGTTTGCCAGCCGGTTCTCGCCAGGCCCGAACGCTCCGTTACATCCGTGAACGTGCCGTCTCGATTGTTCTTGTAAAGATGAGAAGTGGGCGCTTTCCCAGGCGCGTAGGTTTCGCCTAGCCGCACGCCGTTGGTCAGGTAGATATCCAGCCAGCCATCGTGGTCGTAATCGAAGAAGGCAAGGCCGCTGCCTTTGGTCTCGATGATGTACCGCTTCTCGTTAACTCCGCCCCAGACGTTCGGAATCGTCAGGCCCGCGCTCCGCGCAACGTCCGCAAAGGTCACGGGGATGCTCTCGATGGCAGCGCCCGAGCCGGCGGAGAGGGGGCGGGTGACCAAGTCAATGAGGTTCGCGCCCAAAGTGAGTGTAGATGCGATTAAGAATCGGCGCCGTGGAAATCTCATTCTGATATTCGTCGTTGTGGACGCGGCACCCGTCGGCGCCCGCAGGCTCTACCGACAGGCCCGTAGGGCCGCCTCCTACCAAACGTGCACAAAGGTTGCCTACTGAGCCGGCTGTAGCTTCTTGAATTTAGCCTCTTCTTCCTGGGCCTCGGCGGCGCGTCCCAGGTCGCGATAGATTTGCGCCAGCAGGAAGTGAACACCGGGATCATCACTGTCGCGGGCGGGCTCGAGAGCCTCGAGGGCCTCGCGCTTGCGCTCGAGTTGGCGCAGGGCTTTGGCCAGGCCAACTCGAGCCGGAACCGCGGCAGGCTCGAGTTGCAAGGCGCGGCGAAAGGCGGCGACGGCGGGCTCAAGCTGGGCGTGCTTGCGGTAAACCTCGCCCATCTCGTAGTCCGCCTGAGCGCTGGTCGGATCGACTTTCAATTCTTCGTTCAGTTCGGTCAGCGCCTGGCGCCAGGCCTCCGGATCCTGCGAATGGGTTAGCGTCAGGACGGCGATCTGAAGGTGAGCGCCTTGCAAGGTGGGCTCGAGCTTGAGGGCGTGACGGTAGGCGTCGACGGCGCCTTTCCAGTTCCCATCACTCGCCGCCACCGAAGCCATCACCTGGTAAGTCCGCGCGGAATTAGGCGCCACCTTCATGAGCTTCAAATAAGTCTCCGAAGAGAGGCGCCCGAAAAGCTGACCTGCCGCGTAGAGGACGTCAGGATCATCGGGATAGGCGGCGAGCAGTTTCTGCGCGACTTGGTCGGCCTCCGCCTCCTTGCCGGCACCCAGTGCACATCGCTCCAGGCTGAGGCCCAGGATGCGGCGCAGTTTCAC
Organism: Terriglobia bacterium; assembly: GCA_049508935.1. Lineage (GTDB taxonomy): Bacteria > Acidobacteriota > Terriglobia > UBA7540 > UBA7540 > CAVROP01. Next base: position 10,322 of record JBELAJ010000031.1, on the reverse strand, counting down.
GTCAGCATTCGAGGCGAACTCCTGCTCAAGGCCCGGCATGGCCTGCTCGCAGTCACCCACGGCGGCCAAACTGAGGGGCAGGAACGATTTCGCTGGCTGGACATTGGCGTCGCGGCGGAGAGCTTCCTGGAATTCGCTGATTGCCTGGCGGTATTGATGCCCGGCGTAGTAGGCAAGGCCAAGGTTGGCGCGCACATCCGCCAAGCTGGGATCGATCTTCAGGGCGGCCGAGAGGTGTTGCTCAGCGGCAGCAAAATTGCCGCGCTTCAGCGCTTCCATCCCCTGCTGGACTTCACCTTGCACATCAGGGTTCTGAGGAAATGCGAGTGAGGGCAGTACGAATAAGTAGAGCACACACCCTGCAACGCGACCATTCATGCTGAAGAATTGTATCGGAGTGCGTGCCGGAAGATCAACAGCGAGTAACGCACCCTGATCGGTCGAGAACCGGGTGAAGGGAGACGGTAAACTGTCCGCCCTCGAGTTTCTACCTTTCGGATCACCTGTTACTTAGCGTCCGGTGGTAAGCGGCTTTGCCGCTCTGTCTTGCGGAAAGGCGGAGAAGGTGTGAAAAAATCTCGTTTTGGCGTGTCCTTTGCCAAAAGCTCATCGCTTTTGCAGCCGCTCTCGGATTCGGCCCTTGCGATTGATCGGTGTGTTCAGCCTTTGATCCGTGGAGCCGCAAGGCCTCTGTTCCTCAAGGGAGGATCGTCATCGTGACTCGCTCACCCCAAGCTCGCGGCCCGCTCATCCGCACGCCTCCCCCGTCGACCTCCAACTGCATTACTCCCCCGGCATCCCCATGATTTCGACTTTGACGCAACCGTAGTAAGTTCGGGTTGTTGACAGTTATTTCTGTCCGACGTAAAGTTAAGAGGAGACTCTTGCGGATGCCCCCCACGACTCCGAACGCGCTCAGTCGGCGCTCACTCTTTTCCAAAGGGGCGCTGGCATTGGGGAGCGCAATCGCCCTTGCCAGCCAAACAGATTCTTCTGCGCAGACCCCTCAAGCCGAATCTTCAGGCAAAGTGCCGCTGCGCATCATTGTGGTGGAAACGCTTGCCGGAGCCCAGCAAATCATCGAGAGGTTAAAGAAAGGAGAAGACTTTGCCACTCTCGCAGTGGAAAAGTCCGTGGATCCGACGGCCAACCAGGGAGGTTATCTCGGAACCCTTGATCCCGCGCTGTTGAGACCAGAACTGAGAGATGCGCTAAAAGGGATAAGACCCGGCGAAATCAGCCCTGTGGTTCGGATTCCGGAAGGCTACGCCATCCTGAAGGTCGACCAGGTTATAAACGCCATGGGGATCACAGGGGATGACCCCAACACCCTCACGGCCTTGACGGGACCAGGAGCCGTCCTCTACGGACCCGATGTGGATGGCTTCTTTGAAGATGCATTTACGGTATTCCTGGCTACTCCCGGCAAGCCTCAAGGCTGGGATCGGGAATTGAACCCTGTGACAGCCGCCCATCTTCACCAACGTTGCCTCGCCAGCGCCATCAAACAGTTGCAGAAAATGCTGGATCCAGCCAACCCGGACAAACTGCCTGTTGTCAAGCTCATGACGGCCCACTACCTTCTCGCCCAACTCTATGCATTTCAGGGAGATATGGCGACGGCCATCGCCGAGTGGACAGTTTGTTCTGAGCTTACCCAGAACTCCGATCCCAAGATGGCAACTCAACTGGAAGAGGTTTTGGGAATCGCCTATCTGCATAAGTCCGAGATGGAAAACGAAGTTTATCTCACACCGGGCGAGAAATGTCTGTTCCCAATGTCACCCGCAATGCGCTACGCGAAGACTGCTGATTCTGAAAAGGCCACTGAGCATTTCTTGAGATACCTTAACCATAAACCAGACGATCTCGAGGCGAAATGGCTGCTTAACTTAACCTGTATGACCCTTGGAACGTACCCTGCATCGGTCCCCAGTCAGCACCTCATTTCCCTGGCTGGCTTCGAGTCGAAACAGACGGTCCGACGGTTCTTAGATGTGGCGCCCGAGGCCGGCCTAAATGCCGTATTGGATGCCGGAGGTATTATTGTTGACGATTTCGAGAACCGCGGCTTATTCGATATTGTCCTGTCAGAGTGGGGATTGCGATACTCGCAGGAATCCATGCTTTATTTTCACAATAATGGGGACGGGACATTCACTGATCAAACCGAGCGATCCGGGCTGAAGGGCATGCTAGGCGGGTTGAACACCATTCAGTCCGATTACAATAACGACGGATGTCTGGACGTTCTGTTATTGCGGGGAGCATGGCTGTACCCGCAGCCGCTTTCGTTATTGAAGGGCCACGGGGACGGAACCTTTACCGATGTGACCAAGGAAGCAGGTCTGACGGAGTTGATGGCCACGCAAGCCGCGGTTTGGGCCGACATCAACAATGACGGACTGCTGGATCTCTTTATCGGCAACGAGCGGGGCCCCAGCCACCTCTTCCTGAACAAAGGCGACGGCACGTTCGAGGATATTTCCGCCTCGTCTGGCGTGGACCAGATCGCCTTTACCAAAGGGGTGGTGGCGGACGACTATGACAACGATGGGTACGTAGACTTCTACGTTACCAACATCGGCAGCAGCAATTTTCTGTATCACAACGAGCACAACAATACGTTCAAAGAGGTTGGGCGGGAGGCGGGCGTTCAGGATCCCTTGGGACATAGCTTCGCCACCTGGTTCTTTGACTACGATAATGACGGCTGGCCTGACCTGTTCGTGACCAGTTACTATTCCGGCTCCGTCGATGAGAATATCCGTACTTATCTGGGGCTTCCCCACAATGCCGTTACCTTAAAGCTTTACAAGAATATGCGGGACGGAACTTTTGGAGATGTGACCGCGGCTGTGGGTCTTGATAAGGTGTTCATGCCGATGGGAGCCAATTTCGGAGACGTGGACAACGACGGCTTCCTTGATATCTACCTGGGAACCGGGAACCCCTCCTATGGTTCCTTAGTGCCCAACGTGCTGCTGCGCAACGACGAAGGGAAGAGATTCGTGGACATCACCGCATCCTCCGGAACCGGCGAATTGCACAAAGGGCACGGCATTGCTTTTGCAGACATGAGCAACAACGGCCAGCAGGACATCCTTACGGTGATTGGTGGCGTCTCGCCGGGTGATGTGCACGCCTTCCGGTTCTTCAAGAATCCCGGCAATGAGAACAACTGGATTACGGTGAAGCTCGTGGGAGTCAAGAGCAATCGGGCGGCCATGGGCGCTCGAATCAAAGTGACCGTGGAAAACAAGGGGCGTGGACGCCGGTCCATTTATCGCACGGTGGGAAGTGGCGGCTCGTTTGGTTCGAGCCCCTTGGAGCAACATATCGGCTTAGGCCCCTCAGCACGGATTGAAGAGATCGAGATTTGGTGGCCCGCCAGCAACACGCGGCAGGTGTTTTCGCATCTGCAGACGAACCAGTTCATTCAGATCAAGGAATTCGCCACCCAATACACGCCGTTGGTTCGTCCGAAGCTCCCGCAAAGGACGCACTTGACGGGCCGGGGATAGGCTGGAACATAATAGCAGTCTGCTCATACGGGAAAACGAAGAGAGGAACTACCCCATGACGCAGAAAGGGCAGACTCTTGCATCGGGATTAGCGACGGTAGCGGCTCTGCTGTTCGCGGCCTTGCCGGGCACGGCGGCGCAGACTTACTTGGGCATCGGCGTGGTTTTGCAGGTTAACCCGGAACGCAGCGAGCTCGTGGTATCCATGCAGGAAATTCCAGGGTTTATGGACGCCATGGTGATGCCGTTACCCGTCCGCCAACGCCGGGACCTAGAAGGGCTGCACCCCGGCACGATGATCGACTTTACCTTGGTCGTAAGTGAGAAGTCTTACGCTGCCGAAAACGTCCGGGTCCACCCATTCCTGAGCGTTGAAAACGATCCACAGGGAGCCTGCCGTATCGAAGTTCTGGAGAAGGCTCTGGCGAAGAGCCGTTCATCCGAATCCGCGCTGGCCGTGGGCCAGCACGTTCCCAACTTTTCCTTGACCGACCAGAACCGGCAGACCGTGGCTTTGTCGCAGTTCGCGGGAAAAGTGGTCGCGATGACGTTCGTTTACACTCGCTGCCCTCTGCCGAATTTCTGTTTTCGTCTCTCCAATAACTTCGGGCAACTCCAAAAGCGCTTTAGCAAGCAGATGGGGAGCGACCTGATCTTGTTGACCGTCACCTTGGACCCGGCAAACGATCAGCCGGAGGCTCTCGCCAAGTACGGCAGCACATGGAAAGCGAACGCTGCTTCCTGGCGTTTCCTGACCGGATCACCCTCCGCCATTATGAAGGTCACTAGCATGTTTGGCGTCGTCTACAATCCCGATGAGGGGTTGATGACGCATTCGCTCCACACCGTCATTTTGGATCGGCGAGGGGATTTGGTGGCCAATCTTGAAGGAAACGAATTCACCGCCCAACAACTGGGTGATTTGGTACAGACTGTGCTGAATCACGCGCCGAGTTTCTCGAGAACACAAAGCACTACCACCTCGCCTCGCGAATTTCCTTCCCCGAGTTCCCCTGGGAGACAGTAGCCCGAACCTCTCACCACGCGGTTGGAACGGCGGAGCTTCAGAGGTTGCGCGTGATTCTTTCAACCTTCCAAGCCGTTCCGCAAGGCAGGCGGAGGAGCCGCAGGAGATGGCCACGGGGTGGACGAGGGGCCAAAAACAAAACGAGCACGCACCCCGTTAGGGGTGCGTGCTCTTGTATCAACCAGCAACGAAGGCTGGAATCAGAACCCGCGGAGCATCAGAAGATCAGCTTAATCGCAATCTGAATGTTCCGCTGGGTAACGGCGCTGGTGACAATGCCAAAGGTGCTGTCGGTCACGCCCGTATCAATCCCATTGAACGAGGGGTGGTTGAGAATATTAAAGAACTCGCCGCGGATCTGGTATCGGATCTTCTCCTTCCAGACCGGGCCGTTCTTGATCATCGCGAAATCGAGGTTATCTACTCCAGGCCCCTCGATCGCGTTGGGCGCCACAGTGCCGTAGAGAGTCGAGTAAGTGGGCTCGGTGGGACCTGGTTGGTAGAAGCACGACGTGTTGAAGAATCGAGAAATCGAACGGCTGCCGCGGTAGTGGCAACCGGGCAGGACGCCCGCATACTCGGTCCCGCCGATTTCCGTCGTCCCATTGCCCAGAACGTCGGTCCCCGAAGTGGTAACGCTATCCGCGAATCCACTGAACAAAGCCAGGTCGCCGGAGATTTCCCAACCGCCCGCGATCTTGCCCAGCAGGGAGGTGTTGTGGCGGAGGATGGGAAGCGTGTAAACCCAGGTGAAGATGAAGTTGTGGGTCTGGTCAAATCCCGCAAGCTGCCAATTGTACTTCGGGTTGTAGGTGTCTGTGACCACGGAGTAGATGCTGTCAGCCATGTCGAAGGCTTTCGAGTAGGTGTAGGCGACGTTGAATTGCAAGTCGTGTGTTAACCGCCTCTGTACACTCACCTGCAACGCATCGTACTTCGAGTTGCCCTCCTGTTCGGTGGTCATGGCCCCGCCGATGCCGGGATAGGGACGCAACGCATCCTGGTTAATGCCGGTGTTGGCGGGGTTGGTGAAGGTGCCAATCGCCGGTTCGTTCAAGTCGGCATTGATGGGCATGTGCCGGGCGCGGTTGCCCACGTACCCGACGTCGATCAAAGTGTTGTTGAAGAACATGTGCTCGAGGGTGAAGTTCCATGAATAGACCACGGGCACATCGTTCTTCAGGTCGTTGCCGGTCATGGGAATGGGCAAATTGGGAGCGGCCGCACCGGTTGTAACGCAGGTCCTCGAGGCGCTCACCGCCGACCCCGGGCAGTCAGCCAAGCCGTTGAACACTTCCTCGGCCAACTGGTAGGGCGTCACGCCACCTTCCAGCGTCACGTCGCTCAGGGTGTTGTGGTTGTAGAAGATGCCGGCGCCGCCACGAATCGAGCTCTTGCCGTCTCCTTTCGGATCCCAGGCAAAGCCCACGCGCGGCTGGAAGTTGCGGTAGTGGCTGCCGATGATATTTCTCGGCAGCCCGCGCGCCATGCCGTCTTCCTGCAATTGCTGGTTGATGGAGGCGATATTCGAAGTGGTCAAGTGCTGGCCGAACACCGCGAAGTGGCCCGCGGCGTCGCTGGGAACCCCATTGCCGGGAACGGCAATACCGTTGTAGGGGTTACCTCCCGTGATGAACCCGGTTGTGGGATCGACCACCTGCGCCACCCCGGGCGAATAGGAGTAGAACAACGGGTCAAACATGGCAAAGTTGTTCCACTTGCTGAGGTAGGGTTGGAAATAATCCCACCGCAGACCACCGTTAACGGTCAGGCGCCGTGTCACCTTCCAACTGTCCTGCCCGAAGAATCCGATCTGATCGGCCTTCCACGGCGTCTGGTTGCGCCAGCCCAGCTCGGAGTAATTGTCAAAATTGCCAAGCAGAGCGTCCCCCAACGGCGACCCGGTGGTATTGGGATTGGAAGCATTGAATTCAAATTGCCCGTTCAGGTTGTTTCCCACACCGCCGCCCGGAGAGACCCGCACTTGGTCGTGGTCGTTCTCGCCGTCGTGCTCCCACCAGAGGCCCGCTTTGATTGTGTGGGCGCCCTGAATCTTGGTGATTACGTCCTGGACGGTATAAACGTGGCCAATGCTGCCCGACGGGTAGGGCAAGCCGCTGACCTGTTCGAAACCGCTCAGAATAAGCGTGGGAATCTTGCCCGCGATGTCCTTGCTCGCGTCGCCTCCTGGGATGATGTACGGGTACGTGATGCCGAGGGAAGCGCGGTCGATGCCATCTCCGCCGGGACCGCCGCTGGGCACCACGATATGGTTAATATCCTCATTGGCGCCGAGCGTGAAGTCGTTCAGCAAGGTTGGGCTGAAGGTTGTAGTGTAGTTCAAAGAGGCGCCCCGGCTGGGCCAAATGTAACCCTGATTCAGCAGCGCGGAAGCGCCGCCACTGCCAGTGCCGCTGGTGCCAACACTTGTAGGCGAATAGTAATGCCGAACGCTGACCGCAAGGTGGCTCTTTGAGTTGGGAATGAAATCCACCTTGACGTCAGTCATGTGGGCGTCATTTGGGGTGTTGTAAAGGTAGATGATGTTGTTGCCGCCTTCATACGCATAGGCAGGGTTCGTCTGCGTGACCGTGTTCGGCTGAAGGTAAAAGTGCCCGGCCATCGCCGAGCCGTTGGGGCTAAAGAGGCTCTGGGGAATCTGGTCGCTCGGAAAGGGCTGACCGCCGACCAGAGTCTCACCGTTTGCCGTGACCCCATTCAAATAAGCGGGGACCTTGGGGCAATTCTTCGTGAAGACCGCGCAATAACCGCTCAGATCACCCGCCCGATCAGCAGGCGTAGGCACCGTTCCAACCTCGGTGTTGCCGGTCACCTCGCGATTCCATTCTTCCGACAAGTAGAAATAGAGATTGTGCTTCTTCGGAATCACCGGGCCGCCGACCGCAAACCCGAAATCGTTGTAGGCGAGCTTGGGGCGGCCAGCTGAGAAGAAGTACCTGGCATCCATATAGTCGTTGCGGACAAACTCGAAAACGCTTCCGTGGTACTGGTCGCTGCCCGATTTCAAGCTGACGGCGAACTGGCCGCCCGCGGCGCGCGAGAATTCCGGCATGTAGCCGGTGGTGACGATCTGGACTTCGGAAATCGAATCCATGCTGGGCATGGCCACGGTGGCGCCGTTGGCGCGAGTGCGCGTTGAGGGTATGCCGTCAATCAGCAGGTTATTGGATTCGCCCGTAAGACCATTAACCTGTGTGCATTGCGAGGCAAAAAGGCTCATGGCCTGGAAGCTGTTGAAGGAGAAGCTTTGAACCACGCCCGGTTGGAGACCAAAAAGACTGACGAAGTTCCGCCCGTTCACGGGCAGTTCGGTCATCTGCGTTTGGTCGACCGTGCGCGCTACTTGCGAGTCAGAGGTTTGAACCTGTACGCTTGAGGCTTGGACCTCCACGGTTTGCGTGACTTGCCCGACCTGCATGGTACAGCTCACTTGTACATTGGCCGCTGGGTCCAGGTGGACACCCAAAGTCGAGCACGCCTCGAAACCTTCCTTCTCCGCCTTTACGTCGTAGTTGCCGGACGGCAGGTCAGCCACCACGTAGTAGCCAGCAGAGTTGCTGCTCGTCTTTGAGGCAAGCTGATTGCCCGTATTGGTGACCGTGATGGCAGCGCCAGGGATTACCGCTCCGGTTGAGTCTGTGATGGTACCTCCGATGGTAGCCAAGACAGCGGTCTGCGCCAGAGCAGGCATCGGCAACAGTAGAGCTGCGGCCGAAATAGCAAACAAGGAAATCCGAGCCCGCACATTCAGCTTGATCATGCTATCCTCCTTAGGGTTTAAAGAACGGTTGTTAATTGTTGCCTGAAGCTAAGAAGCTCGCCCGACACTTACCCTGCGCAAGCGACTACAGTACTGCAAATCAACTACCAAAAGCCAATTAACGCTGTACAGTTATAACTTATTGTTTTTAAAGGGATAGAATTGTCTGATGTTTCCTCTACTTCTAGTAATTACAGAATACCATATATGGATTTTGGGAGTTATACGGATTTTCGGAAAGCCCAGCTTAGTGCCCCGAGTCAAAAGTTCTTCAACAACCCTTTCTCATGCGCCACTTTCCTGAGCCCCGTCAGGGGCGCCATAGAGTAGCCCAGGGCGTGAGCCCCGGGGTTCGATAACCCTCACCCCGCCTTCGGCACCCCTCTCCCGCCTGAGCGGGAGAGGGGACGGGGGTGAGGGAGGGCTCGCTAACCCACGGCTTAGGCCGTGGGCTACATTCTTTCGCCCGCTCCGCGGGCTGACTTATTCTGGCCGGCTGCTGGTCATATGCTTTACGGCACGAGGTGAGTCAGTTAGAATGTTCAGTGCACGGACGGCAACACGAAGAGAGCGAAAGGACTATGAAGAAAACGTCGAGCGGTAAGCGAGTAAAGGGAGAGGAGATGCGGCGGGAGTATCACTTTGATTACCGCAAATCGCGCCCCAACCGCTTTGCCCCTCAGATGAAGGGCGGGGCAGTTGCAATTGTGCTCGATCCAGACGTGGCGTCAGTATTTGGGTCTTCCGAGTCCGTTAATTCCTTGCTCCGCTCCGTAATAAAGGCACTCCCCAAGGGCGCCAAGGCATAATCAAAGTCCGGCTGGCAACTGCCCCTCCCTGAACTTTTTCCTCTTCACCGCTCCGTTGATTGCCTTGGGTTCCCCGGTGCGGTGTGGCACAGGCACTTCTGCCTGTGCCCTATGCCTGGCAGGCGTCGGCCATGGCACAGGCAGAAGTGCCTGTACCACTTCTAATTGCAAATTCGGGGTAAAATAGCACTCTGTCGCTAGGGCGCGTTCTAAACCATGCTGTCAGGCTTTACGGAAAAATACGATGTAGTGGTGGTGGGTGCGGGCCATGCGGGGTGTGAGGCGGCGATGTCGGCGGCGCGCATGGGCCTGAAGACCGCGCTTTACACGATCAACCTGGACCTGATCGCGCAGATGTCCTGCAATCCTGCCGTAGGCGGCATCGCCAAGGGCCACCTTGTGCGCGAGATCGACGCCTTGGGCGGCATCATGGGCGAGGTGATTGACGCCGTCGGTATTCAGTTCCGCTTGCTCAACACCAGCCGCGGTCCGGCCGTCTGGTCGCCGCGCGCGCAGGCAGACAAGAAGCAATACCGCGCCAAGATGCGCCAGGTGCTCGAATCCGAGCCGAACCTGGGCATCAAGCAAGCCGAGGTCGTGGATTTGGTCTTGGTAGGGGAAGGCTCAGCCCTCCCTCGGGAGACCGAGGAACTCCCCCACCCGCGCGTGCCCGACGCCAATGCCGGCCGGAGGCCGGCGCTACGGGTGCGCGGCATCCGGCTGCTGGACGGGCGCATGGTGGAAGCGGGCGCAGTGATCGTCACCACGGGCACCTTCCTGAACGGCCTTATCCACTGCGGGGAGAACAAGTATCCCGCCGGGCGCTCGGGCGAGGCTCCCTCCGTCATGCTGGGAGAGGCGCTACGCCGGTTGGGCTTTGAAATCGGCCGCCTCAAGACCGGCACGCCTCCGCGTCTCGACGCGCGCACCATCGACTTTTCCAGGTTCCAGGTGCAGGCGGGCGACCCCATTCCCACGCCCTTCAGCTTCCGCACCAAGGCCATCACCCAACCGCAGACCGTCTGCTGGATCGGCTACACCAGCGCCGAGACACACCGCATCATCCGCGAGAACGTCCACCGTGCCCCGCTCTATTCCGGGCAAATCAAGGGCATCGGCCCGCGATACTGTCCTTCCATCGAAGATAAGATCGTCAAGTTCCCGGACAAGCCGCAGCACCA
>JBELAJ010000309.1:0-9663 GCA_049508935.1 Terriglobia bacterium | reverse complement strand
GACGAGTCAGAGTACCGGGTCAAGCTGGCGTTTCTCTACAACTTTGCCCAGTTTGTGGAGTGGCCGGCGGATGCTTTCCGCGACCCTGCCGCCCCGCTCACGATTTGCGTGGCAGGTCAAGACCCCTTTGAGGGGGAGATTGGGCAAGGCCTGCGCGGTCGCACCGCCGGTGGTCATCTGGTTGAGATCAGGAAGCTGAAGCGGGACGAAAATCCGCGAGGGTGCCATATGATCTTCGTCCGCGCTGGCGACCGGAAGTTGGCAGGCAGGCTTTTAGCCGATTTAAGAGGTTCGAGCACGCTGACCGTCGGCGAGACGAAGGGGTTTGCCGACCTGGGAGGTGTCATCAATTTGGTTGTTGAAGAGAACAAGCTTCGCTTTGAGATCAACTTGGGGGCCGCGCGGCAAACTCGGCTTAAGCTCAGTTCCAAGCTATTAGCGTTAGCCAAAATTGTTGACGCGGCGCCCTAGCGGGTCGTCGCGCAGCTTGATGTAGCGGCGGCTTTACGCCGCCGATTGGCAAGCTAAGCTCGGCGCTACAAAGTCTAACTGTACGGTCATTCAGCGTGAGGGTCAAACGTGGCAGTGAATCATAGGCCGGAGAATCAAGCCTCGCGAAATCAGGGGTCTTCTCGACTTCTCGACTCGTGGATTGCTCGCCTTTTCGCATACCGGCAGTTCTCCATAAAACGCAAGCTGCGGGTCAACACTATGGTGATTGTGGTCCTGGCCCTGCTGCTCTCCTGCGCCGCGTTTGGCGGCTACGACATGCTCGTGTTCCACAGCTCCTTGCAAAAGGACCTGGAGACATTAGCCGAGATCATCAGCTCGAACAGCACCGCGGCGCTGAGTTTTGGGGATCAAAAAGCGGCGGCGGAACTGCTTTCCGCGTTGCGCGCCAAGCAACACCTGCGCGTGGCAGCGATGTACTCGGCTGAAGGGAAGGTGTTCGCCAGCTACCGGCGCCGGGACGCGCCGGGGAGCGTGCCCGTACCGCCGCCCCGGCCTGACGGCGCCAGGTTCGAGCCTGACCGTTTGATACTCTTCCATCCAATCCTGCTGGCCGACCGCCAGATCGGAACTCTGTACCTGGAGTCTGACCTGGAGGAAATGCATCAGCGGTTGATGCGTTTCGGGGCGATCATTGTGCTCGTCCTCTTGGTGGCTTCTCTGGCGGCGCTGGCGCTCAGTTCGAAGCTGCAGAGCGTCATCTCCGCCCCGATCCTGAACCTTGCTCGAACCGCGAAGCGAGTCTCGGTGGAGAGAGACTATGGGCTCCGGGCGGAACGTCAGAACGACGATGAACTCGGGGACCTTGTCGACGACTTTAACCACATGTTGCAGCAAATCCAACTGCAGGACACCGAACTCAAGGCGCATCGCATTCACCTCGAGGAGCAGGTTGCCGCCCGCACCTCGGAGTTGGTGGTAGCCCGGGACAAGGCGGAGGCGGCGAGTCGCGCCAAGAGTGAGTTCCTCGCCAACATGAGCCACGAGATTCGAACGCCAATGAACGGCGTCATCGGCATGACCGAACTGGCCCTCGAGACGCCTTTGACTCCCGAACAGCGCGAGTATCTTGAGACCGCCCGCTATTCCGCAGATTCATTGATGACTGTAATCAACGACATTCTGGATTTTTCTAAGATCGAAGCCAAGAAGCTCGAGCTGGGGATCGTTGATTTCGATCTCCGCGATTGCGTAGGCGATGCAGCGAAAACCGTTGCCGCAAGCGCCCATCAAAAAGGACTGGAACTGGCCTGTGACATTTCCGCCGCGGTTCCTTGGAGGGTTTCCGGCGATCCCAACCGGCTCCGTCAAATCCTCTTGAACCTCATTGGCAATGCCATCAAATTCACGTCGCAAGGAGAGATCATAGTCCGCGTCGACGCACCGCCGCCTGCCTCCCTCCACAGCATGGGAGGAAGATCCAGAGGTCAAAAAGTTAAGGCGGAGGAGCAAAGTGAGTTGCCCGTAATGGGCAACGAGATTTTGCTCCATTTCCAGGTCATCGATACGGGTATAGGAATCCCCGAAGATAAGCAGGAGGTTATTTTCGAGGCGTTCGCTCAGGCGGACGGGTCCTCAACTCGAAAGTTCGGAGGCACCGGACTTGGCCTGACGATCTCCAGCCGGCTCGTCGAAATGATGGGTGGAAGGATATGGGTCGAAAGCCGGCCCGGCCAGGGGAGTAACTTCCAATTCACGGCGCGCTTCGCACCGGCTTCCCAGGAAGCGCGCTTCGCTTCTCCCGCCATGCAGGCATTCGAGTTGCGAGGTCTGCCGGTTTTGGTGGTTGACGACAACCCCACCAACCGGATGATTTTCAGGGGAGTCCTGGAAAACTGGGGCATGAAGCCCATGCTTGCCAGTAGCGGCAACGAAGCGCTCCAGATCCTGGGCTCTAACCATAGCCCGTCCTTCGCCTTGATCTTGTTGGATTATCACATGCCGGGAATGGACGGCATTGCCGTGGCCCGGGAAATCAAGAACCACCCGGAACTTGGTACTCCTACCGTTTTGATTTTGAGTTCAGGAGGCGGCCCGGAAGAAGCGAGTCAGGCCCTCGACGTAGGAATCGCCAAATGCATATTCAAACCCTTCAAGCAGTCTGAACTCCTGGCGGCGATCCTGGTGGTCTTGGACATGGCCACGGCTCCGAGCCCCGAACGAAGAACCAGAGTTCGATCCGGCTCCGGTCAGGCAGTACCCCCGCTGCGCATCTTGCTGGCCGAGGATAATCGCGTGAATCAACTGCTGGCGGTGCGAATGCTGGAGAAACAAGGGCACAAGGTGGTCGCGGTGCAAAACGGCCGCGAGGCGCTCGATGCGATCTCGAGCGACACCTTCGACGTTGCACTGATCGACGTGCAAATGCCGGACATGGACGGGCTCGAAGCAACCCGACTGATTCGAGAAAAAGAGCTGGAAACAGGAAAAAGCCGCCTGCCCCTGGTCGCCCTTACAGCTCATGCCATGACCGGCGACCGCGAGCGATGCCTTGCCGCCGGAATGGATGGCTACGTCCCTAAGCCCATCAACCCGCGGGAGCTCTTTGCGGTGATTAGAGAAGTGACCGCATCTGCTTTGATCGAAGAGAGGGCCAGCGCCCCACCAGCGTAGCGCGCCTGGCCCTCGACCTGAACATCTTACCCACATTCACCTGCGGCGAACACGCTCGGCTGGAAAAAACGGCGGCATTTTGTTACCATTTATGCGGGGTGATCCATGCCGTTCCGTCCGCGCACGCTGTTCGTGTCTCTGCTTCTGGGGCTGAGCACCATCCTTTTGGCCTTTCAGCAAGACGGGTTTGCACCCTGGGATATGGAGGAAGCTCCCGCCCAAACCAACGAAAAAGCCGAGTTCACTTTCGGACGCCTGAGATTCGCCACCAGCGGGAGCAGCTTCGGCGGGTGGCGTCGCCTCGGTTGGTCGGAGGATTTCCCCAAGGCCGATCGCCAGTTCTCCGAAGGCGTGCGGCGTCTTACCCGGCTCAACGCTCGCAGCACCGAAAAGGTCCTGGACCTGGATAGCGACGAGGTCTTCAACTGGCCGTGGCTCTATGCCGTCAATGTCGGCCGTTGGAACTTCACCCTGGCCCAGTCGCAGCGCCTGCGCGAGTACTTGCTCAGAGGCGGTTTTCTGTTGGCCGACAATTTCCACGGCGCCGCGGAGTGGGAAACTTTTCTCGAGGGCATGCGCAAAGTGTTTCCGGAACGCCAAGTCGAGGACCTGAAGAACAGCGACGAGATTTTTCACGTGCTTTACGACCTGGACGAACGCTTCCAAATACCGGGTTATCAGTACATCTGGACGGGCAGAACTTATGAACGGGATGGCATTGAGCCGCACTGGCGCGCCCTCCGGGACGATAAGGGCCGAATCATGGTCGCCATTTGCCACAACATGCATCTGGGAGACGCTTGGGAGCACGCCGATGATCCGCGCTACCCGGAACGATTCTCCTCGCTCGCCTATCGCCTGGGGATCAATTACATCATTTACGGAATGACCCACTAGTCGAGAGTCGAAAGTCGAGAGTCGAAAGGTAACGATTCCGGCTCTCGACTTTCGACTTTTGACTTTTGACTTTCGACTACGAATGAAGAGACGAGACTTCATCAAATTCGGCTGCAGCGGCGTGGCGGGGCTCGGCGCGGCCCGCTTGGCTGGCTCGCAAATGCAGATGCCGCAGGGGTCGGCGCCCGAGGCGGGCGGAGCGGACGTCACACTCAAGATTGCCCCCGTGATCGTGCAGCTTGATCCCAATCGGGCCATCAGCACCATCGGTTACAACGGCTGTTCGCCCGGCCCGGTCTTGCGCATGCGCGAGGGCAAGCCGATTACGGTCGATGTCTTGAATGACACGGACGTACCGGAACTGGTCCATTGGCACGGGTTCTTTATTCCCCCCGAGGTCGACGGGTCGGAAGAAGAAGGCACGCCAATGATTCCGGCTCATGGCCGGCGGCGCTATCAGTTTGTGCCGCGCCCTGCGGGAACGCGCTGGTATCACACCCATACGATGGCCGGAATCGACTTGCACCGTGGCACTTACACCGGGCAATTCGGCTTTGTGTACGTCGAGCCGGCCGAGAAGCCCGGCCGATACGACCAGGAGGTTTTTCTGGCGCTGCGGGATTGGGAACCGTACCTGAGCTCAGAAGATATGGACGAAATGGAAATGGGCCTGCCGGGACCGCAGCCTGAAAAACCCGCAGCCCCCGACAAGCGGCAAAACGGCTTGGAGGTCGGATACAGGATCTTCTCGATTAACGACAAGTCGCTTGGGGCGGGAGAGCCAATTCGAGTCCGGCAAGGCCAGCGCCTGCTGCTGCATGTGCTCAACGCGAGCGCCACGGGAAACCGCAGCATTGCCTTTGCAGGTCATCTGTTTAACGTTCTGGCTTTAGATGGGAACACCGTCCCGTCGCCGCACCCCGTAGAAGTCCTGGCGATGGGTCCGGGGGAGCGCGTGGATGCGGTGGTCGAGATGAACCGGCCGGGGATCTGGATTCTGGGCGCCACCAAGGACGACGACCGCAACGACGGAATGGGCATCTTGGTCGAGTATGCGAACCAACATGGGGATCCGCAGTGGGTCGCCCCAACCAACATTCAATGGGATTACTCCATCTTCGGCAAGCCCGCCGCCCACCCGGCGCCTGACCGGACTATCGACATGGTCATCGAGGTGATTCCAGGCGGCCCCGGGAACTTCAACCACTGGCTGATTAACGGCAAAGAATATCCGCACGAGGGCGAGTTCGTCTTGAAAGAGGGAGCGCGCTACCGCCTGGTCTTTCACAATCGCAGCGACGACGCCCACCCCGTGCACATGCACCGGCACACGTTTGAGCTCGTGGATGTGAACGGGAAAAAGACCTCAGGCGTAATCAAAGACACGGTGGTGGTGCCGAATTATGGGGTCGTTTCCGTGGACTTGGTGGCAAACCAGCCGGGGCTCACGCTTTTTCACTGCCACAACCAGCAGCACATGGACTTTGGCTTTAAGGCACTGTTCCGATACGCGTGAAGCGAGACGGCCAAACCTGTTGTCCGGGGTGGTCATGGGTCTTCGACTCATCCGATGCAATGAAAATCGCTGTCATCCTGCGCGAAGATTCCATGATCCTTCGGCTCACCACTTGGGATGAAAATGATTCCCCTCCTTGGTTAAGGAGGGGTCAGGGGTGGTTGTCGTTCGCTGACCGTCCCACCCACCACCCCCTGCCCCTCCTCCCGCTGAGGAGGGGAGTCATTTTCATGGAAGCGAAGGATCTGCAGTTCCGAGGCGAACAAATGCAGATTCTTCGCTTCGCTCAGAATGACAGACTTTCGAGCGCAGCGAGGGATCTCCGCAGTTCGTCGTAAGGTATTGAAAACGAAAAACAACTGCCCAGATCCGTCGCTGCGCTCAGGGTGACCGCACAGGCTTCGATCTTTTTGCATCCAAAGGGTGTTTCAGGGCATCGTACTCAGGGTAACCCGGGCTTCGAGAATCTTGACGTCGAGCATACGGGCAACCACGAGGTCTGCCCCTACGAGCACTGCATGTTTCAGTTTCTTTTCAAATACCCACGCCTGGTTTTTTCGAGAGGCGAACTGGTGTTGCTCAGCAGTTGGCCGAGGTGGCTCCTGGGACTGCTGGTGCTGCTGGCGGCGGGCGGTTTGGCGGCGCTGATTCGTGCTCGCCTGCCACAGGCTGCCCCCAGCGTGAGGAACTGGCGGGCTGGGGTCATCTGGCTTCTGCAATCGTGCATGGTGGCGCTTTTGCTGATCCTTCTCTGGCAACCCGCCCTGGTGGTTGCACAACTCGAACCGCAGAAGAACATCATCGCCATTCTGGTTGACGACTCACGCAGCATGGCCACTACGGAGGATGGCGCCTCCCGTCTGGAACGTGCTGTCAAAGTTATGCAAGGCGGGGTTCTGGCGGGTCTTCAGAAGCAATTCCAAACTCGCTTTTATCGCCTCGACAGCGAAGTGACGCGCGTTTCGAGCCTGGAGGAGTTGCGCGCCTCGGCGCCCGTGACGCACATCGGGGGAGGGCTGAAACAGTTGGCCGAGGAGACCAGCGATTTGCCGATTGGAGCCGTGGTTTTGCTGAGCGACGGGTCCGACAACTCCGGCGGTGTCGATCTGGACACCATCACGGCTCTTCGCTCGCGGCGGATTCCGGTGCACACCGTCGGCTTCGGGCGCCTTGCCATGTCGCAGGACGTGGAGATCGACGACGCAACGGTTGCACCCCGCGCCTTGGCGGATTCGCGCCTGTCGGCGATTGTCCGTTTTCACCAGCACGGCTACGCCGGGCGGCAGGCCACGCTGAGCGTTCACGACGGAGCGACGCTGCTGGCGGCGCGAGAGATCACCCTCTCCACCGAAGGCGCCGCCCAAACCGAGAACCTGATGTTCAACGCTGGCCGCGCCGGCGCCAAGGCTTTCCGTTTTTCCATCGACCCGCTGCCCGGCGAAGAGAATCCCTCCAATAACGCCGTAACGCGACTGGTGAATGTCGAGTCGGGCCGGCGCCGCATTCTTTATGTGGAAGGCGAACCTCGGTGGGAATACAAATTCGTCCGGCGCGCAGAGTCAGACGACTCCATCATCCAGCTAGTCTCGATGTTGCGCACTACGGAGAACAAAATCTATCGTCAGGGAATTGACAATCCCAACGAACTGGCGCAGGGCTTCCCATCCACCGCCGAAGAGCTCTTCGCCTACCAGGGACTGATTATCGGGTCAGTCGAAGCCGGTTACTTCACGCCCGCACAGCGCGATTTGATTGAGCAATTCGTCGATCGCCGTGGCGGCGGGTTGTTGCTTCTCGGCGGGCGCTTTGCCCTGTCAGACGGAGGCTGGAGCACTTCCAACCTTGCCGACCTCCTTCCCTCGCTCCTGCCCGCAAGAAAAGGGACATTTCACCGAGACCCGGCAACCGTCGCTCTGACGCCGGTGGGGGCCGACAACGTCATCTGCCGATTGATTGAAGATCCGGCGCACAATCTGACGCGCTGGAAGAAAATGCCCTACCTCGAGGACTACCAAGACTCCGGCACACCCAAGCCCGGCGCGGCCGTGCTGGTGGAAATGAACGGCGGGGGACGAAAGGAGCCGCTGCTCATCACCGAGAATTATGGACGTGGGAGAACCGCGATCCTGGCCACAGGCGGGACCTGGCGGTGGCAGATGGCTCTGCCCTCCGGTGACCATACGCACGACGCCTTCTGGCAGCAACTGCTGCGCTGGCTCGTTGCCGATACGCCGGGCCATATCGTCGCATCCGTCCCGAAGCCCATACTATTTGACGAAGGACGCGCAAAAATCTCGGCCGAGGTTCGCGGTCAGGATTTCGCGCCCGCTCCCGACGCTATCGTCCAAGCCCACATCTCTGGGCCCGGAGGCGTGAGCGCCACACTCGATCTCGCTCCCGATCCGACCTCGCCCGGCACGTTTCAGGGCGAGTGGAACGCCGACCGGCCGGAATTGTACTCGGTCATGGTGACAGCCAAGCGTGGGAGCGCAGATCTCGGCAGCGACAACCTGGACTTTGAACGGATGAACGGGGTTGCGGAGAACTTTCACCTCGAGCAGAACCGCGACCTGCTGGAAAGGCTCGCCAAACAAACCGGCGGGCGCTACTGGCAGCCCTCAGAGGCTTCCCAGCTTGGCCGCGACATTCCCTACTCGGAAGCGGGAATCAGCTTCCGCCAAATCAAAGAGCTCTGGAATATGCCGGCCGTTTTCATTTTGGTTTTGCTCCTCTGCTGCTCGGAATGGCTGCTGCGCCGGAGATGGGGGATCGTGTGACGATTTCTTCAATGTTGAATGACGCAAAATTCAGCGGCAGAACCCCCTCACTCCCGGCCGCTCTCCCCCGAGGTAGCGAGAGGAGAAGTTTCTTAGATTCATACCCTCTCCCCCTTGGGGAAGAGGGTGGCGCGCAGCGCCGGGCGAGGGGGTCCCTCCGCGGGCTGGTGTGGGCAGGATTGCCCCTTGCACTCTTGCTCATCTTCGCGCTCCCGGTGAAAGGCGCGACTTACTATCTGACGGTCGCCGGTCTGGGCGGCGAGCCGGAGTATGAGCAGCAATTCGAGTCTCTGGCCAAAGATCTGGACAAGGTGCTCAGGACCTCCGGCGTGGACGCGCATGTCGAAACGCTTCTCGGCAAAGATGCCACGCGCGAGCGCCTGACCGAAAAGTTCGGCCTTATTTCGAGCCAAGCCAAGCCCGACGACGAATTCGTGCTGATCCTCATCGGCCACGGCTCCTTCGATGGCGTCGAGTACAAGTTCAATCTTGTCGGCCCGGATGTTTCGGCCGAGGAGTTGGCGCGTCTTTGCGATCACGTACCCGCCAAGCGGCAATTGATCGTCAACACCACCAGCGCCAGCGGCGGATCTGTTCCGGCCCTTGAACGGCCGGGACGAGCGGTCATCGCCGCCACCAAATCGGGGACTGAGAAGAACGCCACGGTCTTCTGCCGCTACTGGGTCGAGGCGCTGCACGACCCCGAGGCTGATGTCGACAAGAACGAAGCGATCAGCGCCCTCGAAGCCTTCCAGTACGCCGCACGTAAGACCGCGGCTTATTACGAATCCGAGAAACGCCTGGCCACCGAACACGCCATATTTGAGGACACGGGCAAAGGCGAGGCGGTGCGCGCGGCGTCGAATGAGGGTGGTGAAGGATTGCTGCTCTCCCGCGTCACTCTTGTACGATTCGGCTCCGCGGAACGCGCCGCGAATGACCCAGGCAAGCACGCCCTGCTCGCTAAGAAAGAAGAGCTTGAACACCAGATCGATACCCTGAAATATCAAAAAGCCGCCATGTCTGAGGACGATTACAAGAAGCAACTCACCGCCGCGCTCGTCGAGCTGGCGCGGGTCCAACAGGAGTTGGATAAGTGATGCGGAAGATTCCGGGCTTGTCCAAATTACGCTTGATCCGGTTGGCGATGCCTGCGACTGCGCGTGACAGGGGTTGCAGCGGCTCTGCCGCCCGGCTCTGCGGAAGGGCCTCGCCTTTCCAGGCGGCGCAGCCGCTTTGGAGTGCGGCAGCTTGCTGCCGCTTTTCTGCCGCGAGCTTGCTCGCGCTTCGCCCGGTGCGCGGCCAGCAAGCTGGCCTAAAGAAAAGCGGCAGCAAGCTGCCGCACTCCAA